>CAYUJZ010000014.1:26300-28030 GCA_964445165.1 uncultured Methanosarcinales archaeon
TCTTATTTTTATGGTTTTTTGGGTATTTTTTATCTGTGATTTGATTTTAGAAGGTGTTTTTTGTTGAACCTCTGGAATAGGGGGCAGTTTTCTATGCTGTCGCCTCTCTTGTAGTGCCTTTTTGCGTGCTCTACGAGAAGGGCGTGGTATTCCTGGTAGGTTTTATAGTCTTTTTTGAGCGAGTCCTCGAAAATCTTTTTTATTTCGTCGTAGGTGCTTTTTTCAACGACTAATCCTAAGCCCTGAACAATCCTTCGGGTGTAGGCATCCACTACAAAGCTGGGGACTCTGAAGGCGTAAAGAAGGATGGAGTCTGCTGTCTCGGGACCGATTCCTTTTATGGACAGGAGAGCGTCTCTTTCCGGTGTGCCTTTGTGGGCCTTAAGAAACTTGGCTAGGAGAATAAGCCTTTCATACTTCTGGTTGAAGTAGCCTGCGGGCCTGATTAATTCCTTTGTTTTTACGGAATCGGCTTTGATTAGGCTGTCTATGTTTATGAGATTGTTTATCTTTAGGGCTTTCAGGGCCTTCTCTGCCTGGAGCCAGGATGTGTTCTGGGTGAGAACAGCCCCTATGCAGATTTCAAGCTTCTGGGCTTCTGTTTTTGGGTAGCTGTAGTCTCCGGGGTGGTAGCCTTTGAGTGAGCCGGATTTTGTGATGTTGATGTGCCTGTCATTGCTTAGCTCTAAAAGCGGCCACCAGCCCTGGGGGCCATAGAGTGAGTAAAGCATCTCGTAAATTTCTTTGAGCTGATTCATCAACGGCTTTGAGTGATGGTGTGTTTTTAAAGGTTTTGGGTGACCTTAAAGGTTGTCAAGCGGGTTTTTTATGCCTGAAAGGGATTTATTTGAGACTTTTGTGTATATCTGGGTGGTGCTTAAGTCTGTATGGCCTAACAGCGCCTGAATGTGCCGGATATCCACGCCTGAATCAAGCAGGTGTGTAGCAAAGGAGTGCCTGAGCATGTGCGGGTTAACTTTTATTCCTAGCTTTTTTCCTGCATTTTCCAGGAGAAACTGAACTGATTTTTTTGAGTACCTGCCTTTTCTTCCCTCTAAAACGTATTCTGTCTTAAAATTCGATTTTGAGTAGTGCCTGAGCAGGTCTGCCTTGATTGAGCCTGAGAGCAGGGTGATTCTGTCTTTTTTGCCTTTTCCGTTTATTACACGGATAATGTTTCTGTCAAAGTCTATGTCTTTTCTTTTAAGGTTAACGAGTTCCTGGAGCCGAAGCCCTGAAGAGTAAAGCAGCTCTATGGCCAGCCTGTGCTTGATGTTTTCTGTGCTGCCTATCAGTGCCTTTACCTGCTCTTTTGAGAGGACTTTCGGGAGCTGCTTTTGCTTTTTTCTTACAGGCACTTCCTCGATGGTAAAGGGCTTTTTTAGCACTTGTGAGAAGAAGAACCTCAGGGATGCATAGTGCAGCCGAACTGAGTTAACTGATAAGTCAAGGGTTAAAAGATAAGACCTAACACTCTCTTTGTTCAGGTTAAGCCTGGCTTTCTCTGCAAAATCGAGAAACCTTTTTGCATTGAAGTAGTAAGCCCTTAATGTCTTTTCGCTGTATCCCTTGAGGATGCAGGCTTCCTTGAGAGCATTCAAGTAACTTTCTTTTTGAGTATAATCCATAAGAGAAAGCCAGCAAAAAAGCGATTAAAAGCCTTTCCAGCAAAAACCCGGAAAACAACCAGAAAAGCCAGCAAAAACCCGAAAATAAGCCAGAGCCAGCAT
>CAYUJZ010000015.1:0-25096 GCA_964445165.1 uncultured Methanosarcinales archaeon
TATAGCCATTATTCATGCAATAATCAAACGCTGATAAAGAAATTGAGCCAAAACTGCCGCATGGGCTATCATAAGCATCACTAGAATCCTTAGTGAAAGCAACCTCTCTGGCTAAAGATGACAAAAGCAGGCCATTAACTATCTTAGCAGAAGAGGATTTATGATTTGGCAGTTCTTGAGACAGAAAAACTTGAAGGAAAGGCCCAATCTCAGGCTCTTCTTTTGCATTATTAAAATCATGATTAATAAACATTAACCCTTCTCTGCTTATCAGGACGTTGTGCTTATAAACTGGCTCTTCAGAAATCCCGAGGGTAAGCTCTAAATCGCTAAAAAAAGCCTTTGCATCCTTAGCGCAATCCTCTGACTCATCCACGATGCAAAAATATACAAAGATGTACCTTTTTCGCTTGTCATTGGTATTTATCTCGTAATCAATGTCCAGGCCCTCTTCAGAGAATTTAGTGCGAAGGCTGTTTATATGTATTTCAGCTATAGCAGAATCCACTGCCTCTTTTAGATTATAATACTGTTCGATTTGAATGCCTTCAAAGTTATATGTATTCATTTTAAAATCAGTTTTGGATACAAGCTGGCTTAGTCGGGTTTCATCCTCACTTGCATATGAAAGGAGAGATATAAAAAGAGTTATCAGCAAAGACAAAAGAAAGAATACAAAAACAAAGCTAGCCTTTCTGTTACCTAACTTAGACATAAGCCTTTGCTGGACAAAAAAAGAATATAAGCTTTTCGGTTTTTAGAATTCTGCTGATGCATGAATCAGCAATTAATTTATATAGCTTAAGTCATCCTTAAGCTCTTTCTGCCTGGACACTTCATTGGACCTGGTGATAACCTGCTTTAGCTTTTGCTCAAAGTCCTTTGCCTGGTTAAAAAGCGGCTTTATGTCTATATTAAGGTGCAGCGCCTTGTTAAGGACATCTATTACCTTTGCGCTTGCAACGCTGTCTGGTATGTTTGAATGGGTCTCACCAAAGAGGCAGGTTACATTGCGCTTCCTGTTTTTTATCAGGACTGCGGAGGTAACTCCAAGAATAATGCCGTTTTTCATTACAGGAATATGCTTAAGCTTTTCTTTCATCTCTGTATCGTTGCTGTAGTAAAGCACGTTTGACTCTTCAGACTCCGGGTTGTAAAGCCCTTCTATGCATATTATCCTTTTTGCTTTTATTTTTGAGGCGAAATTAAGGACATCATCACAGATATCCCACTCTAAGCCTTTAGCCATGTTTAGGCCGTAGATGACCACAATATTCTTCTCAGGGTTATACATAACAGGAAAAGGCCTGAAAAGCTTCTCATCCTGTATGGCAACTACTGGTGCAAGCTTGTCATTCACTATCATGCCAACCCTTTCGAAATTTAGGTTCTGCACAAGGTATTCTGTAGCTATTGTGCCAACCAGGCCAAATCCGGGAAAGCCTTCAATGATTGTTGCCCCTTTTTTTATAATGTCTTTTTGTAGCTCAAGCATATTTTCAACCCTTTCAACCCTACGAGAAGGCGCAATGCCTCCTGTTTTCCACAAAACCCTGTCCAACCCTTTCTTTTATTAAGTTTTTGGACAACTCCTTAATGCCAAAAAAGGATTAGGCATATAACTTAAAACAGGAAAAGATTTAAAAAGGCACAAGGATTCAATGCCTTTATGAAAAAGAAAGGCGAAAGGGCCAAGAAGAGAAAAGAATCCAAGAAAAACCTTCAGCTTTTTTGGGGAATCTTTATAGCAATATTGCTGGTTTTCGGTATGTTTATTGTAATGGATGAGCCTGCACCTGCCGAAGTGCAGAACTTCGAGTATAACAATTTTTCCTTTTATTATGAATATGACCGAAGCCTGGGCTTAAATTATGTAAAAACAGTAATAGAGGGGATTGAGTTCAGGTTTTTTTCTGAGCCTTACCGGGCCGAGTTATTCGAGGTTGAATATTACCTTTTAGAGCAGATGCTTTATTCAAACACCACTTATCTCTCTCTGGATGTTGAGAGCCAGTTTTCAGATGTGATTGGGCTGGCAGGGTTTGTCCTTGAGACTGATTTTCTTGCAGTTGGAAAGGCCTTTGAAAAGGGGGCTGTTTCAAAAAACGAGTTCGTTGACTATCCTGTTATCACCTGCCTTAATGCCAGCGAGAATACTTTTGTGGTAACTATGGAAGAAGGCAATCACACAGGATTTACAGCTGAGGAAAACTGCCTCAGGATGGTTTCAGAATACCCTTTCGGCATCCTTGAGATGAGGGATGCAATAATGTACAGAATGCTGGGGATAATAGAATGAAAAAAAAGGCCTTGAAAAAGGAAAAAGAAGAAGAGCCTGAGGAGGAGAAAGCAGAAGAAGCAGCTCAGGATTCAGGAGAAGGTGCAAAGAAAGAAAGCAAAAGCAGGCTTCTTGGCAAAAAAAAAAATAAGGCAAAAAAAAGAAATAACCTGGCTTATGCTGCAATCATTTCTGTGCTGGTGATTGCCATCTTGGTTGCTGCATACCTTCCATTCAGGATTTATTCCCCCGAATATGATTTTCCTATAGAAGAAGGCCCGGAAACGAGCTATGTTTACAACGGCTTTAGGTTCGAAAAAAGCATTTATGGGTGGCAGACAAAGCTCACGCTTGATAATGAGCTGTACAAGGTGGATTTTTTTTATGGTCCGGAAAGCGTGGAGCATATTCCTGTTGAGTCTGGGGTGAATGATTTAATTCTAAGCGCCGAGAAGATTTATGTAACAACATATCCATATTATACCTCAAGGGCAACCCAAGCCCAGTTCGAGATTGCCAAGATTACCAGCCCGAGGACAGATTTCGCCACCGGCATGCTGAACATCCCTACGATGATGACTGTAACATACTTTCCTGAGGGAAGAGAGCAGAAAGAGCTGGTTCCTGCTGACTGCTTCAATGCAACAGAAGAGGCCTCTGTGATTAAGCTTGTGCTTGGGGACACTACGGCAGTTTATAAGGACGGGCTCTGCATAATTGTTGAAGCGGAAAGCGAGGAAGGGCTTGTAAAAGCTGCAGACAGGCTGGCTTACAACCTTCTTGGAATAATTAAGAAGCCCTCAAATTAAAACAAAATATTTAAATGATGGCTGCATTTATTCTACGATGGCGAAAATAAAGGGAATGCTAAAGGGCGAGAGCGTAGTTCTCGAGAATTCTTCAGAAGCGGCATTGCTTCATAAGAAAAGCCATTTTGGAAGCGAGGATAACGGCATGGTCCTGCTAAGCCTGCTTGAGGCTGCTTACCTTTTAAAGAAAGGAAAGGTTGAGGTCATTGGCAAAGGCAAAAAAAGCCTGGGGCATTCTGAATTTTCAAGAACGGCAAAAGCCAGGATTCCTGGCTTCAGGGAGAAATGTGCAGTTTACTCTGCATTGAGAGAAAAAGGATACTGCCTAAAGAGCGGGTTTAAGTTTGGCGCTGACTTTCTTGCATACCAGAAAGGGAAGGCTCCGGGAAAAAGCCACTCGGACTGGGCGGTTTTCTGCGCCTCTGAGAACAAGAGGCTGTCTGCGTCAGGATTTTCTGCAAGAGCAAGGATTGCAAACACAACAAAAAAAAAGCTTCTTCTTGCCTTTGTTGACAACGAGGGAGAAGCAAGCTTCTACGAGGTAAAATGGCTGAGGATATGAAGACTATCGGGGACAAGGCGGCACAGCTTCTAAGGGAGAAAGGTGCACTGCTGACTATGGACATTGCAAGAGCGCTTAACTTGAGCTCACTCATTGCCGGTGCTGTATTGTCTGGCCTTGTATCTAAGAAGATCGCTGAAGTATCTTCACTTAAAGTCGGCTCAAGCCCGGTTTATTATGTTCCGCAGAGAAAGCACCGGCTAGAGCAGTTCGTACAGCATCTCGGCTCAAAGGAAAAAGAGGCCTTTGACATGCTTAAGTCAAAAAAGGTAATACGAGACTCAGAGCTCGAGCCTGCTGAGAGGGTTGCTATGAGCCAGATTAAGGATTTTGCTATTCCAATCGAGGCTATTTCAAAAGATGGCTCATCTGAAAAATTCTGGAAGCTTTACTCAATCTCAAACGAGCATGTGAAAGACATTCTTCTGGAAAAGCAAAGAAAAGGTGTAATTGAAAGAGACGCAAAGCTTACTGAGATTGCAAAGATAAAGAGAGAGCCAGAGCCCAAGGAAGAAAAAGAAGAAAAACAGCAGGAAGAGCCTGAAAAAACAGAAAGTGAGCCAAAAGGCCAGGAGAATAAGGAAGGAAAGCAGGAAAAAGAGCCGGAAAAGAAAGAGAAACAAAAAGAAAACAGGGAAGAGGACAAGCAGAAAGAGCAGGCGAAACAAAAAAGCCAGCAGGAAAAGGAAACTGAGCCAGAGCGGGAAGAGCCGGCAAAGCCAGATTTTGATAAGAACTCATTTACAGAGAAGGTCTTTAACTTCTTCAGCGAAAACTCTGTTTCTGTGATTTCATTCAATATTGTAAAAAAAGACAAGGAATTCAACTGCGTTGCATCGTTTCCCACGCCTTTTGGCAGGGCAAGATATTATGTTTTCTGCAAGAATAAGAGCAGGGTAAGCGACCAGGACATTAGTGATGCTTACATAGACGCCATGAATAAGCACCTTCCTTTGGTTTTCATCACCTCCGGCAAGCTAACTAAGAAATGCGTTGAAAGCCTTGGCAGCAAATTCAAGTCTATTTTGGTAAAGGTAATCTGAAAGCTTAAGCTAAATACAATATATAAGAAAAGTATGCATTAGAATTATCAGAATCATAAACAATGGGAACTAAACTTAAAGGCCTTGCAAATTCAAGGGGAATCGAGGCATCTGAGCTTTCCGGAAAGGTAATTGCCATTGATGCCTTTAACTTTCTTTACCAGTTTCTTACTATTATCAGGCAGTATGACGGCACTCCGCTTATGGACTCAAAAGGGAGAATCACGAGCCACCTTTCAGGGCTCTTTTTCAGGACCGCGAACTTTCTTGAGCTGGGAATAAAGCCTGTTTATGTCTTTGATGGCAAGTCCCACGACCTTAAGAAAAGCGAAAAAGAAAGAAGAAGCAGGGTGAAGGAAGAGGCTGAAAGGAAGCTCAAGGAAGCAAGGGAGGAAGAAAGGGAGGAAGACTACCTTAAGTACTCAATGCGGACCGCAAGGCTGGATTCTGAAATGATTGAGCAGAGCAAAAGGCTTCTTGGGCTTATGGGCGTTCCTTTTGTTGAGGCTCCCAGTGAGGGAGAGGCACAGGCCGCGTGCCTTGTAAGAAGAGGCATGGCTTTTGCTGTGGCGAGTGAGGATTATGACGCCTTGCTTTTCGGGGCTGAGAGGCTTGTTAGGAACCTAAGCTTCAGCGGCAGGAAAAAGCTTCCGGGAAGGCTTGCCTACCTAAAAGTTAAGCCTGAGATGATTGAGCTCAGCAAAACACTTAGTGGCCTTGGTATTTCACAAGACCAGCTGATTGCGCTTGCAATGCTTTCAGGGACAGACTTTAACCAGAAAGGGATTCCTGGGATTGGGCCAAAAAAAGCGCTTAAGCTGGTTAAAGAGCACGGGGAAGACTTTGAAGGCCTGTTTTCCAGTGTTTCATGGAGCTCGCATTTTGAATTCTCCTGGGAAGAGGTTTTCAGGCTGATAAAAGGCATGGAATGCAAGGAAGTAGAGGAAATCAATTTTTCAGGTGTTGAGAATAGAGCCTTAACCAAGTTTTTGTGTGATGAATTTGAGTTCAAAAGGGAAAGAATAGAAAATAAGATAAATGAGCTTTCAAAAAAGGCTGGTGAAAGAGACCAGTCAGGGCTCGGAAGGTGGATGAAATGAGGCTTTTTTTGGGGTTTGCAATGGCTGCTTGCGCTGTACTGCTCCTCGTTGTAGGAAAAGAAATCACGGGCATGATTAAAGTGCCGAAAAAAAAGATAATACAGGCACTTACAGGGATATCCTGGCTTTTGCTTGCATTTTCTGTCCCGTTTGCGGCCTTCGCTGATTTCACGGTTGACCTTCCTGCGATTCTTGGGATTATGATGTGCAGTGGGATTGTGCTGCATTCAATTCTTGTTATAAGTGAAAAATCTCCAAAAGACTTATTCAGGCGGAATTTTGCCTTTCTTTTTATCGTGACATTGGCAGTTTTTCAGGTATTTTTCTCTATATTCGGAACCCCTGCGAATTATTTCTCAATCATCTGGCTGGCTTTGCCGCTCCTTGGGGTTAGCCTGGCCAGGGGCATGAACAGCATTAAGAAAAGTGAAAAGGCTTTCCTTGTTTCTCCTGTCCTGATAGTGCTTGCTATATTTGTTGCATGGATAATAAGCGCATCATTCAACGCATTTACCTTTTTGTTCTTCTTTGCGCTCTTCTTCGCTTTTTTCTCAACCCTGCTGAATGTCCTTGTGTTCAGGAGCCATAGCGAGATTATGGAAGCTAAGAGCTGGATCTTAAGAAGAACAGCGAAGCTCTCCCTGGTTGCATTGTTTTTTGCTTTTGCTTCCCTTATGGGCTTGGGGCTCATTGGCCTGGCCTACCCGGGAATACTTATCTCTTTTGTAGTTACAAAGGAGAGAAAGCTAAAGAGGCTTGGCTATATGCTTATGGCTGGGTTCATTGCCCTTGCTATCGCAGGGATATAATAATACAATAACAACAGCAGAAGGCAACAGTTGAACTTGTAACATAAAAAACTATAATTCGATTAAGAAACAAGATTGAGAAAAAAGAAAAATAAAAAAATCAAAAGTTTTACTTCTTTTTCTTAACTGCTTTTTTCTTTGTTGCTTTCTTTTTAGGAGCAGCTTTATTCTTGGCTACTGGCTTCTTCTTAGCAGTTGTTTTTTTAGCAGTAGATTTATTGGCTGCTGGCTTCTTCTTTGCTGTAGTCTTCTTCTTTGGAGCGACCTTCTTCTTTACTGCTTTCTTTACTGTTTTTTTATTTGTTGGCATTTTTACACCTTAGCAATTATGCTTAATACTTTTTTTGAGCCAGTAGTATATAAAACTTTCTTTTTCTGCACTTTTTTTTCCAGAATATTCTGAAAAAATTTTCAGCAAATACCAATTTAATGCTTGGAAAAAAAGAAGAACTGTTTCCAGCTCGTATATAAAAGAGCATCTTAGCCTACTCAACAGAAAAGTCTATGCATATCCTGAACCTCCCGGGAGAATGATGGCCACATTTTACAATTTCAAGAATTTTGCATTTTTTGTTTTGCTTTTTGCATGCTGCTAAAATTCTTTGAGCGGCGTTATGCATGTCCTCCTCGTCTATAAAATTGTAGAAGTGAACGATTGTGCCTTTCTTTGACAATTCAAGGGCATCATCAAGGAATCCTTCTGCTCCCATTGGCAATGGCATGATTATTCTTTCAAAATGCTTTTTGCATTCAGACATCTTATCAAATGAGGAAAGCATTTCGATGGGATTAGACTCATCGGCACTAAAAACCTCGCAAATCCCAAACGAGGCTTCGTTGAATATTTGATTTATATCAAGATAGCCGTCTTCAACTTTTCTTCCTTCAAGATTGCCTTTTACATTGCTGATGTGAAAGTAAAGGTTAAAATGCCTGTTAAACTCCTTAATCTCTTCAATAACTTTACTGTTGCTTTTCAGGCACAGACCAAGGTGAGCCACATCAACACATACATTCTGTATATAAGGCTTAAATCTCAGGAAATCTTTGCAGGTTCTGAACTCTGAGTCTTCATTCAGGTTTTCAAAAAAGATATAGGGATTAACTCTTTCTGTCCTTTTGAGTATTTTCATTGCTTCACTAAAAGAGCAATGCAAGTGCGCTATGGTATTAAACTGCATTTCTTTTGAGAGCCTTCCAAGGTAAAGCAATGTATCCAACAGGTTAGTTAACGAATGCTCTCCAAGCGGCATGTGGACAAAAACATTCTTTCCTTTGCTTTTAAGCATTTCAATGGATTCTTTCAGCTTTGTTATGTTATGGGCCTTCTTGTCTACTTTGTGGTCAAGCTGCCTTGCCTCTGGCTGAAGGTCGTCATCAAACAGGAAAAGCTCATGAATGGAGTAATCCTTTTCGAGCCTTGGCTTAAGCTGCTCCGGCAAGATGGAGCTCTTCAGCCCCAGGATGTGCCCTCCGATTTTTTTTGATGCTTTTTTGGCATCTCCAAGAATTGGAAGAAAGTTCCAGCATTTATTCTGAAACTTGTTCCGGAGCGCGTATCTATGTGCCTCTGGGTTGAGCTCTATGCCATAAACATATTTTGCTTTTGTGTTTTTGGAAATCTCAACAGGGTAAGGGCCAGCACCAGAAAAGAAGGCCATTACGCTTTCACCTTCTTTTACCTGCCTGAAAACCCTTTTTCGCTCGCTTGCAAGCCTTGCAGAGAAGTAAGAGGTGTCCACATCAAGGGTTATAAGAGAGTTGTTTTCCTTGTGTGTTGTTTCTCTTTTATCTTCTCCAACAACGTGTGCATGCTTCTGAAGGCGGAACTCTCCCTGGTGCCTTCCATTTTTCATAAGAACAGTCCTGATTCTTTTGTTTGAGGCCATAAGCGACTGGCCTATCTGCTTTTTCTTTTTCTCAAACTCAGGGTCTATCTCAAGTATAGCTATGTCCCCGACAATATCATAGGAAGTTTTTAACTGTTCGATTTTTTCTTCAGTGAATTCTTTCTTAAGCAATTCTTTGAGCGTAGCGCTCTTTTTTTTGCTTTCTGAAAACTGCTTAATCTCTTCTGGGGATGCTAAAGATAAGCCCAGCTCTTTATCAGGCTGAGCAATAATAGGAGCATAAACGAAGCAGTCATCAGAAAAAAACCTCTTTTTCTTGTCTATCCTTAGCTTTTTTATTAGTTCTTTGCTTTGCTTTGGTACCTTGGCATACATAAGGCAGAAGATTTAAGCAGCATTTATAATTTTTCTTTTTTTTTTAAGAACCTGATGAATTTGCAAAAGGTATTTAAACTATGCTTGCTATTACTTAATTTCCCGATGATGAGGTGAACACCCTCTGAATTGTGATGAGCGGAAGTAACTACTGAGGGAACTTCTTCAAGTTATTAAGAAAAAAGGAAGGGCTCAGCCAAACATTGCCTGAAATTCCCTAGACTCAATTTCGTCGGACTGCTTTACCTTTTCTATTGCCTTTTCAAAGTCTTTCATTGTGACTGATGACCTTCCTGCTCTTATTGCAAAGTAGCCTGCCTCTGTGCACACTGCCCGGATCTCTGCTCCTGAGAAGCCGTCGCATTTCTTTGATATAATCTCAAGCTTAACTGCCTTTGAGAGCTTCATCCTTCCTGTGTGAATCTTAAATATCTGCTCTCTTCCCTGGTCGTCAGGAAGCGGAACACAAATCTGCCTGTCAAGCCTGCCTGGCCTGAGTATTGCCGGATCAACTATGTCTCTCCTGTTTGTGCAGCCGATGACCTTAACGTTATCAAGGTTCTTAAAGCCGTCAATTTCTGCAAGAAGCTGCATGAATGTTCTCTGGACTTCCCTCTCGCCGCTTGTCCCCAGCTCGATTCTCTTTGCTGCTATGCTATCTATCTCGTCTATGAATATAATTGCAGGCGCTTTTTCCTTTGCAAGCTTAAACATTTCCCTTACAAGCTTAGCGCCTTCGCCTATAAACTTCTGGACAAGCTCTGACCCTACCAACTCAATAAAAGTAGAGTTTGTAGATGCTGCCACTGCCTTTGCCAGCAGGGTCTTCCCTGTTCCCGGCGAGCCATGTAGAAGGATTCCTTTTGGAGGGACTATGCCTATCTTTTTGAACAGCTCTGGCTTCATTAATGGGAGCTCTATAACCTCTTTAAGCTCCTGAATCTGCTCTTCAAGGCCGCCTATCTGCTTCCAGCTTGCCTCTGGCTTTTCAATTATGACAAATTTCTCAGCATTCATCTCGCCTATGCTTGACTTGACTAAGTCAACAATGTTAAGGTTCTTCTGCTCAACTAGCACAAAGCTTCCAACCTTTATTTTTCCCTGAAGGTTGCTCGCAACATTGACCATAAACCTGTTTCCGTTTGAGATAACTATAATTGCCTTGTCATCAAAAACGCTGATAACCTCGCTGAGCATAAGGGGCGGCTGCCTCAGTCGCATTAATTCATTCCTAAGATGGCTCACTGTTGCCTTTAGAAGTTTGTTTTCTTCTTCATAATAATTTGATGAAGTGGAAGAAGAGCCCTCACTATAGCTGCTGTACTCAGTCCCTGACTCGATTTTTTCACTGCTCATCTAAAAACACCTTGTAAAGCCTGTAGGTTTCATACAGGTCAAGCTTGCTTATTACCTCAAAAGGGGAGTGCATGCCTAGCACAGGAATCCCTGCATCAATAACATTAAGCCCAAGCTTGGCCAGGAAGATTGCAACTGTGCCTCCGCCTCCAATGTCAACCTTGCCTATTTCCCCGGTCTGCCAGATGATCCTGTTCTTGTTTGCGAGCTCCCTTATCCTGTAAAAGAACTCTGCGCTTGCATCATTGCCACAGTACTTCCCGCCAGAGCCGTTGTATTTCTCAATCGATACGCCTTTTGAGAGCTCATTTGAGTTTGCCGCATCAAAAACGTCCTTTTTGAAAGGGTCAAATGCCGATGTGACATCTGCTGAAATTGATTCTCCTGAAACAAGGATTTCGTTTATCCTTTCCTTCCATGCGCACTTCTCTTTAAGCATCTCCAGAAAGTTGACGAAGTGCATTGAGCCTGCACTTGTGTTTCCCTCTGAGCCTATCTCCTCCTTATCCACGAAAAGCGCAATTGACGTTGCCTTTGGCTTTGATGACTCAAGTACTGCCTTCAGCAAAGCGTAACTGCATGACCTGTCATCATGTGCATAGCCGCCAAGCATACTCCTGTCCAGACCAAGGTCTTTCGCGTTGAATGCAGGGACAAGCTCAAGCTCTGCAGAGACGAAGTCTTCTTCAGTAATGCCGTATTTCCTGTTCAGCAGGCTAAGCATATTCTCCTTAACTGCCTTCTTTGAATTGAGCGGCATGTTGCCAAAAATCATGTTAAGGTCTTCGCCTTCTACGAACTCTGATGCTTTCTTGTCCATCTGTTTTTGGGACAAATGCGGAAGCAGGTCCGTGATTGTGAAATAAAGATTGTCCTTTTCCCCAATGGAAACATTGATTTTCTTTCCCTTTGACATGACAACTCCGCGAATTTCCAGCGGTATGTTAAGCCATTGGTATTTTTTTATGCCGCCGTAATAGTGTGTTTTGAGGAATGCTATGCCCGAATCTTCAATGAGAGGAAGGGGCTTAAGGTCAAGCCGTGGAGAGTCGAGGTGCGATATTGCAACACTTATTTTTGGCTCTCCTACAACTGCCAGGAATATGTTCTTTGAATTGCTTTCATAATAAACTTTGCTGCCTTGCTTCAGCTTGCCAGCTTTTCTGATGTCCCTGAAGCCTTTCTTCTCTGCCTCTTTCTTAATGAAATCAACAGACTCTCTTTCTGTTTTGCAGGCGTTAAGGAAATCAAGGTATCCTGAAGAAAAATCGAATATCTTCTTTTTATCGCTTTCCTTTACTCTGAGCCATCCTGGAGTCCTGTCAAAGCTGAGTTTTGAAGCCATGCTCAAGATAAAACAACTCCCTATTTTTAAATTTAACTGAGTTTTGAGGAAAAAAGCAGCATGTAAGCGCAAATCACAAATAATTTAAAAGAAACACAAAACCCAAAAAAGGCTATGGCAGGCGCTTTCGCGTATTCACTTATTAGCGTTGTTATTGTTTCTCTTATTGCTGTGGCTGCATTTCTGCCTTTCCTGCTGAAGAAAAAGGTGCCTAACAAGATTCTCATGGTGCTACTCAGCGTATCTGTCGGGACACTTCTCGGCACTGTGTTTTTTCACTTTCTGCCTGAAGCGTACGGAGTAATAGAGCATGAGCACGGCCATGGCCACATCCTTGAGCACATTGAAAATAATGAGCATACCGAAAATCACGAGCATGCACACGAAGAGCACTACCACACCGGGCTGGGCAGCGAGTTCGTGGTTGGTTTTGGCGTCTTTGCCGGCTTTCTGGTTTTCTTCATGCTTGAAAAGCTTATCCACTGGCACCATAACCACAATAAGATAAATAAGGAGTGCAAGGCAGGGCATGGGCATGCTTACAGGCTTGCACCAATCAACCTGATAGGGGACGGAATCCACAACTTTGTTGACGGGCTGGTAATTGCCGGGAGCTATATTGTAAGCATTCCTGTAGGGGTTGCTGCAACTATATCAGTAATCTTTCATGAGGTTCCACAGGAGATTGCTGACTTCGGGATACTGCTTTACGCAGGGCTTTCAAAAAAGAAAGCCGTATTTTTCAATTTTCTTTCCGCAGCCACTGCGATTATCGGAGTGCTGGTTTCTTTTCTGCTTCACTTAAGGATTGAGGGTTTCAGCGCTTTTCTTATTCCTTTTTCTGCTGGCACTTTCATTTACATTGCTGCCTCTAACCTTGTGCCCGAGCTTCATCAGGAATGCAGGCTAAAAGAAACAGTGGTTCATGTTTTGGCTATAATCTGCGGGCTTGCGATAATGGGGCTGCTCGCTTACTTTGCAGGGCATGCCCACTAAATAAAAAAAGCAGCACGGCTGCTAAAAACAGGTTAAGGTCGCTTTCTCTCATGCTCCCACTTTAAGAAGTCTCTTCTGATGTCTTTGAATAATTCTCTTCTTATCCTGATCGCAGATGGTGCAGAGCCCCCGTGCCAGGTAAGCCTTGGCCTTACCCTTATGGGAAAAAGCCTCTCATTGTCATCATCGAAAACCAGGGCTGCACCTGTTTCCCTTGGAAGCGAGTCTATTGCCTGGTTAAGGCTTTCCCTCATATAGCTTTGCATAATCATTCCAAGCGAATCTACATCAACCTTAGCTGTGAGCCTGTGGGAAATGACAATATCGCTCTGTGTTATCACATCAGTATGTATCTTCCCTGGCTGCTGTGTTGCAAGAATCAGTGAAACACCAGGCTGCCTGCCTTCCCTTAAGATGGTGATTAAGGCATCTGAAGCGCCTGTTGTTCCCTCCCTTGGAAGAAACTCGTGCGCCTCGTCAATTATGAACCAAACCATCGGGTTATCCATAGATAAGGATGTTTCGGTGCTGAACAGGTCAACTGCTGAATTGACTTCCTTAAACTCCTCAGAGCGCCTGCTTTTCATCCTTTCCTCAAACGCTTTCTGTGCTATAAGGCCTATTGCAAGAGATTTCAAGTTTTCTGCACCGGGGATAGTTGCATAGCAGCTTACATCTATCACGCTAATCTGGCCAGGGGCTATTATCTGGCTGATGTCTGTCCCTGAGCTTGAGAAAAGCCCCCAGTTCTGGGCATTGCTAAACCTGTTTCTTACAATCAGCTTAATTTCTTTTGAGAAATCTTCCAGGTCAATCTCAGTTAGGATGTCTTCAAACCCATAATCCTTGGTACGCTTGAAAAGCCTGTTAACTATTTTTTCAATCAAAGCACCGGATTCAGAGTTCTTCTCAAGACCAAACACATTAAGCCAGTCTGATGCGCTAAGCTCGCTTGGCTTTATTGAAAAAGGGTAGTCTGTGGGAATCCCCTTTTCCTTGAAAAGGTCAAAATACCCGCTTGGGGTAAAAATCTTAACATTGAGCCCTTTATGCTTAAGCCCCCACTTCTCAAGCAGGCCTGCGTCCTCCTTGTTTGGGAACTTCATTGTCCAGTAAATCCCCATGGTATCCAGGATTACTACGCTAATGTTGCTTCTGACCTCTTCGGGAAGGTCTGCAATGCCTTCAGCGATAACTCCCATGGTATATGACTTTCCTGAGCCCCTTTTTCCGCAGATGAAGACGCTATGGCTTGTGGACACATCAACAAAAACCCTGTTTGAGAGTGAGATGTACTGCCCCATGCTTACATACTGCTTGCCAAGAAAAACCGTGCCTTCAAGCCCAAACTTTTCCTGGTTTTTTTTGCTTCTGCCTATTACTATATCAAACATAAACACCAATGGGCGCACTCACTTTAAAAACCTTTTTATAGAATCGCAAGTAATCCATTTAAAAAAAGAAGAAAATAAGCCAGCCAAAAAAAACAACGCAAACAAGCCAGAAAAATGAAGAACTCACTTATAAAAGAAGGCAAAGCTGAATTTTATGCGTCACGGGGCGAGAAGATATCTAAAGAGCTTGATGTTTTCTATAATCCTAAGATGGAGCTAAACAGGAGCATTGGCGTGCTTCTGGTTTCAGCATATTTTAATAACAGAAAAAACAGCCGGGAGAGCCCGGCCAGGCTTGCCCTGCCACTGGCTGCATCCGGGGTGAGGGGAATGAGGATTGCCCTTGAATGCCCTGAAATCAAGAAAGAGGTTTTCTTTAATGACTTTGATGAGAACTGCTTTAAGGCGATAAAGAAAAGCCTAAAGAAAAACAGCCTGGAATCCCCGGTCTTTAATGAAGATGCAAGCTCATTCCTGCTAAGGCACAGGCCTTTTGATTATATTGATATTGACCCTTTTGGGACCCCGAACCCTTTTCTTGATGCTGCTGTGAAATCCATAAGGAGCAAGGGTATTATTGCCGTAACCGCAACCGACACTGCTCCCCTGTGCGGCACTTACACTGATGCCTGCAGGAGAAAGTACTGGGCTGTCCCTGTCAGGAATTTCCTGATGAAAGAGGCCGGCCTGAGAATTCTTATAAGGAAAGTGCAGCTGGCCGGGATGCAGTATGACAAAGCCCTTGTTCCTGTATTGTCCTACTCATCAGAGCATTACTTCAGGGCTTATTTTATAGCAAATAAAAGCAAGGAGCAGTGCAACAATATTTTCAGGAAGTTTAAGCACTTAAGGATTGATGGGCTCGAGTTTGAGGCCCGGGATAATCCTGAAGATGCATGCTTTGGCCCTCTGTGGGCCGGAGAGCTGAATGATAATGCACTGCTTAAGGAAATGCTTGCTATTGCTGACCCTGAAAAAGAGCCAGGCAAGCTTATCAGAACTCTGGCTGAAGAGACCAAAACCGGCGTTTTTGGGTTTCATGAGTTGCATGAAATCGCAAGAAAGCTAAAGTCAAGCCCTCCAAGGATTTCAACACTAATCTCCTGGCTTAAGAAAAAAGGCTACAAGGCATCAAGGACACATTTCTCAGGCACAGGGGTAAAAACCAATGCCTGCTTAAAAGAGATTGAAGAATTCATCAAAAAAGAGAATTAAAAAAAGAATTAAAAAATAAAACAAAGAATAAAATAACATAAAGAATAAAAAAGAAACTGCCTATTTTTCTAATAGCCTAGCCAAGAGCCCTTCTCATGTCAACAATCTCAGTTGAGGAAACTCCTTCAATACCCTGAAGCTTTTCCTCAAGTGCATCAAAACCTGAGAAGCTCTCATCTATAACAAAATAGGCATTCACTGCCTTCAGGCCAAAAGCAACATCAGTAATGCTAAGCTTAACATCATCTACCGGTGCTTCAGAGGTTATCTTCTCCTTAACTGCCTGGCTAAGCTTTTCAATATCTGCCTCAATTGACTCAGGCATAATCCTCATATGTATAATCATTGTTCCCATAATTATCACCAAAGCAAGAAAATCAAGGGCCAGTAAAGCCGCATGCCGGGCATACATAGCTAACCCCTCTGACCCTGCATTTAACACACCGAATAATGCCTTCACCACATTCCGGGCACTTGAAATGCACTGTTCCTGAAAGGTTTGAGATGTCTGTCTTGCACGATGTGCATAGCTCTTTTGCCATAATTCTCACTATTCCAAGGATTTTGCAATTGTTTAAAAAGGTTGTGATTTAATTCTGTCGTTGACGTAATAGGGGATAATAGT
The DNA here is from genome assembly GCA_964445165.1 of uncultured Methanosarcinales archaeon. Lineage (GTDB taxonomy): Archaea > Nanobdellota > Nanobdellia > Woesearchaeales > JASKKU01 > DSBS01. The sequence continues at coordinate 15,758 of CAYUJZ010000015.1, forward strand.
TTTTTTCCACAAAATTTATATATTTAGTGCTGCTTCTATGTACTATGAATAAACGAAAAATCCAGCTTGTGGGGGGCTCAACCTACACGGTGTCCCTGCCCAAGAAATGGATTCAGAGAAACAACATCAGGGAGCAGTCTGTTGTAAATGTTTTCGAAAGGAACAACTGCATTATTATAAGCAATTCTGAAGAATCGGTTCAGGATACTGTCCGGGTTAACCTTGATGAGAAAAGCGACATAATACTTCAGGTTCTTTATACATTATATTATATAGGCGTTAATGAAGCTACTCTCTTTTCCTCGAAAGACATAAGCTCTGAGATGAGGTCAAGGATTGACAAGTTTATAAAAACCCTCAGCGGGGCTGAGATTATATATGAGGACTCAAGAAAGATTGATGTAAGGTTTTTTATCTCTCTCAAGAAGGTAAATACATACCAAATCCTGCTAAGATTCCTTTTCATCCTAAAAAGGATAATGGAAACCATTACCACTGATAACAGCAAAGAAACGCTGAAAAGCCTTGAAATAGACACAGACAAGATATACCATATGTTTAACAGGTGGGTTTTTGAGCTTAGCTCAGGAAAAACATATGATGAAGACATAGTGATAGATGCATTGCCGCTCTTTATGAGGATTGCACAGAGGTTCGAGAAAATCTCCGACCTGCTTTTTGATGCTGTTAAGTCTGTTGATGAGGCCGAGCTTAAGCAAAAATGCGTAAAAAAGGCATTTGAGTCTATTATTGAGAATATAAACTATTACATCAACTCACTTAACACAAAGTCATTTGATGCCAAAAAAGGGTTAGATAAATACCAGAAAACTGAGCAGCTCTGCGGGGAAATGAGCAATTTTTTCCTGAAATTCCTGCTTATGGAAATAGTTAGCATGGTCAAGGCAAATGAAAAGGATGTAATATCAATCCTTTACCTTACTTCCCTTAAAAACCAAAAACAAGATAAATAAAGCGCTGAACCTGCTTCTTATGGGAATGCTTCCGTTTGAAAAGGAAAAGAGAGAAGTTATCGAGATTAGGCAAAGCGAAACGAATGACAGATTTGGGCACTACCCTGGCAAGCGGCCAATAGAGGCTCTCCTAAAGTATGGTATAGTAAACCTGGACAAGCCGCCCGGGCCAACCTCTCACCAGGCAAGCTACTACCTCTCCAGGATTCTTGGGGTGAAGAAAGCAGGGCATTCTGGAACACTTGACCCAAAGGTAACCGGGTGCCTTCCTGTAACGCTGAACAAAGCCACAAAGATAGCAAACCTTCTTCTTAAGTCAGGAAAGGAATACATTGCTGTTATGCACCTGCACTCTGACATTGAGCCAGAAAGGATAAGAAAGGCATGCAGGAATTTCATAGGCACGATTGAGCAGGTTCCCCCTATAAAGTCCGCTGTTAAGAGAGTAAAGAGAAAACGAACTATCTATTACCTTGAGGTTCTTGAGATAGAAGACAGGGAAGTGCTTTTTAAGGTTGGGTGCGAGGCTGGCACTTACATAAGGAAGCTCTGCCACGATATTGGGGCTTCGCTTGGCACCGGGGCGCATATGGCTCAGTTAAGAAGGACAAAAAGTGGGCCTTTCAATGAAAGCACCAGCCTCGTGACCTTGCATGATGTTAATGATGCCTGGCATTACTACAAAACCCAGGGAAATGAAAAGTTTCTCAGGCACTGTGTCCAGCCAATGGAAAAAGCTGTAGAGTTTCTTCCAAAGGTTTTCGTAATGGACAGCACGATTGACCCGATATGCCATGGAAGCCCGCTGAATGTGCCTGGAATAGTTAAAGTGGAGACAGGAATCAAAAAGGAAAGCGTTGTCGGGATTCTGTCGCTAAAAGGCGAGCTGATTGCTTATGGCAAGGCTGTAATGACAACGGATGAGATTATCAACAGCAAAAAGGGCTGTGCTGTAAAAACAGACAGTGTTTTTATGAGTGACGGCACTTACCCTAAATATACCAAAGCAGAAGAGTAAGCAACAGCATAAGGAGATTCATCCTAGCCATTCTGAATAAAGCTTTTCAAACCGCCCTTCTATTATGCTTTTTCTGATAAGCTTCATCAGCCTTGAGAAGAAAAAAAGGTTGTGATATGACAGTAGCCGCAGGCCCAAAACCTCGTTATTCTTAAAGAGGTGGTTGATGTAAGCCTTTGAAAAATTCCTGCACACATAGCATCCGCAGCTGGCATCAGGCGGAGAAAGGTCTTTCTCAAAGCCTGTGTTCGTCAGCCTGAACTTGAACTTGTTCTTAGGGTTGCCTCCTGACTCTGGAAACAGGTAAGCATAACCTATTCTTGCGAGCCTTGTGGGCCCTACGCAGTCAAAGGTATCCATGCCTCTTTTAACAGAATCAAAGATGTCACTTACCCCACCAACACCCAGAAGGTGCCTTGGCTTGTTTTCAGGAAGAAGCGGCATTACCCAATCCAAGGAAAGGCTCATCTCATCCTTTCCAAAAGAGCCGCCTATCGCAATCCCATCAAAATCCAGGGATGAGATAAATTCTGCACTTTGCTTTCTCAGCTCTTCAAAAAGCCCGCCTTGGATTATTCCATAAATCGCCTGGCTTGTGGTGTGCGCCTTCAGGCTTTGCGCTGCCCACTTGTGAGTAAGCTTCATGCTTTCATTTGTATATTCATAGCCTGCGCTTGGAGGAGAGCATTCATCTAATGCAAGTATAATATCTGCGCCAAGCTTTTCTTGGATTTCAATGCTTTTTTCCGGAGTAAACAGGTGCTCTTTTCCATCATAAGGCGACTTGAACCTGATTCCCTCGCTTGTTATGAAAGCAGAGCGCTTAAGAAGCTTTTTTGAGTTTTTTCTGCACTGCAAGGCAGGGTCATACTCAAACTTTCCCTCACCAAGCTTTGCGCCCAGCCCAAGGCTAAAAGCCTGAAACCCGCCTGAGTCTGTTGCTATCGGCTTTTTCCAGCCCATAAACCCATGAAGCCCGCCGTGGCCCGCAACCAGCTCTTCCCCGGGCTTGAGGTGAAGGTGGTATGTGTTTGCAATAAGCGCCTGGACTCCTATCTCTTTCAGCTCTCCCGGAGAGATGGATTTCACTGTTGCCTTGGTTGCCACTGGCAGGAAGGCCGGGGTTTCTACAAGCCCGTGGGGAAGCACTATCCTGGCTGCCCTTGCACTGCCCTGGCTATGCTCAATGCTAAACTTAAGGTCGCGCATAATGGGTAAGAAAACAAAAGACTTTTTAAGGTTAATTGAAGAAGAGTGTTTAGAATGAAAGCAAATCAGGATAAAAAGGCGGCCGGATCGCATGGCTTCATGAGTGAAGCCATCAGGGAAGCACATGCAGGAGTCAAAAAGGGCCACGGCGGGCCGTTCGGTGCTGTAATTGTGCGAAACGGAAAAGTTATATCGGGAGCGCATAACATGGTGGTAAAAAACAAAGAGCCAACTGCGCATGCCGAGGTCATGGTTATAAGGAAGGCTGCAAAAAAGCTTAAGAGATGGGACCTGTCTGAATGTGAGCTATACACTACCTGCGAGCCCTGCCCAATGTGCCTGGGTGCAATCTTATGGTCAAGGATTAAGAAGGTGCATTACGGCTGCACAAGGGAAGATGCAGAAGAGATTGGGTTTAATGACAGCGAGTACTACAAAGAAATCAGCAAGCTATGCAAGCCCAGAAAAGGCAAAAGCAAAACAAGCAAGCCCCGGGCAGGCAAGAGAGAATCAAGCAAGGCAGAATCCAAGTACAAGTCTAAGCTAATAGAAATCAAAAGCTCCTCCAGACAAGAGTGCCTTGAGGTTTTCAGGGAATGGAAGAATAAGAAAGGAAGGGTTGTTTATTAAATTTCATTACTTAATATACTTAATATGATAAACGAAGCTGAGAGAAAAAACAGAAAAAAATGCTTCCGAGAATCAATCAGGCTCCAACTGAGAATCCAGCCATTTTGGGCAACCCTCAATATTAGGGTAATACCAGGTTTGCATCGCTTTCTCTAAAGAGATTCTTCCTTCCTCTGTTATCTTTTCTTCAAGGCTTCTCACTTCTTTTTCATCTTTAATTGGAAAAATGTCAGGATAGCGATAAGAAGAGCTTTTAACACCAGGCATAATTCTTAAGTATCTCTCGAGAACGTCCCATGCATCATCAGCGAAAGCATAAAAAGCAACTTCATTAGACTTGCCAGAACCTACATGCCCTCTATATCCTATGCACTTATACCAAGGCATAATGGACATTGCTTATTTGTAAATAGATATATATACTTTTCGGTTTTTGTTTTTAAAGCTTTGATAAGAAAAGCTAAAAAAACAAGAATAAAAAAATCATTTCTTTTTCTTGCCTGCTATTGCCTCAAGCGCCCTGAGTGCTTCCAAAGGTATAGCGAAAATCACTGTATTGCTTTTGTCTGAGCTGATATCATTTATTGACTGCAGAGTCCTGAGATGAAGTGCGCCCTCGGCTGTGCTAAGGGTTTTTGCTGCCTTTGCCATATTCGCAGATGCGATTACTTCTCCCTCTGCCTTGATTATAACTGACCTTTTTTCTCTTTCTGCCTCAGCCTGCTTGGCTATTACTCTTTTCATCTCTTCAGCGAGGGTTATATCCTTTAGCTCAACAGAGTTTACCTTAATTCCCCAGGGGTCTGAAGCAGAGTCAATGATATGCCTTATCTGCTCAGAGATTTTTTCTCGCTGGCTGAGCAGCTCATCAAGCTCAACCTCGCCAACTATGTTTCTCATTGTGGTCTGGGCAAGCTGGGTTACAGCGTAATCATACTTTTCTACCTCAAGTATTGCCTTCTGCGAATCAACAACCTTATAATAAATCACTGCGTTTATGCCAACAGTAATATTATCTTTTGTGATGCTTTCCTGCTCAGGCACATCAACTGCCTTTACCCTCATATCCACACGGTACCAGGACTGGGCTATCGGAATCACCAGCCTTAGCCCTGGATCCATAATACCAACAAATTTCCCGAAAGTAAACTTTACTCCGCGCTCATACTGGTTCACAACCCTAAGCCCGGAAAGAAAGAAAACGATAACTGCACAAAGAATCCACCATAATGCCATGTTAAGCCACCTCAGGGCTTTCTAAAAAAAACTAATTAATTAATGTTTTTCTTCCTTCGGCAGTTACATTAAAGCAACTTAATTAAAAAAAATTTCAGACAAAGAGGGACAACAGCGTTGGACTTACAATAAAAATAGAGCGTAAATATATTTCTTCTGTTTTTAAGAAACATTAAGCTGCCTTTAAAATATATTCGCAATGAAAAGTGAATATGAAAGCAGGCACTATATAATAATTAAGCAGGCCAATCTTGATAAAAAACTAAAACCAAAAAACCAACAAAAATAAAAAAATAATGGGAGAAAATAACAGCCCCTGCTTAGTTGCAACAGCCAAGCCTGGCTTTGTTTATAAATATTAAAAGGCAGATTTCTGTGCTTGAAAATATATTGTTTTGATATTGTTTTACAAAGGAGCAATGTTTAAATATTTGCAGAAAAATACTATCTGTAGAGCTAATTACGATAAGCACCTCAACATATGGGGGCAGGTCTTTAGCTGCTGAAGAAAGGAGTGATTAAAAAGTGAAAAGTGTTCTTAAGAGAAACGGGGAAATTGTTCCATTCAATATAAAGAAGATTTCTGATGCTATCCAGAAAGCGCTAGACAGCACAGGGGAATCAAGCGATAAGGGCATTTCAACAGAAATCGCAAGCAAAGTAGAGAGCAATCTTGATGAGAGATTCCCAAAAGGAACGGCAACTGTTGAGCAAATACAGGATTTAGTTGAAAAGTCCCTGATGATTAACGGATATCACCGAACTGCCAAAGCGTATATTGTTTACAGGAAGCAGCATGAGGACCTCCGGAATTTCGCTTCCCTTATGAGCAATTTTCAGATTATTGACAAATATCTTGACGAGTCAGACTGGAGGGTTAAGGAGAACAGCAACATGACATACTCGCTTCAGGGGCTTAACTTTCATATTTCTTCGAGCATCATCTCTTCCTACTGGCTCAACAAGCTTTACCCAGAAGAGATTGGAAAGCCACACCTTAACGGAGATTATCATATACATGACCTGGGAGTCCTTGGCCCTTACTGTGTTGGCTGGGACCTTAAGGACTTGCTGCTTAAAGGGTTTTGCGGTGTTCCTGGAAAGATTCAGTCAAAGCCCCCAACGCATTTCAGAGCTGCGCTGGGACAGATAGTGAACTTCTTTTATACGATGCAAGGGGAAGCTGCTGGTGCCCAGGCTTTCTCAAACTTCGATACACTTCTTGCCCCGTTTATCGCTTATGACAAGCTAACATATAAAGATGTTGTGCAGGCGATGCAGGAATTTCTTTTCAACATAAATGTGCCAACCAGGGTCGGGTTTCAGACTCCATTTACTAATATCACTCTTGACCTGGCCGTTCCGGATTACATGAAAGATGAAAAAGTAATCATTGGGGGAAGAGAGCAGGATAAGGCTTACAAGGAATTCAGAAAAGAGATGGATATGCTAAACAAGGCTTTTGCAGAGCTGATGCTAAAGGGTGATGCAAAAGGCAGGCCTTTCTCTTTTCCAATTCCTACATACAACATTACTGAGGACTTTGACTGGGATAGCCCGTTGCTTGAAAGCGTATGGGAGATGACTGCAAAGTATGGCATACCTTACTTTGCGAACTATGTCAATTCCGATATGAAGCCGGAAGATGCAAGGAGCATGTGCTGCAGGCTGAGGCTGGATAACAGGGAGCTAAAAAAGCGTGGTGGAGGGCTTTTTGGGGCTAACCCGCTTACAGGCTCTATCGGCGTTGTTACAATCAACCTTCCCAGGATTGGGTACTTGTCTGAAAATGAAGACAAGTTCTTATCAAAGCTCGGAGAGCTGATGGACATGGCTAAAAAAAGCCTGGAGACAAAAAGGAAAGTTCTTGAAAACTTCACAGAAACGGGCCTGTACCCTTACTCAAGGTTTTATCTTAGCGGGAACAAAAAAGCACAGGGAGCCTACTGGAAAAACCATTTTTCAACAATAGGCCTTCTGGGAATGAATGAGGCGAGCATAAACCTCACTGGGAAGAACATTGGAGAGCCTGACGGGCAAAAGTTTGCCATCAGGGTGCTTGAGTTTATGAGGGAAAAGCTGGGAAACTATCAGGAGGAAACCGGGAACCTTTACAACCTTGAGGCCACACCTGCTGAGGGGACATCATACAGGCTTGCAAGGGCAGACAAAGCAAGGTTTCCAGGCATTATTGTTGCAAATGAAGAGGAATGGAAAAACAGGAATGCTGAGCCATTCTACACGAACTCTTCCCAGCTTCCTGTTAATTATACTGATGACCTTTTTGAGCTTCTTGATAAGCAAGACAAAATCCAAACCCTGTACACCGGCGGCACTGTGGTCCACCTCTTCCTTGGGGAAAGGCTTCCTGACACAGAATCCACAAAAAGGCTTGTTAAGAAGATTGCAGGAAAGTACAACCTTCCATATTACACGATAACCCCAACTTTCAGCATCTGCCCAATACATGGCTACATTAATGGGGAGCATGAGTTTTGCCCTTTCTGTGAGGAAATTGAAGATGAGGAATCCGAGGCTGGTGATGGAGGCTATGTGGAAGTAAAGCTATGAGGTGAAAAAAATGAAAACAAAATGCGAGGTTTACTCAAGGACTGTTGGCTACATCAGGCCAGTAAACCAATGGAACAAAGGAAAAAGAGAGGAATTCTCAAAAAGGGTTTACCTGAACATTGCAGAGCACATTCAGGAATAAGTTTTTTTGTTCTTTTATTAGTTTTATTTTAGTAAAGATTGGCTGCTTGGCCATTGCTTTTTCAGCATCAAGATGAGACTTGCCTACCTTCAGCGGTTCAGCCTTCTGGACTACCCGCACAGGATTGCCTGTGTTGTTTTTGTTAATGGGTGCAACTTCAGGTGCCCTTTCTGCTACAATCGCTCGATTGTGCTCTCAAGAAGGGATGAGGCAAGTGAAAAGGAATTTTTCGGTTTTCTTGATGCAAGAAAAGGCAAAGTTGAAGCGGTTGTTGTCACTGGCGGCGAGCCTGCTCTTTACCCTGACCTTCGAGTCTTTCTTGCTAAGATAAAAAGCAAAGGATATCTTGTTAAGCTTGACACAAACGGGAGCAGGCCTTCCGTTGTAAAAGAATTAACTGATAATAAGCTTGTTGACTACATCGCCGTTGACATAAAAGCCTGGCTTGACAATTATGATGAGGCTGTTGGAGTTGCTGGCTTTGGCGATAAGGTAAAGGAAACTGCCGAGATTCTGATGGCTTCCAGTATAGATTACGAGTTCAGGACAACACTTGTGAAGCCGTTTATAACAAATGAAAGCTTTAGGAGAATTGTTCGCTTCATAAAAGATGCTAAGGCTTATTACCTGCAGCGGTTTGAGGCTGGCAAGGAGCTAATTTGCCCAAAAGGGCTTTCTGCTTTCAGTAAAGAAGAGGCTGAAGAGCTTCTTAAGGCTGCAAAAAAAGAGCTTCCAAAGGCTATTGTAAAGTTAAGGGGGTATGCATGAGCCTGAAAGCTATTTATATTAAAGCATACGAACCTGAAAAAATTCTGGGATCTGGCCAGAACCTGATTTAAATGTGAAATAAGTAAAGCCATTGATGAGAATAAGGGAGATATCGCATGAAAACAGGCCGAGGGAAAGGCTAAAGGCCCTTGGCAAGGAGGCGCTTTCTGATGCAGAGCTTCTTGCTATCATAATACAAAATGGCACGAAGAACGAGAATGTGCTTGATTTGTGCAATAGGATTATTTCTACATTTGGGCTTGGATCGCTTTCGCAGTGCTCGCTAAGTGAGCTTTCAAAAATAAGGGGAATTGGAGATGCAAAAGCAATGCAGATTATAGCTGCTTTTGAGATTAGCAGGAGAGCCATGGCTAGGGCAGGGGCAAAGCCTTTTATTAAGTGCGCGAAGGATGTGTTTGAGGCTTTCAGGCATGAAATAAGAGGAAAAAAACAGGAAGAGGTGCACCTTATCTGCCTGGACTGCTCAAACAGGATTATCGAAAAAAAGAAAATCTTCGTAGGAACACTGAATGAAAGCATTATTCACCCAAGAGAGATTTTTAAGGAAGCAGTGAAGAATTCATCACACGGAATAATACTGGTACATAACCACCCGAGCGGCAGGTGCTTTCCATCTGAAGAAGATGAGAAAGTAACTGAGATGCTAAGTGAAGCAGGCAAGATAATAGGAATCAGGTTTTTAGACCATGTAATTATTTGCGATGAATCTTACTACAGCTTCAGGGAAAACAACAAAGTTTAATAAAATAAAGGCGTCTCCTGGATTCCTG
>CAYUJZ010000016.1:0-24728 GCA_964445165.1 uncultured Methanosarcinales archaeon
GGCGTATTACCTAGCCATTGTTGCTGTCCTTAGCTCAAGCCTGTATCTCTTTGAGCCAAGCCTTTATTCATTCTATTATATCCTTTTTATCTTCTTTTTCCTGGACCGGGCGAAGAAGAGAAAGCCGCGTCTTTGGCTTTCTGCCTGCATTGTCATTGGATTTAACTTTCTAATCCTGCCTGCCGGCTCAGGCTCTCCTATGGATTTTCCAATTTCAGATTATGAGTCTGGAAATGAGATAATGAACTTTTACAGCCATTACAAAAGCCAGAATGTTACTTTATATGCAGTCTCGGCTGAGCTCTTCTTTATGTTTCTCTTTTATGACACTCAGTGTAATGTTGAAAGGCAGGATTCTTTTAAGCCTTGCCAGAGTGGCTCAGTTCTTGCAATCTCTGAGGAAAGCTTGGAAGAGTTTCTTGATAAATGCCCGGAATTTAATTATGTTGGCCAGATATCTTCTAGAATCTTTGTTTTTGAGTCTCCAGATAATTGATTTTCATAAGTTATTTATACCCTTGGCCACTTCTACTGCTGGTGATACCCATGGAGCAAAAAGACTGCCCGGCAAGAGTGGGCGAAAAGATTCCCGAATTCTCAGCAGAGGCATTCCACCAGAAAGAAATCAAGAGAATAAAGTCAGGCAATCTTAAAGGCAGGTGGCTCGTGCTGGCTTTCTACCCGGCAGACTTCACATTCGTTTGCCCGACAGAGCTGAAAGAGTTCTCAGAGCATTACCAAACATTTGAGAAGCTCGGCGCAGAAGTCCTTAGCATAAGCACAGACAGCGTGTATGTGCACAAGGCCTGGCAGGACAGCTCCCCGACAATCAAAAAAATACCCTTCCCCATGCTTGCAGACCCAACCGGAGACATCTGCAAGGCTTTCGGGACATATGTCCGGGGAGAAGGGGTTTCTCTCAGGGCAACCTTCATAGTTGACCCTGACGGATTCATCCAGGCAATGGAGATGCACGACATCAGGGTAGGAAGAAGCGTCACCGAAATCCTGAGAAAGCTCCAGGCCTGCAAGTTCGTGTACCAAAATCCCGATGAAGTCTGCCCAGCAGGCTGGGAGCCGGGCAAAGACTCCCTCAGGCCCAACCTAGACATGATAGGAAAATTGTGAGGTAATACAAATGCCGGAATTAAAACAGGTATACAAATGCGAGATATGCGGAAATGTTGTTGAGATAGTGGGCGCAGGACCAGGCGATTTAGTATGCTGCGGGGAGAATATGGTTCTCCTGAAAGAAAAGTCATCAGACCAGGGCCTTGAGAAGCACGTCCCGGTAATAGAAAAAACAGAAAAAGGCATCCTGGTTAAAGTAGGCAGCGTACCCCACCCGATGGAGAAAGAGCATTTCATCCAGTGGATTGAAGTGGTGTTCAACGGAAGGGTTTACAGGAAGCACCTGTCCCCTGGGGAAAAGCCAGAGGCAGAGTTCCCTGTCAGCTTAGATGAGGCAGAAAGCATAAAAGCAAGAGAGTACTGCAACCTTCACGGCCTCTGGTCAGCAGGGGAATAAGGCCTTTTCCGAAAGGTTTATAATTATGGTTTCATTAAAGCCCAGAATGCCAAAAAAAGCAGCCAAAGCAGAGCCAAAGAGGCCCCAGGAAAAAACCAGCACAGGCCTGTCAGAGAACGCATCAGCACTGCTCTGCTACCTATTCGTATGGGTTGGAGGCCTGGTTTTCCTGATTCTTGAGAACAAAAGCAGGTATGTCCGGTTTCACGCGCTGCAATCCCTTATCTTCTTTGGCTTTCTCGCTATCCTGAACATGTTTATCTCGCTTTCCCTGGTTGGGGAGCTCTTCATTTATAGGTTTATAGCCCCGCTCATCTCGCTTCTTGTATGGACAATAGGCATTGTTTTCTGGGTTGTCGGCATGGTAAAGGCCTACACAGGCGAGCGCTACAAGTTTCCGGTGGTCGGCGAGATTGCAGAGAAAGAGTCCGGAAAGCTCTGAATCAGGCAGTTTAACATGGCTTCTATACTTACTCAATTGGCAGGGCTGAAAGCATCCCCTGTTGGAAAAACAGTGAATGCAAGGCTTCTTGAGTTCAAAAAGCTCGGCCAGTCCAGCGAGGAAAACATATTTCTTGAGCTCTGCTTCTGCCTGCTCACAGCAAACTACAGCGCAGAAGGCGGAATCCGTATTCAGAAAGCAATAGGAAAAGGCTTTCTCACCCTTAGCGAAAAAGAGATGGCTGCAGAGCTGAAAAAGCACGGGTACAGGTTTCCCAACACAAGGGCAATTCGCTTAGTAAGGGCAAGAGAGCACTTGGGAAAAATCAAGCCCGCACTTGCGTCATTCCAGGATGAAAAGCAGCTAAGGCAGTGGCTTGTTGCCAATGTTTATGGCTTCGGATACAAAGAGTCCAGCCACTTCCTCAGAAACATAGGCTACGAGAGCCTGGCAATAGTGGACTTCCACATAGTAGACCTGCTCGAAAGGTGCACACTCGCAGAAAGGCCAAAAACCATAACACCGAAGAAATACCATGAGCTGGAGCATTGCTTGGAGAAGCTCGGCAGAAAAGCAGGCATGAGCATGGCAGAGCTCGACCTCTACCTCTGGTATATTGAGACAGGCAAGGTGCTGAAATAACTCTTAGAAAAAACTCACTCTTCTTCAAAAAGGCTTCCTGTGTAGATAAGCCTCCCGCCAGGAGTAAGCTTAAAATGAGGGTCAGCAAAAACAGCAGGGTGAATTACATATGTCCCTGTGACAGGCCCTCCAATTCTTCTTATATACTTATTATCCTCCAGAACAAAAAAAGTAGGAAAATCCCTGACAATTAATTTAAGGTGCGGTTCTGGCACCTGCTTTCCAATCTCAATCTCAAGTGATGAAGGCATAACAAATTTAGTATGATTTCCGTTTATTTTTTTCTGGCTTCTTTGAAGAGAAAACAATCCTGCTTCAATTTTGTCTCTTGCTTCCTGAGTGTTTGGAACATCTGGGTCTAAAATATACCTGCCTCCTATCTTTTCAATATCTGCAACCAAAATCTCTATGTTTTCTCGTAATCCATAAAGCGGGTCATACGGGTTTTCATCCATTTTAATCTACTGAATAGTAGCAAATATTTGAATGTTGTGTTTTTTTAGGAGCGATTACTGCAAACCATAATCAAAGCATTCTCCTGTACTCAATAATGCACTTCTCAGGGTAAAGCCTGAAAACAGGGTCAGCCAGAATCTCTGGAGAAAGTGTATTTATTCTTTTTTTGCCTAACCCTGTTCCTTTAAGGTACTTAAATTCCTTTACTTTCGCAAGCGTGGCCTCATCAGAAATAATCGCAACAGGCGGCTTTCTTTCCAAGTCACGGACAAACCTTGGCTCAAGGCTGCAGACATAGCATTTAAGCAGCCCATGGTCATTCAGGTTTATTTGGTATCTGCTAATTCCTGTCGTATGGATTCCCAAAACCCATCATTATTCACTATATGCCCCTATATATTTATTTTTTTTTGGTTTTTTGCATTGCTTTTAAGCATAAGGCAAGGCTTTCGATTTATCTTAAGAAAAATTTATATACTAGAAACTATAACAAATGACTGTTACAAATAATTCCTCCCTGAAAGGAATCTCTTAGAGGTTCCCTATTGCTTTTGTGGTAGGGGTTGACAAGTAAGGGAGGTTTTGTAGCGCAATTACCTTTTCTTCGGAACGATAAGCCCTTCAATCTTGAGCTTCCCACTTCTCAGGATATTGATGTAATTGCTTTCATTTCTTTCAATATAAGCAAAGATGCCGCCGCATATAAAGTCAAGAGCCTGAAGCTCCTCGCATATTCGAGAGTTGCGATGCTCAATTTCGATGATAAATTCTTCTTTTTTATTCTTCATTTTTTTGTAGTCTTCATCATTCAGCTCAGTAAAACTTATCTTTTCCCTGCAGCATGAATCTTCCTTCTGTATTTTTTCATTCTTATTAGAGTGCGGCTCGTGGCTTGTAAATAAGAATAGATTTATCTTCTTTTTATTGAAAAAATTCAGGTCAGCTATTATTTTTTGTGGGATTTTTGTGTTCCCTGTTAATTGAATGTGCCTGAATAGGCTTGCCAGTATATGCGTTTTAGCGTGTTGAGGAAAAGAGCATCCGTTCTTCTCAAGTGATATGAAGAAAGCCATCGACTTTATCTCAGAAATCTTTCTAAGTGCCCGTTTTAAGATGTCTTTATCAGGAAAACCATAGTACTTAATCTCTCCAGCGTGCCGGTTTAGCCATCTGGAGCATTTATTCTTTCTTAATAGTTCTCTTTTAGTTTCTCTTACAATCTTTATTAGCTCTTTTTTTCTTGAGGTAATCAGCAAAGTTAGCACAAGATGCTTGCTTCCTCTTGCGCCTAAGTCCCCACTTTCGTCCAGAAAGGCAAATTCCATTTAAAAAAAATGATAAGTTGGCAATAAAAACCTTATTGCTTGAAAGCTGAAAGCCTTCCCGATGCAAAAAGGTTTTAAATACGGCACGCACACATAAGCCAGCCATGAAAGAGTACATAATTCACATAAGGAAAATTCTCGAGAAAAAGACAGGCATAAAAGGTCTTCAGCTCGAAGTTCCCAGAGAGCTCTCCCATGGGGACCTGGCTTTGCCTTGCTATCAGCTGTCAAAAGAAAAAAAAGCCCCGCCAGGCAAAATAGCAGAGGAGCTGGCAAAAGAAATCCAGCCAGACGAATACATTGAGTCAGCCAAAGCCCTCGGCCCATACTTAAACTTCTTCCTTAAAAAAGACAGGCTCCTGAAAGAGCTCTTCTCAGCCTCAAAGAATAAATCCCTGCTAGAGCCGCAGAGCCAGGGCACATTAATGGTTGAATACTCCAGCCCGAACCTCAACAAGCCAATGCACATAGGCCACATCAGGAACAACCTCCTGGGATACAGCATCTCATTAATCCTCGAGTCGCTTGGAAGCAAAGTAATCAAGGCAAACCTCTACAACGACAGGGGCATGGGAGTCTCAGAGGCAATCTACTCATATCTCTATCTTTCTGAGAAAAAAGAGCCCGAAGGCAAGCCCGACCACTTCGTAGGCGACCTTTATGTATTGTTCAAGAAAAAGCAGAAAGAGAGCCCAGAGCTGGAAGAGAAGGCAAGAGAGATTCTAAAGCGGTACGAGCAAGGCGACAAGGAAGTGCTCGAAGCCTGGAAGAAGCTCACCCAGTGGGTTATGCAGGGCTACGAGGAAACATACAAAAGGCTTGGCTCAAAGTTCGACAAGGTTTACTGGGAATCCGGGATTTTCCAGGAAGGTAAAAAAATTGTGGAAGAAGGCCTGAAAAAAGGCATACTCACAAAAAAAGACGGAGCAGTAATTGCCCCGCTGGAAAGCCACGACCTGCCTGACAAAGTGCTGATAAAAAGCGACGGCACAAGCCTTTATATAACCCAAGATTTAGCCCTGGCCAAAAAGAAGTTTGAGGATTTTCCCTTGGACAAGTCCATATATGTAGTGGGCTCAGAGCAGGAGCTCCACTTTGCCCAGCTGTTCAAAATCTGCGAGCTCCTAGGCATAGCCAAAGCAGAAAAGATGCACCACCTGAGCTACGGCCTCGTGCTCCTCCCGGAAGGAAGAATGAAATCTAGGGAAGGCAAGGTTGTGGACGCAGACGAGTTCCTGGACAAAATCACCCAGCTTGCAGCAGAAGAGCTTTCCTCAAGAGGCATAGACAACAAAGCACTCGCAGAAAAGATAGCACTAAGCGCAGTAAAGTTCTACATGCTGATGTTCGAGCCAAGAAAAGACTTTGTTTACAGCCCAGAGCAGTCACTCTCTTTCGAAGGCGAAAGCGGGGTTTATGTCCAGTACACCCATGCAAGGATCCAGAGCGTGCTAGAAAAGTCAGGGATAAGCCCAGGCACACTCAGGCCAGCATTCAGCCAGCTCAACACCGAGGAAAAAAGGCTCGCGTCACTCTGCGCAGCCTTCCAGAAAACAGTAGAAGCCGCAGCAGAAAGGCACAAGCCCAGCCTTATAGCAACCTACCTGATCAGGCTCTGCCAGGAATACAACTCATACTACCACACACACCCAATCCTCACAGCAGAAAAATCCCAGAAGGAAAACAGGCTCGCGCTTTCCTACACAGTTAAGGAGACCATAAAAGAAGGCCTGAGATTGCTGGACATTGAGGCATTAAACAGGATCTAACTTTATTTACTCCTGACACCACTCTAAAATAAAAAACTTTATATATGCCCTGTCTTTTTAGGTTTTCATGATGAAGCTCAAAACCTACCTCTGGCTTAACATTTTCTCACTGCTGTTCTTGCTGTTCTTTGTCAGGACGGTTTATTCAGCCCAGGCAAGCCTTTTCCTGGTTCTGCTAGGAGTAGCAAACTATGCATTGCTTGTGTTCAGCAGGCGGAGGAGCCTTTTCTCGCTTTTTCACGGCCTAATCGCCCTTCTTATCATAACACTAATCTTTGTATCAGGCGCAAGAAGCACAGAGCTCACGCTCTCATACATATTTGCAGTGCTCTTTCTCGTAGTCGCAGTTGTAAGCATCGACAGGGAAGGCAGAAAGCTTCCGGAAATCTCCAATGAGGTCCAGAACGACCTGGAGGTAGCCAAGATAATTGAGCCAGAGCAGGTTCCCGAAGAGCCCAGGAAAGAAGAAGCAGTTTACTCAGAGCCGGAAAAGCCAAGGCAGGAGCCAACCGCAGAGAAAAAGCCCAAAAAGAAGCCAGCCCCTGCCCAGAAGCAGAAGCCAGAAGTGTATGTAGCAGGCAAATTCTCGAGCCAGTACCACACAGAGTCATGCTCAGTCGCAAAAAGGCTGAGCAGAAAAAGGACATACGAGTCAAAAGAGAAAGCAGAGACTGCCGGGCTAAAGCCGCATGACTGCATTACTTCTTAATCTTTTTCTTTCCCTTGCTCTCCAAAAGCTTTTCCCGCAGCTTAGCGTTCTCATTAGAAAGCTTTGAAATCAGCTGGTCCTTGTCCCTGTTCCTCTCCTCTGTCCTCATAGAAACTTTCATAAGAAGCTCTTTGTCATTCCTAAGCCGAAGAATAATCTCATCCTTTCTCTTAATCTCATCCTCAAGAATCTTAACCTTGTCAGAAAGCTTTGCCATGTAAAACAAGAAAAGAACAAGAAAAATTTAATACTTTTGCTTTTTGGCCTATTTAGGGATGTCTTCTTCAGTTACTTCCTGCTTGTCTTTCTCAACTGCATTCCTTATTGCATCCCCGGCTTTCTCAAGAAACTCCCTTGGGTTGTCAGACATCTTGAAGATTTTCTCAATCATCTCGTTGCTGATAATCTCAATCTCCCCAATCCTGCTCCTTACAAGCTCGACAGCATCCTGCTTTCCCATCTGCTTAAGTTTAATAATGTTGTCCCCAACAAGCTTTTTCAGCTTGTCTTTATGTGTGCACTCATCAAAGCTTGCAGCAGAGAATATAACAGACTTGATGTTGCCAGATTCCCTGAACACCTGGATATTGTCGATGTCCTTTAGCGTTATATGCATTGCCTCATCAATCATAAGCACAACACCCTTTGCCTTCACGCCAAAAAGCCAGCCCATGAACCCACTTCTTCCTTTTAGAAGCTCTTCAAGCTCCAGAGACCTGTCTGTGCTGTTAAGGCTCTTGTAGATAATCTTTTCCTCATCCCTTAGCTTGTCTATCAGGTTCTTAAGGATAGCTGTTTTGCCTGTCCCGTAAGGGCTTTCAACGAACATAACAGACCCAAGCTTAAGCTGGCTTGCAATCATATCCAGTTGGCTGTTGAGCCCGAAAATCTCCTCAAAAAACAGGGATGGCTTGATGGTGAAAGGGTTTTCCTTGAACCCAAGCCTTACAAACCACGGCTTTTCTTTCTTCATTCTTCCACCTCTTCTTCAAGAAACTCAATACCGCAGGATGGGCAGAACTCATCCTCCTCATCAACCAGGCTCCCGCAGCTCTCGCAGAAGGTGTCGCATTTCTCGCATCTCCACTCTCCGGCTATCTTTACCAAGGCGCCTTTGCATTCATTGCAGATGAAAATATCTGTCTCTTCCTCTTTTTCTGCTTCTTCCCTCTTCTTAAGGATTTTCCTAATCTCCTCAGCAGAAGGGCTTTCAATCTCGCTGCTCATCACAGCCTCAACATTAAGCAGGAAGTCTCTTGCATTGCCTTCACTGAACCTGAAAGACTCGTCCACAGTATCCTTAGTCACAAACTCTTCCAGCATCCTGTTTTTGATAATCTGCCTTGCATCATCCAGAGTAATCGGCTTAAGCTCAATAATCCTTTTTCCAATCCTGCTCCGTATGCTCTGGTCTATATTCATTTCTTCAGGGTTTTCAGTCGTGAATATCACAGACCTTAGGTAGTTCTGATCAAAATAGAACTTGATAAGCCTGTTGTTCCTTTCAGAAAGATTATGCGCATTGTCAAGAAGCAGCACCATATTTTTAGGCTTGTTTCCCAGAAGCCTGCCCCTTACCAAGCCGTACTTTTTAATCAGAAGCTGCTCAATGTCCAGCCTGTAACTTGTCTTTTTAGCATCCACATAAATCAGCTTTCCCTTTCCCCTGAACCTTTTTATTGCCTGCTTCAGGAGGGCGGTTTTTCCTTGTCCCTGCTTTCCGATTATAAGAAGCATGTCCCCTGCCTGAATCCTGTAGATAAGCTCCTTTGCTTCCTCTTCAAGCCCAGCAGGCTCAAAGTCGTGCTTCATAGGATTCAGCTCAAGAGGGTTTTCATCAAAATCCAGCTTTTCGTACCATTCGATTTTAATCACCTTCCTGCTTTTTTGCTAGGATATAAACCCTTGAATGGGAACAGAGTTCCGTTTATATTTAAACTTTTCCATTTTTGAGTTGTTACTTGTTGTGAGCATTCCGAAGTCTTGAACACATTTTCAAAAAAGCTTAAATACAACGCCTTTCTCATCAAAAAATCTTAATTTTAAGGTGATTCCAATGAAAAGGCTAATGACATCAGAAAGCGTTACTGAAGGGCACCCAGACAAGCTCTGCGACCAGGTTTCAGATGCAATTCTTGACGCATACCTTGAAAAAGACCCGGAGTCAAGGGTTGCAGTTGAGGCCTTTGCAACAAAAGGGCTTGTTGTTGTTGGTGGCGAGGTTACTTCTAAAGCAAGGGTTGATATTGACTATGTAGCCAGAAAAACAATAAAAGAGATAGGCTATGATGATATAAAATGGGGCCTGGATGCAGATTCTGTAGGAATACTCATCTCGCTCCACAGCCAGAGCCCGGACATAGCACAGGGCGTGAACCACAGTAAAGAAAGAGAGCAGGGAGCAGGAGACCAGGGAATGATGTTTGGGTTTGCCTGCAGCGAGACAAAAGAGTACATGCCCCTGCCGATCCTTCTTGCGCACAACCTTACAAAGAAGCTTTCAGAGCTGAGAAAGTCAGGAGCCCTGCCTTACCTCGGACCTGATGGAAAAAGCCAGGTCACAGTGGAATACATCTCAGGAAAGCCACTGCGTGTTGAAAGCGTAGTACTCGCAAACCAGCATGAGGATGCTGTCTCAAGCGAAAAGATAAGAAAGGACCTAATTGAAAAAGCAGTAAAGCCAGTCCTGGGCAAGTGGCTCGACCCAAACACAAAGCTTTTCATAAACGCAACAGGCAAGTTTGTAATGGGAGGCCCATCAGCAGACACAGGCCTTACCGGAAGAAAAATCATAGTTGACACCTACGGCTCCCTTGGCAGGCACGGCGGAGGCGCATTCTCTGGGAAAGACCCAACCAAGGTAGACAGGTCAGCCTGCTACATGGCAAGGCACATAGCAAAAAACCTCGTAGCAGCCGGCGTGGCAGAAAAGCTCGAAGTCCAGCTTGCATACGCAATCGGCCACCATGAGCCAGTCGGCATATTCGTAGATGCCTTCGGCACAGAGAAAATTGATGAGGAAAAAATCGTAGAGATTATCAAGCTCTTATTCCCGCTTACACCAAGAAAGATCATAGATTATCTTGAGCTCAGGAAGCCGATCTACAGAAACACAGCATCCTACGGCCACTTCGGCAGGGAGCACCCGGATTTCACCTGGGAGCAGCTAACTAAAGTCGAAGAGATTAAGAAGGCAGTAGAGAAAGTAAATTAGTAGAAAAAATTACCAGAAAGAACCATCAATATACACAACACCATCTGAGCCTGCAGCCTTCCTGATAAAGTTGTCTTTTCCGTTGAAGCAGACACCATACCAGCCCTCTTCGTGCTCAGCCAGTTTTTCTTTTGCGCCTGCACCTCTCTGCCTGAACCTTAAGGCAAAGCTCTCTATAATCTCAAAGCCGCACTTGTCATAAAAACCCGAAACCTTTTTCTCACAGAACCCAAGCCCGCTCTTGCCGCTCTTTTCAAGGTATTCAATCATTGCTTCCGCCAGGACTAGCCCATAGCCTTTCCCCTTCTTCAGGGACAGCATAGAGCTTATTCCAAGAATATCGAAAATCTCTCCATTAAACTCAATCCTCACAGGCTTAAGCATCCCAAAGGATACTATCTTGCCCAGGCGATTTACAAAAAAGAAAACAGAATCCTTCTCCTTGTTCCTGAAGTCTTTTGTATTCAGACCGTACTCCTCAATCCTCGCATTCTCCATCAGCTTGATATAGTCTTCAGTCAGCTCTTTTCCTCTCTTAACCTCAATCTTGAGCTCTTCCATAAGCCTGTGTTACATCTAAGCGTTAATAAAGGTTACTGATTTTTCAAGTAATTCACTTATGCGAGTACCAGAAGCTATCCTCAGAATCCTTTCTTGCAAAGCCAAATCTTTCAAACTGCACAACCTCGCCAACATTCGCTGTACTAACTGCCTTCTCTGCAATCATTTCAACCAAGCTCGCATCAGGCATCATCATCTTAACCTTAACAGTCTGCTTCTCATCATCAGGAAGCCAGTGCATTATGCTCTCTCCGCCGTGCTTGAACCTTTCGTGCTCAACCGAGTCAAACACAAGCTTTCCCTTTTCCTTCCTGAAGTTAAGGCAGTCCATCAGCCTGTAGAGCTTGCCCTCTTTCATTTTATCATAATCCTTCTTATCAAGAATAAACCCTTCCCTGGTTTTAATCTCCCTGCTCCCAAAATCCTGGCTAGGGTGAAACTTAAGGGAAACAGCCCTCTCTGGCGCGCCAGCAATCCTAACCCTGACAGGCTCAGCAATCCCAATCATCCTTCTGACCTTCTTGTCAGCAAGCTTCCTGTTAAACCTCTGCACAACAGACCAGTCAATGTTAGTAGGCGTTTTTGACAGCCCCACATGCTTAACCATCTCAAAAAAAGTCTCCTTAAAGATTCCCCTTCTTTTCAGCGCCTTAAGCGTAACCAGCCTTGGGTCATCCCACCCGAGCAGCTCACCCTTCTCGATTCTCTCCCGAATCTCCCTGCCCTGCGTAGATGCGCCCCTGATATTAAACCTCCCGTACTGGATAACAGTCTGCTTCGGCAGACCAAACAGGTCCTTGATGTAGTCCTGAAGCTCTTCTCTCATCCTGCCGAACTCATTGCTTCTTAGGATATGCGTAATCCCGCACCAAGAGTCCTCAAGCGCGCTCTCAAAGTCATACATCGGCCAAGCCTTATACTTATCTTTCTGCCTGAAGTGTGGCTTTCTTACTATCCTGAAAATCACAGGGTCTCTCATTACATAGTTGCTGCTTTTCATGTCAATCTTGAGTCTGAGAGTCCTCTCCCCTTCCTCAAAACCGCCATCCTGCATTCTTTTCCATTCAGAAAGGCTCATTTCAATGCTTTTTTCCCTGCACTCACATGCTTTCCCCTTTTCCCTCAGCTCAGACATCTTCTCCTTCGGGCAGGCACACACATATGCCTTGCCTTTCTCAACAAGCTCAGTTGCAAGCGTAATCATCTTGCCAACATCATCAGAAGCGAAAAGAACCCTATCAGGCTTAATCTCAAGATAATTGTTAATGTCATCCAATCCCGAATCCACATACTCCTGGCTTCCCTTTTCAGGGTTTGTGTCATCAAACCTGAGAATGCATTTTCCTTCATACTTCTTAGCATAAACATAGTTTATCAGGAAAGAAAGCGCATGGCCTATGTGCAGGTACTTAGAAGGCTCAGGCGGCATCCTTGTCACAACCTTGCCCATAATCGCATTCCTCAGCTCAGGCATCTCTTTCTTTTTCTTTTCCTTTTTCAGTGCGCCAGAGTCAATAGCAAGCAGCTCCTTCTTTTGCTCTTCAAGGCTGAGTGAATTAACCTGCCTGACAATATTATTAATCTCAGGCATAAGCTCAGAAACCTTAGCCTTAAGCTCAGGCGCCTCCCCAATCACCCTGCCCACAATCGAGCCTGGGCTTGCCCTTCCTTCATGCTCCACAGCATTCTTCAGCGCATGCTTCCTAATCAAGTTGCCTGTATCCATTCAAACCAAAAGCACAAAAACAAAGCGCATTATTAAAATTTTGGGTAAAAAACAAAAAAAAGCCTAAAGGAGAGCCTTTCTGGCAAAATTTATAAATAAAACCGAAAAAAGATATTGTATGTTCTCACAGGCATTAGAAATCGCAAAGGAGATTCTTATCTCTCCATTCATTCACACAGAGATGCTTTGGGATGTAATACCTCTTCTTGTAACAATGGTTGTAATAGAGATTTACTTCGGAAGGTATAAGGATGAAAGCCTAGGCTGGAATTCAGCTCTCTCGAACTCATTGGTGCTTATATTTGTAGGATCCAGCCTGATTCGCTACCTTCACTCACAAGGCCTCTTTGATTTTCCCGATGCCTGGTCAGGCATTGCTGTGTTTCTTGTAACTGCAGGAATTTACCTTGCTGTTTTCAACTTCTACCATGAGATTCCCAGAAAGATAGCATTCGGCATCTCCAGCGTGCTGCCTATAAACATGCTTGCTTACATAGGTGTGGTAATGATTTACAGGAGAATGCATTTTGACTTGGCAACAATCTTAGGAATTCTTTTTGTTTTTGCAGGTGCCTGGGCTTTCTTTTCACTTCTGAAATATGTGATTGTTAAGGCAACCCCAGACAACTAAGAATTCACTTAAAATGCCTTTTAACCGCCTCAGCAACCTTCTTTCCGTCTGCCTTTCCCCTTAACTCCTTCATAGCCTCGCCCATTGCCTGGCTGAATGTCAGGAAAGGGCTTTTGTGCTTAATTTCCAGCACAGTTTTCTCAATCTCCTCATCGCCAAGGCTCTTGTAGCTGTCAAGAGAAACATCTTTCCCCAGCCCTTTCTTAAGCAGAATCTCATCTGCGCTTTCCTTGGGAATCTCGCCCAGGTCTATCTTAAACAGGAGCTCTTTAAGAAATCCCTCATCAAGCAGCTCCTCATTAAATTTAGGGTTGGCGCGCTTCAGCTCCCTTGGCTTTGATACACACAAAGAAGCAGCGTAGCCCGGCTTAAGAGCCTTAAGCCTGCCGCACCATCCCATAAAAGCCTCGTAAAGCCCCTTCTTCAGAAGCTCTTTTGCAGCCTGCTGCTCCACACCCAATGCAACGATTTCACTGATTTTCTCGGTAATAGGCTTTGGCCTGAAAACATCAGACAGGTCAGTAACAATAAAAGGCACGTCAGTTTCAGGATACATCCTTGCGCTTCCCGGCATCGGCCTCATAAAAGAGCTGCTCCCGTCAGGCTTTGCCTGCCTTACCTCCTCAGGCACTCCCTCAAACAGCATAAGCGCCCTGCAGAAAGCAGCCTCCAGCGCCTTCGCAGCCCTTATCTCATCATCAGCAATAATCATAAAGCTGTCCTGCTCAGAGCAGCCAAGCATGCCTGAAACCTTCTCGCACTCCTCACCGGTTATCCCGTATGCAGGCAGCTCATCCCCATGGAAAAGCCCCTTCACCCCTGCAGATGCCTTGGCATAGCCTGAAAGCTCAGAGCCAACCCTTATTCCAGGAGCTATCTCAGTCCCAAGGATTCCTTTCATCCCGGCAAGCTTTGCCCCAAGCACCTTACCTTTTTTTTCCAGCGCAGCCCTTACAACCTTTGATTCAGAGTCCATGAGAGCGCCAGTAACATCCTTTATCTCAAGCTTAAGCCCGTCCCTGCCAACCAGGGCAAGCCTCTCCTTTACCTTTATCAGCCCAAGCTGCCTCTCCGCCTCATTCTCAGCAAGCTTTTCAATCAGGTACAGGTCCTGCGCACCCTTAATCTCCACTCTGCTTCCGCCTTCCACAGAAACATTAATGTCCTGCCTGATAGTCCCCAGCCCGCGCTTCACAGAGCTTATGCTCCTTAGAAGCAGCCCAACCTGCTCAGCGCACTCCCTTGCCTGCCTAGGGCTTGTAATATCCGGCTCAGTGGATACCTCAAGCAGAGGAATCCCTAATCTTGAAAGATTGTACACATCCCCGTGGTGCTCCCTGCTTTCAATCCTGCAGGAATCCTCCTCAAGGCAGAGCGTGGAAATCCCAACCCTGCCAAGCTCAGCCTCAACCTTTCCTCCCCTGGCAACAAGGGCAGTCCTCTGAAACCCTGAAGTGTTTGACCCGTCAACCACAATCTTCCTCATAAACTGGATGCAGTCAAAAGGCCTCATCCCAAAGAGAAGCGCAGCCTGAAGCGCTCCCTTCACAGCATCATCATTAACATTATGCGGCGGCTCCTCATCACACTCCACAAGGCAGGAAGAGCTAACTGGGGCAACATACTCAAACCTCTTGCTCTTTGCCTTCTCAAAAGAGGCAGCAAGGTCTTCCTCGCCAGTCTCGCCTTTAGAAACAGAAAGAAACCTGAAGAAACTAGAGGCAGCCCCGTTGCTCTCATCCTGGGCGCAGCTGCAGAAAAGCTTTCCGCAGGCAAGCTGCTGGTGAATCTCAAGCCCGCACCTGAATCCCATCTCCTCGTATGGCGTTTTCTCACTCATCCAGCATTAGCCTCCTTGGGTTTTCACCGCAGAAGTCAGCATGGTATAGCTCAGCAATGCTCTCATGCTTAAAGCTTGACACCAGGTATGCAAGCTTAATGAACGCAGTCTCAAGCGTCATTGCGCAGAGGTCTCCAAGAACACCGATCTCCTTAAGCTTTCTCCCTGTGGAGTATACATTAAGGTTGACTCTTCCGTAGATCGCCTGCGGTGCAACAGCTACCCAAGTGCCTGACTTAATCAGCTCCTTCAGCGCCTCAAGGTTGCCGCTGTTGCCAGCTTCTTCAGGCTTGCTTATCCCAAGATGCCCAAGCCCTGTCCCGGCAATAACCAGCCCATGAAAACCCTGGTAGGCAAGAATCTCCTCTTTCCTCAGCCCAGGGTGCGCATAAAGAATCCCCATCCTCAGGCCATCCCTGAATCCCTGGAAAGAAAGCCTCTCTTTTTTCTCCGGGGAATTCATCTCAGCCAATGCATCCTTGGAAAGCTCAACCCTTCCCTCGCCAGGCCAGACATCAGCAAAATGCCCGGAGTTCACCTGCCTGAAAGCATCCCTTCTTGAGGTGTGCATCTTCCTGAGGTTAACCCCCCTGAAAATCCTGCACGAGTCATCGCTTACAGAAGAATGCATGCATGCAAAAACACCAGAAATCCCCTTTGCCTTTGCATACTCAATGAACTTTACAGCAGAAACAAGGTTCATCCCCGCATCGCTTGAAGGCCTGTCCGAGCTTCTCTGCGCCCCAACCAGCACAACAGGAAAAGGAATCCCATGCATCCCAAAGCTAAGCGCAGCGCTTGTGTAGTGAAGCGTGTCAGTGCCATGCGTGATAATAACCCCCTTTATCTTTTCCTTTTCCTCAATGTCCTTCTTTGCAAGGCTTGCAATATCCTCAATCAGGCTGTTGTAAGAAGAAAATCTCATATCCTCTGAGAAAACATTTGATATCAGCCGCGCCTCAAGCCTATGGTCCCCCTTAATCTCAGGGAAAAGCGAGACAATCTCCTCAGGCGTAAACAATGCGCTTACCCCGCCAGACCTGTAATCCACCTTTGAGGCAATCGTGCCGCCCGTGTGAAGGATGTAAAGAGAGTCCTTTCCGCTATCCTCTTTTTCAGGCTTATCCTCAACCTTTTCTTCCTGCTTAAGCGGGCTTTCCTCACTTTCCTGCATCGTAACTATCTTTGCCTTGTCAACCCCGACATTATAGCCAGATGCAAGCTTAATTATCAGAAACTGCCTTTTCCCCTTAAGAGCCTCATTCACAAGAAGCCCCTCAAAGTTCCCTTCCTTTGTATGAATCTTAACCTTTTTCATGGCTAAAGCTCTTTTCTTGACTCAATAAATACACACTCTACGCCAAGCACTTCCTTAACCTTATCCATCAGCCTTTTTAAGCCTATTGTTTCTGTATGATAATGCCCAGCCTCAATCACATTGATTCCAAGTTCCCTTGCATCAAGCAGTCGATGATAATTAACCTCGCCAGTAAGCAGCGTATCCACCCCAAGCCCCGGGCACTCATAAACCCCTGAGCCGCCAGAGCCAGAGATTATCCCAACCCTGTGTGCTGGGCCTTCCCTGAACTGGTGGATTTTTGAGTTAGAGCCAAGCTTAGAGTCAACCAGCCCTGCCAGCCTCTCAACAGGCATCCTCTCAGCCTCCCCCCTGAAGCCAATAGAAAACCCGTGGCTGTACCCAAACGGGGAAATGCCCTTAAGCCCAATCATTCTTGCAAGGGAAATGTTATTGCCGTACTCTTCGTGCATGTCAAGCGGCAGGTGGCAGGCATAAAGCGCAAGCGAGTTCTCAACCAGGAACTTAACCCTGTTATACTTAAGCCCAACCATAAGAGAATTGTCGCTCCAGAACAAGCCATGGTGCACAATCAGCATATCACACGAATTAGCCTTAGCCTTCTTTAGGGTTTCAGTGTCAGAGTCAACCGCAAGCCCAATCTTACTTATTTCCCTCTTTCCCTGAACCTGAAGCCCGTTCTGGCTTGTGTCCTCTATCTCCCTTATCTTCAGCTGGTTGTCCAGAAACCTCAGTATCTTTGCTATTTCCATGCTCAAGCATCCTCTGGTATTTTTTCTCGCCAAACAGCACCCAGTAAATAGCAAGCATACCCACTATCGCAAGTATAAGCAAAAGCAGGTCATCCATTTTAGCCGTAATAGTTTGGCCTGTTGGCCCTCATCTCCTCTGCCCTTGCAGAAGAGAACTTTTTTCTCATCTTTTCGTAAGCATCCATGATTTCCTTTGTTATTGAAGGCCCTATCCTCTTAAGCGCATCCTCAAAGCCCTCTTTTGTGACCGCGTCAGAATCCATCTTTTTCCTTAAGGTAAGCATAGCTGCCTCCCTGCACACAGCCTGAATATCTGCACCAGAGTACCCCTCAGTCTTCTCTGCAAGCTCCTTTAGCTTTACATCCTTGGCAAGCGCCATGCCTTTTGTATGAACCTTGAAAATCTCAAGCCTGGATCTCTCATCAGGCGCAGGAGTAAGGATAATCCTGTCAAACCTTCCTGGCCTGAGTATTGCAGTATCAAGCATGTCAGGCCTGTTTGTAGCGCCGATTATAACTACATCAGTAAGCTCCTCCACTCCATCCATCTCAGTAAGAAGCTGGTTAACCATCCTTTCCCCTACCCTGTTGTCTTCGCTTGCAACCCTTCTTGGAGTTATAGAGTCAATCTCATCAAAGAACACTATGCACGGCGAGGTCTGCCTTGCCTTCTTGAAAATTTCCCTTAACGCCTTCTCGCTTTCACCAACCCACTTGCTTAGCAGCTCAGGGCCCTTTACAAGTATAAAGTTCGCTTCGCTCTCATTGGCAACCGCCTTTGCGAGCATGGTTTTTCCCGTGCCAGGGGGCCCGTAAAGCATAACCCCCTTTGGAGGCCTGATTCCCAGCTTCCTGAAAACATTCTTGTGCTTAAGCGGCCACTCGACTGCCTCAGTAATCTCCTGCTTGACATCCTCAAGCCCGCCAATGTCAAGCCACTTTACGTTAGGTATCTCAACAAAAACTTCCCTGAGCGCGCTCGGCCTCACAACCTTAAGCGCCTCGTGAAAGTCGCTAAAGTCAATGTAAAGGTTGTTAAGCACCTGCTGTGAAAAAGTTTCCTCATCACTTTTCATAATGTCAGGAAGCGCCTTCCTGAGCGCAGCCATGGCTGCCTCTTTTGCGAAGGCCGCAATGTCAGCCCCGACAAACCCATGGGTTCTTTCACTTAGCAGCCCAATCATCTCCTCTTTAAGTGACTTAGTAATATCGTTCTTGAATTCAAAAGGCAGGAAATTCCCGGTGATTATTTTCCTTGCCTCTTCATCATCCTTGGCATTATCAAGAGCCAGGCTAAGCTTATTCTTAATTCCCTTATCATCAATTATATCCATTACTTTTCTGAGGGTTTCCTTGGTAATCTTGTTGTACTCAAACTCTATGCCCTCGATCTGTTGCTTTGCCTTTGTGCTGGATATATTTTCAAGGATTTTCTCTTTAATCTTTGAGAACCTCTGCTTTTTGTCACCAAGGATTTTTCTGCTCTCACCAGACAAAGAAAGCATGTGGTCTGTAAGCGCCTGCTCGATTTTGGCAAACTCAGCGTAAGAAAGCCCCATAAAAAGAATCTCCACGAGCTCGGGGTCATCCATCTTGCCCTTCACTTCATCAATTGCTTTTCTTAAGCTGGATATCTCCTTGATTTTAGCTTCTGCCTCTTCTCTTTCCTTCTCAAGCTGGGAAGCGTTTGACTCGTAAAGCTCCTTGTTGCTTTTTAGCTCTTTAATCTTTCTTCCAAGATTCTCAAACACTTCTTCAGAGTCTGCTTTGCCCCTTTCATTAAAGAGCTTCTCAATCTCCTTGTCAAGCTGCTTGGCAAGCTCTGAGTATTTCCTTATCTCTGACTCAGATGCCTTTATATTTTCCTTCAGGTCTTTTTCCTCTTCTTCCTTTTTATTCAGGAATTGCTTTATCTTTTCTTTTACAGAGTAAATGCTCTCTTTGGTGAATTGAGGCTGAATCGGCATGTTCCTTGTGTGAATCTTCATAATCTGTGCCCTGCCTTCCTTGTCAGGCACGCCTATCTCAAGCTCCCTGTCAAACCTTCCCGGCCTTCTCAATGCTGGGTCAAGCGAGTTAGGGATGTTAGTGGCAGCAACAACAATAACCTTTCCCCTGGCTTTCAGCCCGTCCATTATTGCAAGAAGCTGTGCAACCACCCTTCTTTCCACTTCTCCCTTAGATTCCTCTCTTTTAGGCGCAATCGCGTCAATCTCGTCTATAAATATAATGCTTGGTGCATTCTTTTCAGCATCCTCAAACTTCTGCCTGAGGTTCTGCTCGCTCTGGCCGTAGTACTTGCTCATAATCTCCGGGCCGTTGATAAGTATGAATCTTGCGTTTGTCTCGTTGGCGACAGCTTTCGCAAGAAGAGTCTTTCCGGTTCCGGGCGGGCCATAAAGAAGGACTCCCTTTGGTGGCTCGATTCCCAGCCTGTCAAAGATTTCCGGGTGCTTCATCGGAAGCTCAATCATTTCCCTGATCTTCCGCACAGACTCCTGAAGCCCTCCAATGTCCTCGTAAGTTACATCCAATGATTTGGTTTCCAGGGTCTCAACAGGCTTAGGGTTAAACTCAACCTCAGTAGAGTCAGTAATTATAACAGGAGTATTCTTCGGCGAAGTGTCAGCAACCACAAACTTAATGTCTGTGAATGAGAACCCAAAGCCTCTCAGGTTGTCATTTATAATTCTGAAAATGTCAAAGTCGTCAAAGTTAGGGTTGTTTGAGACCATTCTTCTCCTTGTGTTTGTTCCGCCTATAGAAACAATGTCTCCTTTTAGCACAGGCCTCCCTAAGAGCCCCTTCTTAAACATAACATTGATGTTTGCAGCCTGGATTGTAACACCTTCCTGTGCAGGCGCAATCACAATCTTATCTGCAACCTTAAAGTCTGCCTTTCTTATCTTAACATACTCGCCAATGCTGGTCTGGGCGTTTCTCCTAGTGATTCCATCCATTCTTACAAGAGATACCCCAATGTCCCTGGGGTAAGCCCTGTCAACAATGGCAACAGTCTTTTTCTTGCCCTCAATCTCTACAATATCCCCGGGCCTGAGCTCTATCTCTCTCAGGAAGCTCGAGTCTATCCTTACTATCCCTTTGTTGACGTCTTCCGGAATTGCCTCGCTCACTTTTAGCTGTATCTCAGCTCTCGGCTTATTCATGCTATCACACAAAAAAAGACAGAAACCTTCTTTAAAAATGTTTTGGAATTAATTCGGCAAAAACAGTAGCAACAAGGACAGGAATATCAAAAAGCTTTATATAGTTGCTTCTGAAAATTTCATCCATGGCAAAGGCTTTCATAGGGTTCCACGAAGGAAAAAAAGAGATGCTTAACCTGAACACGCTTACAAGGCACGCGTTTGTTGTAGGCTCCACCGGCTCTGGCAAGACCGTGATGTGCAAAATCCTTGCAGAGGAAGCATTGGCAAAGAAGATTCCCGTCATAGCAATAGACCCAAAAGGCGACATAAGCGGGCTTGCAGTATTCTCAAAAAAGTATGACTTCAGGCCTTTCGCAGGGAAAGCAGAGGCAAAAAGAATTGCCCAGTCGTATTTCAATAAGAACAAAGGCTTTCCTGATGCCGCGTATGATGCGCTTAAGAACGTAAAGGCAAGGGTTTATACCCCTAAGTCTGGTTACGGAATCCGGGTATCCCTGCTGCCCAGCCTGGCACCCCCGAAAAAAGGCGCAGAAGAGCTCGCAGGCCCGGTTGGAGAGTCCATAGTAAGCATGTCCGGCGTTAAAGGCATGATAAAAGACAAAGCGTCTGCTTTAATTTCGCAAATCCTGCTTAAGCTCTGGCAGGAAAAGAAAAAGCCTACTTATGAAGAGCTCATTGAAAAAGTGAAAAACCCGCCCTTCTCAACCATCGGCTCGCTTCCCATTGACGAATTCCTTAAGGAAGCAGACCGGCTAAAGGCAGCAGCCTCAATAAACCTTCTTTTGTCCTCCCCATCAAAGCAGGCGCTCAGCCATGGCGAGGAGCTCTCTCTGGACATAAGAAGCCCAGGCCTTTCAGTGTTTGACCTGCGCTTCTGCACATCCATGGAAGAGAAGCAGCTTGCAGTTGAGGCAGTCCTTCAGGAGCTTTATTCCAAAGTGTTCTCAGGCTCAGGAAGCGAGAGGCTTAAGTGCATCCTTTACATTGATGAAATCGCAGGCATCCTGCCGCCGCCCCCTTCAAATCCTCCTTGCAAGAAACTCCTTGAGCTCCTCATAAGGCAGGCAAGGGCATTTGGGCTTGGCCTGGTGCTTGCAACCCAGAGCCCCGGAGACATAGACTACAAGCTCATGGGCAACCTCGGCACAAGGCTCATAGGCAGGCTCAGGACAGAAAACGACATACAGAAATCAGCCATTGCCTCAGACATCTCGTTTTCCGAGCTAAAGGAGCTTAACTCAAAGACAGCAGTCGGCGAAATCATCTATTCGGGTTCACAGTCTTCAAAAATAAAGCTGGTCAAGGCAAGGTGGCTTTACACATTCCACAAAGGGCCGCTCAGGCCAGAGCACATAAAGTGGATAAACAACCCAGCAGAAAAGCCAAAGGTTTCCGGAAGCCTGGATATAAAGCAGCCCAAGCAGAAGCCTTTAGCCAGCAGAAATAAAGAGCAGGACATGGTCTCAGCAGGCAGGATACTGGCAAGCGTTGGAAGAAAGCCCTCCCAGAAAAATAAGCCCCTGCCAGTCAGGAAAGAAAAGCCCAAAAAGATTCTGTCCGCCCTGATAAAGGTAGTTAAAAACCATTCAGACGATATTTCCCTGAAGATATCAGCAGAAAAAGGAGAAGAGTACATTCCCTACCTCAAGATAGTCGTAGGCGCCAGGCCTTACAGGGATATTGAGATGCCCCTTCAGGGGCCGTTTCTGTTTGACCTCACAGCAAAGTCAATCCCCATCGGAAACTTCCTCAGGCATGTAACATTCAGGCAGCTAATCCACAAAGACATCAGCATTGCACAGCCAAAGGCAAGCATAGTTGACTCCGTTGAGTATGCCCTCAGGGAGGCAAAGGCAGGGCTTTCCGCAACGCTTTTTGAAAGCACCTTCCTGAAGAACGTTTCCTATGACAAAGAAGAGATAGTTAAGCTCAACCACAACGCACTGCTGGACCTTTCCAGGCCCAAGCTGGATTTGCTCAAGTCAAAGCACGACCGCAGGATAAGCGAACTGAAAAAGAAAATCAGGTCTGCAAAAAGCTCGCTTTCTTTAGTTAACAAAAAGCTGTCCGGAGAGAAGGCACGAAGGGCAGTAAAAAAGCTCATCGGAAACAAAAAGCTCTCAGGAAAAACCAAGCAGATGAAGCAGTGGGAAAAGCGGAAAAAGTCACTCCGGTCAGAAATTGAAAGGCTGAAAAATCAGGAAAAAAAGCTGCAAAAGGAATACGCAGAAAAGAAAGACAGGTTGCTGTCCCATATTTATGAAAAGAGCCTGAGAAGCGTAAAGCAGGTCAGGTATAACCCGGCAAAAAAGGATTTAATGGTTTATGCCACCATACTTCTCGCGCCCAGGAAGAAGCTGGTGCAGGATGAAAAATGAAAGATTTTCCGGTTTTAGTTTGATATTTTTATAAATAGAAAGAGCTTATCTTAGGATATTATGGCAGAAAGCGTAACCATTCCGAAGGATGAGTATGATTTGCTTAAGAAGAAAGCTGACTTGTTTGACCACTTTATTGAAACAGAGGAATTGAGCAAGAAAGAGTTGGCAAAGGTAAAAAAGGCACTGAGAGGCCCCTTTATGACAATGTCTGAGTTCTTAAAAAAACATCCTCAGCTCGCTTAAAATGTTTGAAGTTCTTCTTTCTGAGCAGTTTTAAAAGAGCTTTTCTAAAATTAAGGATAAGGCCATTCTGAGGCAGGTCATATTTTCAAAGGTTGTTTATCCCGTATTTATTTATGTATTCCTTTGGAATAAGCCTTTTTGGCACCTGAATTCCAGAAAAAGCATTGCCCCTTAAATCCAGGATTGCTTTAGTAATTCCTTTTTGTACAGGGTCATCTTTGCTTAAAGAGTAGAAGCTTTGTTCTAGGCTGTTTCTTATGAAAACAACCTTTGACGTCTTAATCATAATTTAATCTCCTGCCTTTTCGCGAGCTTCTTTGCAAGGCTAGGATTCCAGATGTAAGCAAGCCTGCCTTCCCTGTCAACAGCAATCTTGTTTATGCTTTCAAGGTAATCAATAGCAACTAAGTAAGTCTGCCACATTACCTTCCTGGGAAGGCTTTTCCATATTTCTCTCCTACTGAATTCCCCGCTGTGCTTTTCTATAGCTCTCTCTATCATAAGCACAGTGTCCAGGGTCGGAGACCTTGTGAAGGGGCTTTTGCTTGCCTGCATGCTGCTGGCGTATATCAATTGATATATGAAACTTTTGAATTCCCTTGCTATCTGAAGCTGCATGCAATTGCTTTTGCTTTTTTCTTTAAAAGCGTCTTCTGGGGAAAGCTGAAAGGAATTCAGTTTTCCTTTCTTTTTAGCAAACTTTTTAAATAGGAGGCGCTAAAGATTAAACGGTGCTTAAAAATGAGAATCCCAACCAAGATCAAGGCCTTTGATAATGCTATAGACGGCGGAATCCCTGCAGGGTTCATAGTTCTCGTGACCGGCGAGTCAGGAACAGGAAAGTCTATCTTCTGCCAGGAAGTGCTCAAGAACGTGTGCAATAAGAAGAACAAAGGGCTTTACCTGTCTTTTGAGCAGTCGGTAAGCCAGATAAAAGAGCAGGCAAAGAGCCTGAAATGGGCTATAAAAGGCAAGTATGACATTGTTTCCAAGTACGGAAGCGATGTCTCCAGGGATTTCCTGGACGAGTTTCTTGCGATGGTAAAGAAGGAGAAGTACAGGTTCTTAGTTATAGATTCCCTGCCTTCGCTTATGATAAACGCCCCGATTTTTGAGATTGTGGAGAACTTTAAGGTGGCTGATATCCTTGGTGACAACACAATCATTTCCCCGCCCATCATAGGGGACAGCATCTCCAGGAGGTTCATATACACCTTTGTCTCCAGGCTGAAGAAGATTCCGGGGCTTACTGTCTTTTTGGTAAACCAGACAGATGATGAGGAGAACATCACAAGAGACCATGTTTCAGACTTCCTTTCAGACGGGATTCTCCTGTTCAGGAAAAGCTCCATAGGCAACGAGATAACCAGGTCACTCCACATAGAGAAGATGCGGGAAACCAGGACAGAGCTCATAATGCTGGACTTCGACATAACCCGCACAGGCATCAAGATACTCAAGAATGAGGCTTAAGAATAAGTTTGTTAAGTGGTGGGTGCAGAACCTCTTATCAAAGAAATTCACAAGGGCAGTTCCTGGCTTTATAGTTACCACTTTTGATAACTTTTCAAACAAAACATCTTACCGATTGCTTCTGCTTCCCGAAGATATCTTCGTTAATATAGAAAATAGGCTCGTAGACAAATCAGAAAAATACAAAGAATCTCTTGTCAAGCTCGGAGAAGATTGGGGCTATAATTTTGCATACCTGCTCGGTGTGCCGGTTTATACTGGAGAAAATGAAAAGGCTGTTCAAAGGTTTATATCCTTTGCTTATAAATACGGCCTGACATCTTGGGTGAGGGATGTTAAATACCTGAATATTGACTTGAGAAAAGGGGAAATTAGAGCAAAGTCAACAGATTTCGTTATTGCAAGAAAAAACGGAATGGGCTTAATCCTGTACCAGGGCTGTATCAAAGGCCTGTTTCAGTATGTTTTTAATAAGAAGATTGAAATAACCTCAATAAAACTCAGCAAAGATTTTTCAGACATTGAGTTTACAATGAGCATTACAGATA
>CAYUJZ010000017.1:0-4210 GCA_964445165.1 uncultured Methanosarcinales archaeon
TTTGAGATAAACCTTTCAGGCAGCGAGGAAAATGCTGTTGTTTTCTTCAGGATTCCACAGATTATTATTGATGATATGCAGATTACGAACTTGTCTCTGGTGTCTGTTTTTTTATATGATGGTGAAGGCTGGCTGGGGCTTGATACTGCCTTTTCTGGATTTGAGGCAGGCTATGCAGTCTTTAGTTTCGTAACTCCGCACTTCTCGCTTTTTGCTTATGGCATTAGGAATGAGACTGAGCTTTCTGATGAGGATGAAGATGATGATACTCAGCCTGCTGGCCGGCCAGACGGCGGTGGTGCTGGTGCTGCTCCTGTGGCAAGGTGCGTTCCTGAATGGGAATGCTCTGAATGGTCTGAGTGTATAGAAGGGCAGCAGCAGAGAGAATGTATTGATGCTAATGAGTGCGGCACTGAGGAAAACAAGCCTGCAGAAACCCGAGAGTGCGAATGCATTGAATACTGGGTTTGCAGCGAGTGGTCTGAGTGCCTTGAGTCCGGATTTAGATTAAGAGAGTGTGAGGATGTAAACCAATGCGGCACCAACGAGATGATTCCAGTAACCAAAGAAAGTTGTGGCACTGACCCTTCTTATCTTGATGAAGGTAATGGAGATTTAGTTTTAGAAAAAGAAGCAATTGGCTCTGAACTTCATTTAGAAGAAGACAAAACCGGCTCTTTAGGCAAAAGGTTGCTAAAGCCACTACTTATCTCACTTGCAGGGGGATTCTGCGTTTTTTCATTAATCCTGTTTTTCCTTACCCATGCTACCCATAAGGGGAAAGTAAAATAGAAGAAATTAATGCATATTTTTCTTTTTTGGGTTGAATACCAACTGCTTGTTTAGGGTGTAGTTTAGGATGGAGACTGCAAATGAAGCCAGGATGATTGATGGGATATAATGGATTTCTAATCTTACGCTTAGTAAATAAACGAGGAGCCAGTAAAGCCCGCTTAGCAGAATGATCAGAACAGCAAATACCTTAAACCTGCCTTTTGACTTAAAGGTAACTGTGCTATGGTATATAAACTGAAAGATTATCTCTGCAAAGAGTGCAAGGGAGACTCCAATCATGTGCCAAAGCTTAAAGGCTTCTGTCAGAATAAAGGTTATGGCTATGCTGATTAAGGTGCTGATAGCCCCTCCAGTGATGAAAACAAAATATCTTTTTATCTCTTTCAGCACTGTTGAAAAACTAAGATTATCCAGCATTTTACCTGGATGATTAGAGAAAGTATTTAAAGCTTGAGGTGCTTTTGTTTTGCATGTCTCTCAAAGTTAATTTTGTAGTGCCTGTTTACAATGAGGAGAAAGTGCTTGAGGCTTCTGTCAGGAAGCTTGCCGGCTATTTCAGAAATAACCTTTCAGGCTATGAGTGGAAGATTATAATTGCTGATAATGCTTCAACGGATTTTACTTTGCAGATTGCAAGAAGGCTTGAGAAGATTGAGCCTGGAGTGAAGGCTTTTCACATAGACAGGAAAGGCCGGGGGTTTGCCCTTGTTGATGCATGGAAAGCTTTTCCTGCTGACATATATGCTTATTGTGATGTTGACCTTGCTACAGGCATAGGGCATACGCGTGAGCTCATTGGCGCAGTTGCTTCGGGGTTTGATGTGGCTACAGGCTGCAGGTACCATCCGAAGTCTAAGGCGAGAAGAAGCCTGTTCAGGCTTGCGATATCAAAGGCTTACAATAGGCTTGCTAGGGCTATGCTTGAGACAGATATTGCTGACCTGCAGTGCGGCTTTAAGGCGATAAGCCAAAAAGTCCTGGATGAGATTGTTCCTTTAACAAGGGACAGGGAGTGGTTCTTTGACTCTGAGCTGCTGGTGATTGCTGAAAAGAAAAGGCTGGGCATTAAGGAGATTCCGGTTGAGTGGAGAGAGGGCAGGAAATCCAAGGTTAGGATATTCAAGACCAGCAGGGATTATATCAGGAGCCTGCGCTCTCTTAGAAAAAGGCTGGAATCCTTTTGAGTAAACTTTAAAAAACAGGAGCTTTTCTAGGAAATGATGCAAAAGAAAATCGGGCTGAGGAAGCTGAAGGAGCTGTACATCTCTTTTTTTGAGTCTAAGGGGCACAAAAGGCTTGATTCTGCTTCGCTTATTCCTGAGAATGACCCGAGCGTGCTTTTTACTACAGCCGGGATGCATCCTCTTGTGCCTTTTCTGCTTGGCGAGCCGCACCCGCTTGGCAAGAGGCTTGTGGATGT
The DNA here is from genome assembly GCA_964445165.1 of uncultured Methanosarcinales archaeon. Lineage (GTDB taxonomy): Archaea > Nanobdellota > Nanobdellia > Woesearchaeales > JASKKU01 > DSBS01. The sequence continues at coordinate 2,216 of CAYUJZ010000017.1, forward strand.
GCAGAAGTGCATCAGGACCGGGGATATCGACAGGGTGGGGAATGAGACTCACTTGACTTTTTTTGAGATGCTTGGGAACTGGAGCCTGGGGGATTACTTTAAGAAGGAGTCTATTTCCTGGAGCTGGGAGTTCCTGACTGATAAAAAGTGGCTTGGGCTTGAGCGTGAAAGGATTGCTGTGAGCGTTTTTGCTGGTGATAGTGATGCGCCGAAAGATAGTGAGGCTGCAGGAATCTGGCATGGGCTGGGGGTTCCAGCTGGGAGGATTGCTTATCTTTCAAAAGATGATAACTGGTGGGGGCCGGCTGGCGAGACCGGGCCCTGCGGGCCTGACAGCGAGATTTTCTACTGGAAGCTTGATGATGAGAAGCCTCCTGCTGTTTTTGATCCTGAGAATGAGAACTGGGTTGAGATATGGAACAATGTGTTTATGCAGTATAACAAGACGCGGGAAGGAAGGTACATTCCGCTAAAGCAGAAGAATGTTGATACTGGCATGGGTGTTGAGAGGGTTGTGATGGTGCTTCAGGGAAAAATGAATGTGTTTGAGACTGAGGCTTTTGAGCCGATTGTTCGTGAGATTACCAGGCTTGCTGGCTCTGCTGACTTAAAGGATAATGAATTTGCTGTAAGGGTTATTGCTGACCACCTCAAGGCTGCTACTTTTATTCTTGGGGATGAGAGAGCTGTTACCCCGAGCAACGTTGACCAGGGGTACATTCTCAGGAGGTTTATCAGGAGGGCTATCAGGTATGGCAGGATGCTTGGGATAAAAGATGGGTTCTGCACTAAGATTGCTGATGCGGTTATCGGGACATACAAGGATGATTACCCGCTTCTGAAGCAGAAGGGTAAATTCATTAAGGAGCAGCTGAGGATTGAGGAGGAAAGGTTTAACAGGACGATTGAGAAAGGCCTGAATGAGTTTGCTAAGGTTGCAGACAAGACAATTAGCAAGGAACTTAAGGAGTTGCCTGCTGATGCTGCTTTCCTGCTTTTTCAGAGCTATGGGTTTCCGATTGAGATGACTGTGGAGCTTGCTAAGGAGAAGGCCTTGAGCGTGGATAAGAAGGGTTTTGAGGGCCTTTACAGGAAGCACCAGGAGATTTCAAGGAAAGGGGCTGAGCAGAAGTTTAAGGGCGGCTTGTCTGATGAGAGCGAAAAAACCACGAGGCTGCATACTGCAACGCATCTCCTGAATGAGGCGCTGAGAAAGGTCATTGACCCTAAGATCAGGCAGAAGGGCTCGAATATTAACTCTGAGAGGCTTAGGTTTGACTTTAACTTTGAGAGAAAGCTTACTGGAGAGGAGATTAAGAGAGTTGAGGATGAGGTAAACAGGGTTATTGCCTTAAACCTGCCTGTTGAAAGGCTTGAGATGAGCCCTGAGGAGGCGGTTGAGAAGGGAGCGCAGAGTGAGTTTGGCGCAAGGTACCCGCCAAGGGTTTTTGTGTACAAGACTGGTGATTACTCTATGGAAATCTGCATGGGGCCGCATGTGAAAAGCACCGGGGAGCTTGGCAGGTTCAGGATTATTAAGGAAGAGAGCTCTGCTGCCGGCGTGAGAAGGATTAAGGCTGTGCTAGAGTAAAAAGCCTTTTAGTAATCTTCTGTTTCTTCTGCATAATTTAATTCAAGATATTCGAGGGAATCCTCCTGGGCTTTTGAAATGTCGTTGATACAAAATGAGAAAGTTAGTTTGGATTGCCTGAAGATTTCCTCGTTCATTTTTTCAAATAACTCATACTCGGTTTTTTTCAGGCCGTTGCTATTAAGGTAGTGAATGAAAGACTGAGCATAAAAAGGTGAAAGGCTTGCTATTGGCATTTCTTCAACGCATTTCATGGCTTCCCTGTATGCTTCTGCAACCTCTTTTGCTCTTTTAGTTGCTTCTGAATCTCTTATACCATGGCTTTTTGCTTCAGCGATTCTTTTATCGAGCCGGCTTTTTGACTCTATGTACTTCTCAACAAGGGAATTGAACTCAGAAATAAA
>CAYUJZ010000017.1:4310-24594 GCA_964445165.1 uncultured Methanosarcinales archaeon
GCCGGCTTTTTGACTCTATGTACTTCTCAACAAGGGAATTGAACTCAGAAATAAATAATTCTGGGTTCTTCAGGTATTCTGAAAGAATAGAGTATAAAGTAATTTTCTTAAAAGAAGTAATATGTTCTCTTTTGTCGGCTCCTTTTATACCTTTTATAATAACATTAAACTTTTTTTCTCTGAATTTATCCAATGCTTCTTCAGTAAATAATATGTTTTCATCAATAGGCCCTATCTTTATGTAAAGATGCTCTGGCTGGATTTTTGTCTCTTGCATTTTGTTCTATTTGCCTTTGCTGGCTATTAGCCTGAGTGTTTTTTAACTTTAACTTATAACCTTTTCTTTTTAGCATTGCTAAGGCGTAAAGAAAGGTTTTAATAGTAATTTTGGCTTTCTGTATGCATGAAGCTTGGAATTGTCGTGGCTTTTGTGGCTTTTGTATTTTTGGCTTTGCCTGCATTATCCTTTGGGGCTTACTATGCTGAGCTTTCTTTTGATGTAAGGCCGGATGGATCTGTGAGGGTTTCTGGCATTTCTAACTACCCTGGCTTTGCTGAGGGGGAAACCCAGATGCTTACAAGCAAGGATAAAGAGGTTTGGGCTTTTTCTCTTTCTACTGATGAGGTTTTCTCTGAATATATTTTTTCTGTTGAGCTGCCGAGGGATGCTTCGATCAGCTACCTTAAGGCTCCGAGGCATGTTAGAATTGAGACAAGCAATGGAAGAATTGGGATTACTGCGCTTGGGAAGGATGAGCCGATAGATTTCCTGGTCCAGTACAGGATTAATGCTTCGAAAGAAGAGAGCTTTGTTCCTGTGGCTTTGTTTCTTGGCCTGGCTTTTTTGCTTCTGGCTGGGATTGCTTTTGCGCTCTTATTTTTCAGGAGGGGAAAAAGCAGTGCTGTTACTGAGAATAAGGATGGCCAAGCTGTCTTTCTGACTGAAAGGCAAAGAGAGATTGTGTCGTTTCTTGAGAAGAAGAATTCTCCAGTGAGCCAGGCAAGAATAGAGGAGGAACTGGGTATCCCCAAGTCGTCATTATCAAGGAATATAGAAACACTTTTAAAAAAAGGAATTATTAAGAAAGACAGGAGCGGGATGTCAAGCATGATCTGGCTGGAAAAGTGAGTGTTCCGGGATGTTCCGCTGGATTCCGGGAAATATTAATATGCTGTTCCAGCTTACAGTTATGCTGAGGTGATAGTATGGAAACAAAAACTATGCTTGGAATTTTAATGCTGCTCTTGGTGGCAGTGTCCGTCCCTGCCTTTGCAGATGAAGGCGTGGATGAGGAAATTGATGAAGAAGAGGTGGAATTAGAAAATGAGGAAGAGTATGAGGTAGATGACTCTGATGAAGAAGAGGTAGAAGCATTCTTCCACCCGCTTGGGGCTGAGGTAAGGCTTCTGCAGCTGAAGAGATCGATAACCAGGAATATTCTGGTGGGGAATGAGGCTTTGGAGTTTCTTGCTGAGAACAGGCCTGATGCTGATGTAGAGAGGCTTAACGAGATTCTGGATGAGCTTGAGGCTCTTTTGGAGCAGATAGATGGCCTTGACATGGAAAAGCCTGCTAACCAGCTTGCTATGGACTTTGTGGACCTAAAGAAGCAGGCAATAAGCCTTACTCAGGAGTTCAGGGAGGAGCTGAGAGAGATTCTTCCTGAAGGCGAGATTTCTCAGTTAAGGGAAAGAGCAAGGAATGTTGAAAGGCACGAGGTTCTTGAGGATATGAGAGAGCAGGTGCACAGCAGGATCCGGGAGAACAATGCTATCAGGGTGCAGGAGATGCTGAGCAACATGGGAATGGCTGACCAGGACCTTGTAGACAGAGTCAGGATAGGCGATGTGAATGCAGGCTTTGCAGTTTCTGAGCTTAAGAACAGGCTTAGGTCTCTTCATGGGCAGGAAGTGGCTGATGCAGCGCAGAGAATCAGGGAGGAGGCTTCAAGGGTTGCAGTGAGAAAGGCAGTGGCAATGGATGAGATTGTTGATAGGATTACTGAGAGAATCCATAATGTTGCCCAGAAAAGAATCCAGACGGCTGAGGAGATAAGGTCGAGGCTTCCTGAGGATGCAGATGAGAGGGCTGCTGAGAGAATTGCAAGGATAGTGGAAAGGCATGAGGAGCATACAGAAAGGTTTAATGACCTGAGTGAAAGGATTGGTCAGGCGATTGGCGGAGGTAGACCAGAATGAAAGCAGCTTTTTTTGTTTTAGGAGTATTGGCTCTTTTAGTGCTTGCAGGGTGCGCCCAGGAAGTGGATGAGCCAGATGAAGAATGGGAAGAAGAGCCTGTTGAGCCGGAGCCAGAGCCGGAGATAGATGATGTGCTGGATGAAATAGACGGCTCGCTTCTCCCAGAGGAAGACTCCATAGAAATCGGCGAGATGATTTAGGCTTTTTCTTTTTTTAATTTTATTTCTTGTTTTAATCATTATACATTGGAAAAATCAAAAGTTTTATTAATCAGTAGCGCTAAAAGTATCCTTATAACCAAAAAGGGTGATTATGATTGCAGATGTATTCGATGATATGGACAAGTGGGCTAAGAAAAAAAGTTCAGAGACAGGTAAAGCAGATGAAAATCGGCAGGGAAAGCCATTAACTCCCCAGGAAATGCAGAAGCTGGAGCATGCATTTGCAGTTTTTTCTATTATTGGAAAAGAGAATAAGCATTATCCAATTGAGAAGAATAAGCTAGATAATCTTAGATCTTTACATCAATGGAAGTACAAGAAGCTGAAAAAGGAATTGTTAAAGGATAGGCTCGAAGCAGATATATATAAGAGGCAATCAGGGGCATTTAAACAGGCAAGAAAAAGCAGGAGAGAAGCCAACAGGCTTCTTAAGCAATCACATAAGCTAGCTGCTCTGGAAGCAAGGAGGCCAATCGGCAAGTTAAAGAAGAAAGCAAAGCTTATTTCAAAAAGGAAGGAAAGCTATGAGCAATCTGTTATAAAAGAGATAGAAAGTGTGAAAGAGATTTATGAGTTGACTCCTGGCCAATTAGACCTTGCGAACAAGATTATTGATATAATTCAGATTCAGCAAAAAGAATTAAAAGATTATGTTGAGAATTTTCTTAAGAAGCAGGAAAGACAGGTAGAAGTGGCAATTGCACAGGCATATTATATGTATACAATTGAAGCGGAAGAGAAAAATCAACAGGTAATTAAGGCTGCCCAGGAACAAAAAGCTGCTTAACCTTTAAGGTGATGATTATGGCAAAAAAACTGCTAACCGAACCAGAAATAATGCAGAAAGCATGGTTTGACCGAAATAAAAAAAAAGTGAGTAAAGAAGGAGATTATAAAGCAACATATAGAGATTTGATAGGAACAATAAACCAGATAGGTCTAAAAAAGTTTAAGGGAATGGGTATTGAAATAGATAAAGGCCGATTGAATGAGAAAAAGACGAAAGATAGTTATAGCAAAGAAGAGATGATTGATTTTATTAATAAATATTTTATAGCTGAGGCTCAGGTTGCAGCAGAACTGGAGAACAGTGAAGACGGCTTACAATTAGAAAAAACCGCTAAAAAGCTATCAGAAAGAGAAAAAGAAATCAGAGTTGAGTTAAAAAGGGAGTCTCCGCTTTTTAAGGAGGAAAGGGATTTCTTCAAGTTTATGAACAGAAAAATTCAACAAAAGTACAGATTTTCTAGGAAAGGGTACTTTGTTAGCCTTAGCTGGATAAGAAGAAGCAAGATTCAGCAAAGAAGAGAATATATTGACCAAAGGCTTGGTAAAAAAGAGCTTGGGATAGTTGAAGCAAATTTTAAAAGGCTTCAGGAAATAAAAGAGATTATTGGCGAGCAGATTGACAGATGCAATAGCTTTGGTAAGACTTTAGAGAGAGAAAGAGGCATTATGGAACAAATAAAGAAAGAACTTGAGGAGAAAAAGAGTGAATACTTTAGAAACCTTGATAAGGAGTTGGACAGACGGCTTAAATTGTTTAGAGAGGAGGCAGCTTAATTATCTTTTCTTCTGTTTTATTATAATAAAGGAAATTCTTTTACTCTTCCTCTTCTGGCAAAGGAAGCCTGCCGCAGATTATTTCAAGGTGCCTGTATTCTAAGCCTTCGTTGGCCATTTCTGACTTCACGTTACTAATGATTGCCTCAAGCTCATCCTTTCTCTCTGGCTTTTTGAGCTCTTTATATGGGAGCCGTTCTCTTTTATCGTGGTAAAAAACCGAAGTGATGTAGAGCCTGTAAGAGGTGCTCCTGTCTGCTTTTGAAGCCTGGACTGGGTAAATAATTCCATCTATAGTGAAATTGGAGAAGTTTTCAAGCCCTTTAAAGTGCTTAGTTACCGAACGCCCACTTGAGAAGATTTTCTTTTCTGGAGCAGTGCCGTACATGGATTTAGGTAACCTTCAATCCCTTTAAATCTTTTGAATAGTTATTTCAAAATGAATCCTCCCCGCACTGAAGTGCTGGATATACCTTCCTAAACAAAAGCATTCAGGTGCTTTTGGCGATAGTAAGCTAAAAGCTTATTATCGAGTAAAGAACATGAGCCCTGGCTATGCTTGATGTGATTTTGGATTACATCTGCGGAAACATTTCCGACTGAGCGAAAGAATTTGCCAGGGCTCCAGAGGTGTTCTCCGGATTCCCGGAGAAAAGAGAAATTTCTTCTTAGGATACGAGAAGAAATTCCTTTAAAAAGCTGAAGTGCTTTGCTTACAGAAACGTAAGGCTTAATATCCACAAGCATGTGAACATGATCAGGCATAACCTGCAACTCGTGGATTACGAAGCCATACTTGAAAGCGACAAGCTTAAAAGCACCTTCGCAGACCTTGCGAAAGTGAAAGCTGGCAAAAACAGGCACAGCATACTTCGGCTTAAACACCAAATGGTACACATTTTGACCAACACAGTGGTTGGTTGGCTTCAGGTTTAATTTCATTTTCGTTGCCTTCGCGCAACGAAAATTGACATAGCTCATGCTAGATAAGGGAGGGTGTGCGTACGCCGAAAAATCCGTTGCGCGCACATCCTTTATCAACAATGGTAGAAAAACTTAACGGAGAGCAGCATTCATCCCAGCGTGATGATGCAACCCAGCTTGGCTAGATTGAGGTTATTAAGGCCAGGCTTATTGAGGTTAGAAAAATAATAGAATCCCTGATTGAAGATATAAATAAGTTTGATGAGTACCTATTAAAGGAGTTATACTTTATGAGCAGAGTAATAAAAGAGATTGAAGAGCTTGATAAGGCAGCAGGTGTTTTATCGAAATAGGCTCTTTTATCTTATTATGAAGGCTTTTTTGCATCAATTAGAAAAGTTTTAAAATAGAATCTGTTTTTTTTTCTTTAATGAGTTCATTTAAGGATATTTTGCAATCCGGGAATATGCTGCTTGGAATGGTTTTTCTGGCCGGATTTTTTACTCTTGGCTTCACTCAAAACAATGTTTCTCCTGGGCTTGTAGCTTACTTCCAGTTCTTTTGTGTCACGGTTCCTTTGGCGATTCTCATTTTTGGGAATAATAATGTATGGGATTATGAGTCGGACAGGCAGAACCCAAGAAAAAATAGGGGGTTGCTTGGCGATGTTTTAGACAAAAAGCACCATGCTTTTGTAAATAGGCTTTCTTTTGCATCAGCAATTCTGCTTTTGGCCAGCTCCTTACTGACATTAAACCTTCAGAATCTGTTCCTTATGGCTTGCATTGTTTTCTTATCATACTTTTATTCTGCAGAGCCGATACGGCTTAAGACTAAGCCGCCTCTGGACTCTCTTTCTAACGGTCTGGGGTTTTTGCTTCTTTTTCTGATTGGTTACAGCTATGGCTCGAGCATTTTTACTGTTCCGCTTAAGTGGGTTGCTTATTCCTTTTGTATTTGTGGGTTTCATTCCTTTTCAACCGCACTGGATTATGGGCCGGATAAAAAGGCAGGGCATAATACTTTTGCTGTTAGGTTTGGCAAGAGGGCTGCTGTGGCTTTTGCTCTTTTTATGGTTATTCCAACATTTTTACTTTTTGATATGAGCCTGGCAACTAGGATTACTATGGCTTTCTGGGCTGCCTGCCTGATTGCTGTGCTTGCCCGGCCAACAGATAAGGTTTTCAGAGCTGTGTTCCTTTTAATATGCTCTTCAGTTGTGCTCCTGTACCTTTTTTTATCTCTCTTTTGAAAAATCAAAAAGCTTTTATAATGTATGGCTGATTCATTATCAATATGGAAACCCAAAGCCTTAGTGAATACATGAAGAATGTTGCGATTAAAGTTGATGCTTCAGCAAGGGAGATTTTGTCTGAAAGCTCTATCAGGCAATTTGCTTCTGTTAGTGAGCATATAAGCTTTAATAATGATGAGCTAAATAAATCCCTTAGGGACCCTTTTCTTTGGCTTTATGAGAGCGGAGGAAAAAGGATTAGGCCTGTTCTTGCCTGCTTGGCTTTTCATGCATTTGGCGGAAAGGGTGATGATATTTACAGATATGCATTGATACCTGAGCTGATTCACTCAGGGACACTTATTGTTGATGATATCGAAGACAGGTCTGAATCAAGAAGGGGCAGGGACTGTGTTTATAGGAAGTTTGGTGAGCCTTTGTCAATAAATGCTGGAAATTATTTGTATTTTGCTCCTTTAGCTTTTTTGCTTGATTCAGGGATGTCAAACAGCCGGAAGGCTAAGATTTATGAGAGCTATTTAAGATGCATGGGAAGAATTTCCGTTGGGCAGGCACTTGATATCTTTTGGAGCGAGAGAAAGGCTTATGATGTTGGCCTCGATAATTACCTTGAGATGAGCAGCCTTAAGACTGGCGCCCTTCTTAAGTTTTGTGTGGAGCTTGGAGCGCTTGCTGCTGGCGCTGAGCTTGGGGCTTTTAAGGAGATTCTTCCAGCTATATCTGATGCAGGTGTAGCTTTTCAGATAAAGGATGACCTGCTTAACCTTACAGCTTCCAGCTCTCTTGGAAAGAAAGATTTTGAGGACATTAAGGAAGGGAAGCTTACTTTCCTTGTTGCAGCAGCTATGGCTAAATACAGTGAGCATGAGAAAAGCGTTCTTTCAGAAATGCTGGCCATGAAAGACAAGAGTGAGAAAGATATCAGTGAGATTTTAAGGCTGTTGGAGGACTCTGGTGCAATGAGGCTTGCTAAAGAGCAATCTGAGATGCTGCTCAGCAGTTCATTAAAGTCTCTGAAAAGCTCAGTTCCTGGCTCTGATTATAAAAACCTGCTTTTGGAGCTTGTTCAATTATTTCTTTTTAGGAAGATCTAGATTCCCAAGGGAAATCTCAAGATTGCTTATTTCTGGGTGTTTTTCACTTAGAAAATCCTTAATTTTGCCAGTAACAATATATTTGTCTAGAATCTCTTTTTCAAAAACCAGCAGTTCAAGAGTAAACCTGTTAAATTCCTTTCTGTCCATATGACCTATAATAAGCTCGGGCTGGACCTGGCCCCTGAAGTAAAAACCAGCATTTCCATCGATTTTGTCAATTGTTCCATCTATTCTGTACTCTTCTCCCTTAATTGAGTATAGCACTTTACTCACCAGTTCGTAGGTTCTCTCCCAGGCTTATAAAGCTTTTGCTTTATAAATGCTTGAATACTACGCATTTCCACAATATTTAAAAACTTTTACTTATTCTCTAGTAACAACTGCTTTATTGCAAGTTACTAAATTAGGTGATAATATGAGCAAAAAAGTTGAATTTTTAGTCCATTTCACAGAAGAAATGAGCCCTGAAGAAAGAAAAAAATACGCACTTGAACAATTGTGTAATGAATGTATTGATTTTTTTGGACACAGAATAAAAGTTCCAGATAAAGAAGTTCTTGATACTTTGGGCATGAAACTTGTTGAGAATGGCTCGGCTGGCCCTGTTTATGATGTTTCTGGAGCTCCTCCAGCAGCCAGAGAAATTTTTATAAGACAATTTAATAAAAAGGGGGGCTATGCTAGAATTGGAGAGCTAAGATTTATCCCGGTAAGCGGATTGAATAACTCGTATAAGCTTTAACTTTTTAGTTTTTCTGGCTTTCTTTCTTATTTCTATTCAATAACATAGGTTTCAAAAAACTTCTCCTCTGGATTGGCTTTTATCCTGATAAAGCCTTCTTCTCCCCAGCCTGTGCCCCAGCTGTTCTTGAATGCCCAGGTGACTGTGCCGTCTTCTTCTGTTTCGTAGCCTATGAGATGCATTGAGTGCCCAAAGTCTTTCAGGCCCGCAACAACAGGGCCTTTTTCAACCAAGGCTTGCTTTATTAGAAACTCATGCTCTCTTAGCTTTGAATAACCTGAAACCCACTGCTTTTCTTCCAAGCACCCGAGCCTGCATTTGTCTTCTTCAGTTTCAGCAAAGCAGGTCTCCGGAGATATTCCTTTAGACCTTATATAATTTATTGCCCCGAAGCTAAAGCCGCCTTCGCATGAGCCTGAGCCGCTGCAGGTCACTAATTCATCCACAGAGAGAAGCATGCCTGTTCGGCGTTCTGCTTTTATGTTGTAAAGTAGCTCGGCAGCCGAAACAACAGAGTATGCCCAGCTTGCAGCGCAGGTTCCCTGGTCTTTAGGCGGGGTAATGAGGTTGTAGCCTTTGGAAAATCTCCAGTCCCAGGAGGAAGGAAGCCTGTCCGGCTCAACGAGGCTGCTTTCGTATTCGCCAAAAGAAAACACGCCTCCTGAATAATACTCTATTCCTCTTGTATTTGGAAGGCTTACCGGCATATTGCCCTGGCCGAAAAGCGATTTCTTTTCCTCGTACCAGAGAGAAGACTTAGAGGTATGTGATGCAGCCCAGCCTAAATTATTGCGGTTTATCCTGCTTATTTTGTAGTCATCCTGCCTATGCTTTAGCTCTTTCATAAAACTGCTTATTCCCTGTGCCCTTACGCGCACATTCAGGTTCTGCGCTGAGCCAATGTAATGCACTTTCTCAAGTGTCAGCTCTGCATTCTCAACCTGGATGCTTAAGTGGGAAGGGGATGCCCTGCCCATTGCGCAGGTTTCCTCGCAGATGTTAGAGAATATAAGCGAGCCTTTTGCTGCAATGTTTGGGTATGCCTCGTAAACAAGAAATTCACCGTGCTCTGTAACGAGAGTAACCCTGATAAGGCTGTCTTCTGAGCTAATGTCTGCCTTTCCGGTTATGGACAGCCCGAATATGCCTGGAAGTGATAAGGGCATTATTGCGTTTTCCCTGAAAGTTTTCTCAATGAGATAATCTTCAGTGTCTCCAAATGGCGAGAACATCGGAAGCAGTGATGCTGTGCCAGATGAGTCCAGCACAAGCTGCCCGGTAATGGAAGGCTCAGCGCCTGGCCTGAAGGCTAAGTATAGCCCTGAAGCTAAGAGAAACAAAGCTAAGACAAGTATGAAGTGTGGCAAGCTGAATATTTTATGCTCAACCATAAAAGCTTAATGTGCATTTACTTATTTAAAGGTTCTTATTTTCAGCCAAGGCCATTGTTTAATATATTGAGAATCCTATAAAAATCATCAGGCCCTGTGATTGCATCCGAAAGATAGCCAAGGACACCATAAGATGCGCAAAAGGTCTCGCTTTTCTGAGGCAAGCCTGGCTCCTCTCCCTGCTCAAAATAAAGGACTGCGCGAAGAGGGGTGTATTGGATGCAAAGGTAGCAATCTGACTTTAGGTCAAATTCTCCGCCTGCCTTCCATTCTGGCCAAACCCTGCCTTTTGGGCACTTTTGTGATAGTTGGTTATGTGAAAGGCCATAAGGGTTCTTTTGGATAGATTTTTTCTTAACCAGTTCCTGAATAACAGTATCATCAATGCTCTTTTGAGGTGAGCTTTCAGAAGGCAAGTTGTGTGGCTGCTGCATTCCTGTCTGATTTTTGAATAGGTTATTTATAAGGATTTCGGTTTCATGGCATGCATTATTTTATAAACAGATTCTGTTTTTTTTTTTTAGATATGGATATGAAAGTAAGAACATTAAGCCTTTGGTTTAAGCATACGAACTGCTATGTTATTGGCAATGAAAAAGAATGCATTGTTGTTGACCCAGGCAGCAGGGATGAGAACGATATTTCCCTGGTTCTGGATGCTGTAGGAAGCAGGAGCCTGCTTGCTGTTATTGCTACTCATGGCCATTATGATCATATTTTAGGGATTTCGCACCTTAACCCGAGAAAAGTTATCATATCCCCTAAAGACTATTCAATTATTGAAGAGCTTAACAGGAAAATCTTCAGGCTTAGAAGGGAGAATGTGATCCCTGGAAAAGCTGTTGAGCTGAGCGAGGAGAAGCATTATGATTTTAATGGGATTGGCTTTGAGATTATTAATACTCCTGGCCATACCCCGGGCGGCATTTGCCTTCTGTTTGATGGTTTCATTATTACTGGAGATACGCTTTTCAGGCACGCTTATGGGAGGACTGACCTGTTTGGCGGGGATGAAGAAGAGATGATGCGCTCTTTATGCAAGCTTGCAGGGCTTAGCCCTGGCTTAAGGGTTTTTCCAGGCCACGGGGAAAAAACCACAATGAGTTACGAGAAGGAATGGATTGAAAGGCTGCTTTCAAAGCCCGGAGCCTGATGCTTACTGAAGAAAGCCTTCTCTTTTTGCATATTCTATAAGCTCATTGAAAAGCCTATGGATTGGGGGAAATGGAGCCATGTAATGCTCTTTCTTATCGCGCAGCCATTGCTCAGTTATTCCGTGCTTCCAGTCTTCCTTTGTTGAGAGCCCCTGGATTATTGGGTCCAGCTTGTCTATTGCGAGCGCAAATTTTGCTTCCCTTGTCTCTCCTTCTTCAAATTCTTTCCAGAGAGAGTTATATCGCTCGGAGATGCATCTAGGAATAAGCTGCTTGAGCCTTTCAAATGCTTCTGCTTCTTTTTTCTGCTGTTCCTGAATTCCTGTTTCATCAAGGAAGAAGGTGTCTCCGGCCTCTATTTCCACAATGTCGTGGAACAGGATTAGGCGGATTGCCTTTAGCTCGTCCAGCTCTGGCTCTATCCTTGGGAAGAAGTATTCTGCAAGAATAAGCGAGCTGTACGTGTGCTCTGCTGTGCTTTCCTTTCTTGATTCAATTGTTGCAGTCCTGCTGACTTCTTTTAGCCTGTAAAGGTGGCGGAGCTTTTTTATGTCTTCCATTGTGTTCACCTAATGCTTAGTTAGGCCAGAAAGAGATTACATTATAAAGCTTTCTCTTGGAAACATTATGCTCCGAGTGATTCTTTTCCTCTGCCTGAGCCCAACAGGCATTGCTCGCTTGAGGGATATACAATCTTTATATTTCTCCCTGACAAAAGGCTTGCCTGAAAGAATATTTCCTCAAATGCCTGGGAGACTTTTTCTTTAGAGGAGAGGTCTTCGGCAGCGTAGAATCTTATCATTTTCAGAATCTCTCTCTTGTAAAGCCTGCTGTATGCCCTGCATAAGCTTTCTGAATCAAAGGGCCTTTTGGCTAGGCATGGGAAATTCTCTAAAAGTGCTGTTACTGCAACCTCGCCAAAGAGCTCCATCTGGATTCTCTCTGCCTGCCTGATAATCTCGAGAAGTGAGAAGCAGCGGAGTGTTTCTTTGTTGTGGTATGGCTCCATTCTTATGCGGGAGAAGCTGTCAATTATATGCTTTAGCCTTTTCTTTGTGAATGGTGTTTCTGCTTTCATGGATTTACAATCCTTTGGTAAAGGATATAAAAGTATACCTTACTTAAATTAACATATACTCAAATGACTGTTTGGCAGAACATATTAATCCTAGATGAAGTTACCCGTGTTGGGAAAGGCCCTTAAGCTCGCTCAGCCATTCCTTTATTGGCTGGAATCCTGAGTCCCAGAAAGATTTCTTAGATATATCGATTCCAATGCCCTTCAGGATTGACTGCGGGCTTTTGCTTGAGCCGGATGAGAGCAGGTTCCTGATCTTTTCCAAAGCGGGCTTGCCGCTTTTTTTGTATTCATTGAAAAGCGAAAGTGAAAGCAGCTCCCCGAAGCTGTAGGAGTAGCAGTAGAATGGGGAGTGGAATATATGAGGAATGTAGCTCCATTCGTGCCTGAACATGCCAGGGATATATATGCTGTTGCCAAACTGCTCTCTTAATAAGCTGAGGTAAATCTCGCTTAACTCTTTCTCTGAGATGTGCTTTTTTGAGATGGCTTCATGTGCCTCTATTTCAAACTTTACGAAGTAAATCTGCCTTAATATGGTGGCGTAGCTGTCGGAAAGCCTCTCTGAAAGCAGCCTTATCTTTTCCTCCCTGCTGGCCTGCTTGATAAGCTTTTCAAAAACTATAAGCTCGCAAAGGGTTGAGGCTGTCTCGCATAAGGGCAGGCTTGCATGCATGATGCTTATTGGGAGATGTGACGAGTAGAGTGCGTGTATTCCGTGACCTAGCTCGTGAGCCAGTGTTGAGACATCCCTGCTGTTGCCAATGTGGTTTAACAGGATATACGGCTTGATTTTTGGGGTTACTGATGCGCAGAATGCCCCGCCAATTTTATTTTTTCTAGGAAATGCATCCAAATGCCTTGAGTCAATGATGCCCTTTGCCTTTTCGGCAAATTCCTCATCAAAGCCTCTGAATGTTGAGAGGACTATTTTCTTGGCTTCCTGGAATGAGTATGTCCTGGCTTTTTTGCTTTTCCCAATGCTTACTGGCGCGTAAATGTCGCTCCTGCTGAGCTTTGCCTTTCCGAGCAGTTTTGCTTTTTCCCTGAAAAAATCACGGAAAAGGGCAGAATTCCCTGTGCATGACTCAATAAGTGAGCTGACTGAGGAGCCCGGCAGCTGGTTTGAGAAGTTCCTTACAGATATTGGTGAAGAGTATCCCCTTAGCTTTGCTTCTTCTGCCCAGTCCTTTACAATGGCCGAGTAAATTGTGTAGAGCTTTTCCTTGTTTTTGCTAAAAGTTTTAAGGAGTGCAGAATAGGCAGCATGCCTTTCTTCCTGCTTCTGGCTGTAGGCAAACTTCATAAGCTCCTGCACAGACTCAACCCTTTTGCTTTTGCCTTTAACCTTCAGCCTGAAAACAAAGTCAGAGACTATCTGGTCGTATAGCTGGCTGACCACGCTGATTCCGTTCTGGTCTTTTCTCTGAATGATCTGCTCCTCTTTTTCAGCGAGCGTGTATTGTGCTGCTTTTCTTGAGTGTGCCAGGCTGGACTCGTGCACAGGCAGGCATGCAAAGAGCCTTTTTGCATTCTTGTCATCCAGGGTTTTTATGCCGTGGGCTTTTCTGCCTTTAATCCAGTGTGAGAAAAACCTTGTCTTGTCTGATATCTCAAGGTCGAGTTCCTGTATCATAGAGGAAAGCCTCATTGCTTCCTGGGACTTGAGGTCTGCGTGGAATAGCAGTGATGCGTAAGCTGAAAGCCGGGATGACTCTTCTGAAATCTTCTCACTGAGAAGGATAATTCTTTTAAATTCTGAGCAAGACATTGAAGGCTTAATCGTCTTTCTGCATAAAAGAAACTCTTTAAGGAGCTTTCTTATCCTATTGACAACCGAAATGAATTCCTTCTCATCCTTGATTATGTCCTTTAGGTTCCAGCGGATTTGGCTGATTTTCGGCTTTTTTGCTTTGCCCTGCATTTTTTAAGGGTATCTTTGTATCTTCTTTAAAAGCTTAGCCCTTTTATTTAAAAAGGCATCTGCTGAAATAGATGTTTTCAAAAAGCGAAAAGCAAAAAAGAAACCTTGTTTTTGGGTTAACTATGAATTCTGGAAGCACGAAAACCAATCCTGGCAACGAGCAAAAGAGGGTGTCAAAGCCTTTTATGAACCCTTACGGCAATCTCGTTGTCGGAGTATGCAGCCTTATAGGGGCCGGGAAGACCACTGCCTGTGAGTTTTTCAAGAGCAAGGGCTTTTCATACATTTCCTTGTCAGATATTATCAGGGATGAGCTAAAGCTTGAGGGCAAGGAGATAACCAGGGATAACTTAAGGGAGAAAGGGGATGCGATGAGGAGGCTTTTTGGGCCTGATGTTTTGGCCAGGAGGGCTATTCTGGGCAGCTCGGGCCTGCCCCGCTCTTTTTCAAAACGCAAGATTGTTATAGACTCTATCAGAAACCCGTCAGAAGTGGAATTCCTTAGGTCTATTCCCGGGTTTACGCTTATTTCTATTAAGACGGACTCGAAGAAAAGGTTTGAAAGGATCAAAAGCAGAAAAAGGGAAAGTGATGAAAAGCTTACTTTTGAGGAGTTTATGCAGCAGGAAGAAAAGGAAAATTCCTCTGAAAAAACAGCACTACAGCTTCTGAATGTAATTGAGATGGCTGACTTATCTGTAGATAATAATTCAACCATGGATGAGTTCAAAAAAGGGCTTGAGGATGCGCATGAGAAGGCTACTATCCGGTTTTCCCGGGCTTTCAGGCTTGGCTGGGATGAGTATTTTCTTAAAATGTGCATAAATGTTGCTGAGAGGTCAACCTGCCTTAGGAGGCATGTCGGCGCAATCGCTGTGAGAAACAGGCAGATTCTTACTACTGGCTATTGCGGTGCCCCTGCAGGGGTTAAAGACTGCCTGGACTATGGGTACTGCTATAAGAATAAGCTAAATATTGCTTCTGGGGGTGGCTATGATAACTGCAAGTCAGTGCATGCCGAGCAGAATGCGATAATCCAGGCTGCTACCCACGGTGTGTCCATCGAAGGGGCTACGCTGTACTGTACTCACTGCCCTTGCTTAGTGTGCGCAAAGATGATAGTGAATGCAGGGGTTAAAAGGGTTGTTAGCTTTGATACATCCTTTCCTGATGAGAAGACAATTGCGCTTTTTAATGAAGCAGGGGTAAAATATGAGAAAAAGCCTGTGCCTAGCCTGGTCATCTCCACGCTTTTCTAGGGTTTTGGATGATGTTTCTTTATATAGTAGTTAGTTAAATTTAAAATAAGTGAATAGAAGTTAGAGCCTGTAATGGCAGAAGGGAGTTATGCACATAAGGACATTGCCAGGAGCACAATTTCCAGGAAAGACTTAAGCGACGAGGAGAAGACAAAGCTTGAAAAAAAGATTCTCAGCCAGCTTAACAGGATTGAGCACGGGGAAAAAGTCCTGCTAAAAAAGATAAACAAAACAGTAGAGAAAGGCAAGGTTGATGACCCAAGGAAGGCTTACTTTTCTATTGTGCACCTGTCTTTCAATGACTTTGCACAGGCTGTGATTGGCTGCTGTGTTTTTGGGCTGCCTGCCTTTATCAACCTTAGCTTTTGGGATTATGTTGACCTGATGCATACCAGCTCAATTTTCTTTGTGCATATTTTCTTTTCTTTTTGCGTGGTTATAGCGCAGAACTATGAATTCAGGAATACATTCTCTTTTGATAAATGGTTTTCAAGAATGCTGGCAAAAAGGTTTCTTTACACATACTTTTCTGTACTTATTGTTATTGTGGTTATTCTTATTTCGCTCAACAAGATTGAATTGGCAATGACGAATTTGGATGTTGTAAGGCACCTGCTTATAGCCCAGTCTGTGGGGCTTTTTGGGGCGGTGACCTTTTCGTTCCTTAAAAGGTGAAAAAGTTGGACTTTGAGAATTTGCTAAAGCGTAATGGAAAGAGGAAACATATAAGCCATGATACCTTCTCTGGAGAAACCTTCGTGGATAATTTTAACATTGACTTTATAAGGTACTTTAGGGTGAAGAGCTTTCTGGTGGCTTTTATTTACTCTGCTATTGGCGCTGCACTGTTTTTTGGCAGTGACAGCATTTACACATTTTTCTGGCAGAAAAGCCTTGGCGGCATAGTGGCTGTTTTTTTGCTAATGGTTGCATTTATTTTAGCTTTTCTTACATCGATTAGCTTTTTTGCCACTGACTCGCTCAAAAAGGCGTTAAGAATGTCCGGAAGAAGGGGGTTTTACAACTCTTTCACGATTATACTTGCTTTTAGCATTGTCTTGGCTTCTTCTGGGAACTTTTCCTGGGGCCAGCAGTTTTATGTGCTTGTTAAAAACTTTTTCTCGGCCGTAATCCTGATGGCGCTTATATCGCTTCCTGCAGACTGGCTTATTACCTTTGTAACTGATGTTATGTCGGAGAAGGCTGAAAAAGGGCAAAAGAGCAAGAAGGAAAAGGTCCCCGAAAAAAAGCCTGGGCCTTAAACAAGTTTTTTAATCAGGTGCTCAATTGTGCACTCAAAGGCTTTTGGGTATTCACTGTCTATTTTCATAAGCTCATATTCAATTCTGCCTGGATTATTATCTAACAGGTAAATGTCTATCCTATTATTGGGCGGGCAGAAAAGAAAGGCAGAAAAGCCGTCTTCAGTTTTATAGAAAAACTTGAACTCAGATTTTTTAGTAATCTTTGCAGGCTCAACATCAAGAGCCTGGATAAGCTTAATCTCGTCTTTCAACTCAAGGCTGCTCTCTTCATTCTCTTTTAAGTGAGCCTCAAAGGCTTCTGTGCTCCAGCCATAGTTGGCAGCTTTATCCAGCATAGCGGAAAGCTCGCTTTTGGGAATACAGCAGTAGGTTGAAGTTATTTTTAATGAGGTGTTTGGCTTTTCACTTGAAAAGACTTTGCCCAGGAGTGTATCTAGGCATTTGGATGCTGTTGAAAAGATTCTTTTTTCAGGGTATCCTGGAATAAGAGCCAATCTTTTTTCTTCTTTATCCTTTCTTACATTGAATCCAGCTTTACTATAGCTGTTGATTTTGCTCAGGTGCGGGAAAGAATGCCGTACGCGGTTCTGGGTTCCATAATGGGAGATTTCTTCTATTCTCATTGTAATCTGAGAGTGACAAACATATATTTATTTATTTTGGTTGCTTCGGGTTTAGAAGTAGTCTCTTAAATCCCTGCTTCTCTTCCAGGTTCTCTGCTCTGCTGAGTTGTGCTGGAGAAACTTTTTTGGCATGTTCTTTTTCAGGAGTTTTAGGTTTCTCCTTTCTTTTATGTACTGGGAGCTGTAATAGTTTTCCCAGAGCTCTTCGCCTTTGCATAAGCCCTGCAGGAAGCTGTCTTTCTCCAGCCTGGACTCAAGATTTTTTAGCACCTGCCTTAAAGGTGATTTTACTTCTTCGGTTTCTTTTCCTTTTTTTCCGATGTAGCAGGCTCGTTTTCCTTTTGACTCTATTATAATTGTGAATGTGGGAAATCTGGAAGTGAATGACCTTAGCAGGATGTGCTCTATCCTGTGTGTGAACTCAAGGGAAGTGTAAAGTATTCCGTATTCTGATATGCTGAGCCTGGTGAATGACTTCTTGAGATGAATCTCTTTGGAAACCTCGCGGCTCATCTCGTAGAGCTTTCTTGCTTTCTTTGTGGTCAGATTTTCAAGTTCATCTTGGCTGGCGCTTGATGCTTCTTTTACTAGGGATTCGTTGAGTTTCATGTGGTACTTAAGTAGGGGATACTCACTAAATATTCTACTGCTATGCCTTTGCAAAGTCGCTCACCTTTCTCTGGATATGCCCATTGACCTTTAGGAAAGGGGCAGCCCTTTTCATTACAACTCCCATTGGCTCAAGCTGGGAAGGCTTTGTAATGGCCTGGCTTTTCTTGCGCAGGCGTATGAGCCTGAAGGCGCTTCTTGGGCCTATTCCCGGAACCCTGATTAGCTCATCGTAGCTTGCCTGGTTTATGTCAACAGGCTCAGAGAAGTGCTGTTTTGCAAGGTGGGCTTTTGGGTCTCCTCTGGGAAGATTGTTTTCTTCATTGAGAATGGGTTTAAACTCTTTGAGCTTTATGCCGTACTTTCTCATCATGAAGTCCACGTTGTAGAGCCGATGCTCTCTTTCTAAAGGAGTTTTGTCCCTGAAGTGCAGGGGTGTTTTTGGGACGGGGGTAAATGCGCTGTAGTATGCGCGCTTTAGCTTCATGTTTTGGTATTCCCAGTCTGCCATTTTTAGTATTTCATGGTCGGTTTCATCTGATGCGCCCACTACCATCTGGGTTGTCTGGCCTGACTGGACTTTCATGTTTTTTATCCAGGCCTGCCTTCTCAGGATGTCTATTTTGTAGTCTTTTACTGAGCTCAGCTCTGAGAGACGGGACTTGCTTGGGGCTTCTATGTTTATGGAAAGCCTGTCTGCGAGTTCGTCTGCCTGCTTTATCAGCTCTCTGCTTGTGCCTGGAAGTATCTTGAAGTGGATGTAGCCTTGGAACTTGTACTTGCTTCTGAGAAGCTTTACGCACTCAAGCATCTTTTCTGTTGTTTTGTCTGGATTGCCAAGCACGCCTGACGAGAGAAACAGCCCTTCAACATAATTCTGGATATAGAGGCCCATGAATGCCTTGGCGAGCTCTTCTGGCTCGAGCATGGCTTTAGGGCCTGAGCAGCTTGTGGAGTTCTGGCAGTATTTGCAGTCAAATGAGCAGTTGTTGGTCATGAGCACTTTGAAAAGCGAGATGCACCTGCCATCTTCTGTGAACGAGTGGCAGATGCCGCTGGAGGAAGGGTTTCCTATCCTGTCCTGGGTTTTTACTTTCCTGAGTGAGTTGGAGCTTGCGCACACATCCCATTTTCCTGCTTCACCGAGGATGCTAACTTTCTGGGTTATGCTCATGCCTAAATTGCAGAGATTAGAATTTAAAAACCTCTGGCGTGGGGATGTCCAGTGGCAGCTAGCTTAGCCTGAAATCAGCCACATCTCCAATGCTAAGCCCGACTTCTCTTGCCTTGCCTGCATTCAGCTCGAGCACATAAATGGCTTCTTGCTGCGGCTGGAAAATGGGGCATTCTGGGGTTGTGCAGGGCTGGACATTCTCTTTTATGTCAACCACAACCAGGCTCTCGTCAAGCCAGATGATGTCAAGCGGGATTAGTGTATTTCTCATCCATATGCTGATGTCTGTCTTGTGCTCGAAAATAAACAGCATTC
This sequence comes from uncultured Methanosarcinales archaeon, assembly GCA_964445165.1. Classification (GTDB taxonomy): domain Archaea; phylum Nanobdellota; class Nanobdellia; order Woesearchaeales; family JASKKU01; genus DSBS01. The sequence continues at coordinate 23,104 of CAYUJZ010000017.1, forward strand.
CCCTGTCCTGGCTAAGGCTTTCCCTGTACATTAAGCCCCTTGCGCGCTCTTCTGGTGTTGCTGCGAGCTCAACCCTGAAGCAATGCTGGTTGAAGCAAACCTGGCTTTCTTCTGGGGAAGGGCTTTCGCTGCAAGCTGAGAAAACCATTAGCAGGCATACAAGAGCAGTGAAAAAAGCTGGAGTGCCTGGCTTCATATATTGCTTTTTGGGCCTGTTGTTTTTAAAGGTTTTGCAAATCTTGGGTTTTTCCTGCTTTTCTTTTTTAAAGCGATTCAAAAGAATTAAAAAGTTTTAAGCCTATGAATCTTTTATGGAGCCGGCGCTTTTCTGGGAGCAGCATGAAAAGGGGGTTAAGTGCAGGCTTTGCCCTCATGAGTGCATAATTCCTGAGGGCAGGAGGGGCTTGTGCCGTGTCAGGGAGAATGTTAAGGGGAAGCTATTTACCTGTGCTTACTCAAATCCCTGCTCTGCTGCAGTGGACCCGATAGAGAAAAAGCCATTGTTTCACTTTCTTCCTGGCAGCGAGACTTTTTCAATCTCAATTGCTGGCTGCAACCTTAGGTGCCTGAACTGCCAGAATTTTGAGATTTCCCAGGCTTCTCCTGAGGAAAGCGCAATAATGCAGCTTGAGCCGGAGCGTGCTGTTGAGGAGGCTGTTAAGAGGGAATGTGATTCTATCTGCTTTACTTACACTGAGCCTACTGTATTCTATGAGTATATGCTGGATGTCTCCAGGATTGCAAAGGAGGAAGGCCTTAAGGTTGTGCTTGTATCAAACGGCTATATTAACGAGAAGCCGCTTAAGGGCCTTAAGGGCTTGATTGATGCTGTCAATGTTGACCTGAAGGCTTTTGATGAGGAGACTTACCTTAGGCTTTGCGGGGCGCATCTTAAGCCGGTGCTTAATACTCTTAAGGCACTCAGGAAAATGAAAGTGTGGGTTGAGGTGACGAACCTTATTGTGCCAGGCTATACTGATGACATTGATGCTATTGGGAAGATGTGTGAATGGGTTTCAAAGGAGCTGGGTAATGATACACCAATTCACTTTTCAAGGTTTTTTCCGTTGTACAAGCTTTCTGGCTCCAGAGAGACGAGCCTTCAGCTTCTGGAAATGGCAAGAGACTCTGCGAGTAGTGCAGGGCTTAGGCATGTATATATTGGAAATACCCATAAGAGCACTGATTCTGATACTTTTTGCCCGGAATGCAAGAAGCCGGTTATTGAAAGAGGCTTTTATTCTGTCAAGAAAACTGCGCTTGAAAAGGGCAGGTGCACTTCCTGCGGCCACAAGATTCCGGGCGTTTTTTCAGATAAGGCAAAGTAAAATTGTATGCTTTCCAGAATTTTCTCAGAAGCACTTTTTAATCCATAGTGCCCTGTTCTTCTTAAAATGGCAGAAGAAAAACGTATTGAAACAGAGGAACTTCCTGAATGGAAGATAAAGCAGCTGAACAAAATGCCTATCGTGGAGACAAGAATCGCCACAA
>CAYUJZ010000018.1:0-12689 GCA_964445165.1 uncultured Methanosarcinales archaeon
AAGTTAACACATGTTAATTCTTTTTTTGTATTTTAAAAACCTTATGGAATTGTATAGATTAAAGGATATATTGTACTTGTTTTTTCAATAGTTTTTTAAAAGAAGGCATTTTTACAAAACATATGCTTTTCGATGAGATAAGGGAATCTATATTGTCCGGAAAAAGCCTGAAAGAGTTTATTGGCCAGGAAGATGTAAAAAGGCAAGTGCTTTCAGCCCTTCTTTCAGCTCACCACATAGTCCTGATAGGCCCGCCAGGGACAGGAAAGACCACGCTGGCAAAAGATGTTGCAAGCCTTCTTGGAGAGATTGAGGTAATGGACTGCGGGTTTAACTGTACGGCAGATGATCCTTCATGCCCTTTTTGCAGAAGTGCAAAAAACAGCAGCACAAAAAAGAAAAAGCTTTCAGGAGAGCAGAGGTTTGTGAGGATTCAGGGCAGCCCAGACCTTACTTTTGAAGATATCATAGGAGATATTGATCCCAGGAAAGCCCTTGAATTCGGGGCATTTTCCCTTGAGGCGTTCAAGCCCGGAAAGATGTTTAAGGCAAACAACGGCATACTTTTTTTTGACGAGATTAACAGGTGCCCTGCAAAGCTGCAGAACGCGCTGCTTCAGGTGCTTGATGAGCGAAAGGCGACAATAGGGGGCTTTGAGTTTGAGCTTCACTCAGACTTTATTATGATAGCCACAATGAACCCTGATGACGAGAGTACAGAAAGCCTTTCTGACGTTTTTCTTGACAGGCTGGATGTAGTTAAGGTCGGGTTTCCTGAAGCACAGGATGTTGAGAACCAGATAGTGAGCTCGAAAGGGCTTAGCATCTGTGACACCAGCAAAGCAATGCTTTCCCTGATAACAGGGTTTGTCAGGCATTTGAGAGAGAGCCCGAAAATCGAGAAGAAGCCTTCAGTAAGGGCATCAATAGCCATTTATGAAAGGGCGCAGGCGAATGCGCTTCTTGCAGGAAGGCAGGAGGTTGCACTGGAAGATATAAGGTCATCAGTTCTTTCTGTGCTTATGTATAGGCTTAGGCTTAAGCCATCAGAAGAGTATAAGACAGGCTCGCAGGATTTCATCAGGCAGGAGCTGTCAGATTTTCTTGAAAAGGCTGAAAACAAGGGTGGTTGCCCGTAGCGTGCCTTCAGCCAGAAGAGAGGAGCTGCCACCGGAGCTGGGCTTGGGAGAGAAGGCTTCCCTTTCCCAGTCTTCCTCAAAAGAAGACAAGCTACCAAAATCTGTAGTTTATGACTCTGACTCAAGCAAGGCAAGGCTTATAGGGGATGCGATAAACAGCAACCTTTCTGTGTTTATCCCCGACCTTTTGTTTGAGAAGTTCGTAAAAAACTTCAAAAGCGCAAAAGACCTTTTTGGAGAGTCTTTTGTCAGGGCGCTTTTTGGCTTTGACTCAGATTATATCGAGAAGAACATTAACCTGCCTGAGTTCAGGAAAATCCTCAGGGAAAACCTTGAGCAGGGCATAAAGGAACTGAAAAACGAAGAGCTTATTGACGAAGAAAACAGGATTACTGAGCAGGGCTTTAAGGCTTCTGTGATAGACCTTTACCTGAAAGAGCTTGACAGGATGTCTCCCTTCTCAGGAAAGAGGCTAAGCACGAAAGACAACCTTGCCGGGCTTCCTGATGAGATAGTAAGGTTTACAAACCAGTCGTTCCGGGACCTTGCAGTTAAAGGAACCGTAAAAAAGGCAGCAAGAAGGAGCCATGTGCAAATTAAGCCAGAAGACCTTGTTATGAACAGGAGAGTAAGCACGAAGCAGGCTGAGATAATTGTATGCATTGATGCCTCATCTTCAATGAAAGGCGAGAAGATTCAGGCATGCAAAAAAGCATCAGTTATGCTAGCTTACTCTGCAATCAGAAACGGCGACAAGGTAGGGCTTCTTGTCTTTAGCGAAAAGGTATCAAAGAAGATTCGCCTTACAAGAGAATTGTTTTACCTGATTGAAGAGATCTCAAGGATAAGGACAACAAGCCTGACTGACATATCAACAGCCATATCTGAATCGATTGAGCTTTTCTCAAGAAACGCATCAAAGAACATTTTTCTCATAACAGATGCCATGCCAACAAAAGGAAAAAAGCCTGTTGAGCAGGCAGTTTCAGCTGCTATAAGCGCAATGGAGTCAAAGATACACATCTCCCTAATTGGAATCGCTTTTAACAAGGAAAGTGAAGGTATAGCAAGGCAGATTGTAGACGCGTCCCGGGGAAGCCTTTACAGCCTGAGGGACATAAAAAACCTCAACAAGGTTTTCATAGAAGAGTACTACTCGCTTAAGCATTTGCCTAGGCTTTCCCGATTCTCCTAATTCTCCGGAATTGAAGCACATCTCCGACAGCAATGCCTTTCTCCCTGACAGAGCCTTCCTTTGCTTCGATAGCATACATTGCTTTTTTTCTTGTTTTGTATGCGGAAAACGGCCTGAAGCCTTCCTTTATTTCAACAACTGTTTTATCCTTACCAAGAAATATTATGTCTATGGGGCAAAACACAAAAAACATATGAAAGCTTAGCCTTTTCTCATTCCTAAAGCAAAATACCAGAGTTACCTTAACCTTTCTGGCGAGCATTAGCCCTTTCATCATGGAAAGCGGGCTTTTTAGAAATCTTGCCTGCTTCCATAAGGCTTTGCCATTTTTCTGAATCTCCCCTCCGTCAAACATCTTCATTTTTTTGCTCTTCTAGGCTGTTCAGGATTAAGAACGCCCCCTCGTTGCTCTTGACTCCGACAACTTTATTTTTCTCAATCAACTCATCAACATACCGGTAAAAGCTTGCCTTTGAGCAGAGTTTCTCTACTTCTACGACCTGGTTTTTAAGCTCATTTGTTTTGGTTTTGCCTGAAGACAAAATATTAAATATCCTGTTCAGCACAAGAATTTTGCTGTTTTTCTTCTGTTTGCTCCCTTTTTTTCTTTCATTTGCCTTAACCTCAGCATATTCTTTTATTTCTTCCATGTCTTTCTTGAGCGAGAAAAGAAGCTCTTTTATTTTAACATAGTCTTTTTTTATCTCAAGTGATTCGTCTTTAATCCTAGCAATTTCCTTACTCTGGCCTGAGAAATCGCTTTTTATCTTGGCAAAGCCTTCTTTCACTTTCTCTTTGAAAATCTCAAGTTCTGATTTAAGCATATTTTATGGTTAATCTGGCTTATTTAATAAGCTTTTCTGCAGTCTCAGTTTTGCTTTTGAGACTCTTTTGAGACAACTCTGAGACTCGCCTGAGACACGCCCCATTCTTTCCTATATACGACACCCCTTCATTTCCACTGGAGTCTCAATTTTGCTTTTGAGACTCTTCTGAGACTGTTTTGAGACTCGCCTGAGACTTTTTAGAAGGCGTTTTTGCATTCGTGCGAGCCTGTGTATATGAGTTAATTTTAAAAAGAGAAACTGCAAATTCACCACTTTACAGAGTTAAATTTCAAAGAATGCTCCGTCTGGCCCAGGGTTTGCAACAGTAATGTTTTCATTAATCCTGCAAACTGCTCCCTGCGTTTCATGGATGTGCCCGGATATTGACAGAACCGCATCCTTTTTTTTCAGCGTATTCAGAAACTTTCTGAATGACATGTTCCCAACGCTTTCAGAAAACAGGTAGTCTGCGCATGTGTTGTGAGGCGGCCCATGAGTCATAAGCACAACAATTGTCGCTTGCTCAACCAGGCTTTTTTTTGATTTTACAAACTCTTCAAACTCTTTGTTTCTCTGCTCAAAGCCGCCAGTTCCATAGCCAATAAACAGCACATTATTTATTTTTAAGGCTTTTTTGTGCATATAAATCACATTCTTGCTGGCAGAGCATATTTTTTTCAGCTTAGCGCAGCTTTCATGGTTCCCCGGGATTACAAGGCATTTTTTTCCGATGCTGTTAAGAGCCCGAATGCTTTCTTCAAGCCCCTCCTCAAAAAAGCTAATGTCTCCAAGACAGGCAACTACATCTGCCTCTTTTCCCAGTTTTGCCGCTTTTTTCAAAAGTGTTTTTTCTTCATGTGTATCTGAGAACGCAAAGAGTTTCATTTTTTATCTCAAGCATTCTTTAATATTTTTAAGAGTTTCTTCTGAAGCCTGAATCCTTCCTTTTTGCCAGTCTGATATAATTCGCCTTGCTGCCCGGTCTATGTCAGGGATTCCCCTTTTTAGGAGGTAGTTGAGCTTACTGGCTAATTTTTTAAGAATTATTGCTTCTAATCTCTCATCCTGCTCATTATGGGACGAATTTCGCACATCTTCTGCTTCTTTTTTAGGCAGCTCAATTCCATAAAGGCTGCACAGGGCATTCTTGCTTATTTCAATAATCTTTTCCGCTGCAGGCTCCGGAATCTTAATCTTGCTTACATCCTTTGCCCCAATAAGCGCAAGCAGGACTTCATCTTTTTCATCAAAGGGAATCACCCCCGGGCTATCCATAAGAAATACCGAATCTTTCAGCTTTATCAGCTGCACCCCTCTTGTAAACCCGCTTGTAGGCGAGGTTCTTGTTTTTCCTCCCTTTGACAACGAGTTTATCAGCGAGCTCTTCCCTGTATTTGGATAGCCCACTACACAGATTAATACGCTCTGCTTTCCTTTCTTCAGCAAGCCCTTTGAGATTATGCTTATTCTTGTTTTAAGTGCGTTAATCCCTTTTCCTGTTGCAGATGAGACAGGAAAAAATCCTTTGATTTTCTTATCTGCTTTTCCACGGTAAAGGTCTGCCTTATTTGCAGCATAAATGAGCTCTTTTCCTTTGGCTCTGCATACCTGCTCTATTTCCTTATTGATAGTAAGATCAGGCATCCTGCAGTCTATTACATGGATAATTATGTCCGACCTTTCTATAAGAGAAAAAACAGAAAGCCTACTTCCCTGCTTCATTTTTTACCAGTTTGATTGCAAGCTCAATGTCTTTGTCCTGGACTGTTTTTTTCCCAGAGACTTTAGAGATTTTAATGGCTTCCTGAATGATTCTTGTTGCGTGTTTCTCGAGCTCTTCCCTTAGTTCTTCTGCTGCAGGCTTAGAAATCCTGAAGTCCTTTTCCCAGGCAGCTTTCTTTAGTTGGGCAATCGGAATCAATGTTTTGTTTTTTGGCATTTTTAACAGCCCTCAAAAATCAGACATTTCCTCAAAGGCTTTTAAAAAGCCCCTTCTTCTTAGCCATTCAACCTGGGATCGCCTGTACTTGTAGAGCACATCTCCTTTTGCATCGCCATCAAATTCCCATGGCTCAATTATCAAAAGGTCGTTTGGCCTTACCCACAGGTCTCTTTTCAGCCTGCCAGGTATCCTGCATACCCTTACCTTTCCGTCAGAGCAGATTACCCGGCTTCTTGAGCCGCCAAGCCTGGTTTCAAGAATGCCAAGCACCTGCCTTCCCTCAGGCAGCCTGACCCTGATTGGCTCTCCTTGCTCATCCGAGCCTTCGGTAAACCTGCTTCTCTCTCTTTTAGCCATGCTGTTCTAGAAAAGAGCTATCTTTATAAACATTTCTAATGGATTTTGGATAAAAATCAGGTTTGGCTTATGAAAAGGCTTATTTTTTTCTCGATAATAAAGCTGTGCTTCCTAATGTCTCACAAATTTCAACATTAGCTTTTTCGCTTATAACTTTCAATGTTTCCCTGACCATGTCTTTTTTGCTTATTTCCGGGCTGTAGAAAAAAGACTTCAAAAACTTAATCTTAATTATGCCTTTTTTTTTAGCCCTGCTTTTGATTTCACCAATCACAGAATCAGTTAACCCTCTCTTGCCGATTCTTATCTCTGTCCTGAGCTGAGTGCCACTTCCCATCTTCTTTTTATTATCTAGGCTTTTTGTTGCTTATTGGAATTTATAAATGCATAGCGTATTTGTTGTGTGTTTCACTAGTCAGTCGCCTTTGCTTTAAAAATAGAAAGATTTATATATCTTGCTGAGCAAAATTTAATTATGGAGCCGGAACCTTCACTGTTTAGGGAAGCGATAGAAGTCCTGAACTCATTAGGTCTTTATGATGTTATCCTGCCGTTTCTCTTTGTATTTACCCTCATGTTTGCGATTTTTGAAAAAACCCGGATGCTCGGCACAGAGAAAATAAACGGGATTGATGTCCCAAGGAAAAACCTCAATGCAATGGTTTCTTTCTGCATAGCCCTTATAGTGATTGCTTCTACAAGAATAGTAAATATAATTAATCAGATGCTCGCAAGCATCATCCTGTTCATTGTGCTTATATTTATATACCTTCTGACGTTGGGCGTGCTTTTCCATCCCAATGAGGATGAAAAGGAATTCAAGCTCCCGAAGTCAGTTAAGTATTCTTTCATGGCAGTTGGCGCTGTTGTGATAATCATTATCTTTTTTCAGGCAGCAGGAATGGGGGGGTTTGCTGGGAATCTTGGCGATTTCTTTATGGAGCATGTTTTAACTGGCACAGTCCTTACAACAATTATTCTGCTGGCTGTGCTTATTGTTGCAATGGCACTTATTGTAAAGGAGCCTAAAGGGTCAGATTCAAGAGGTGAAAAGAAATGAGCTTTAGCTTTCAGGAAGTATTTTACAGCTTAGAAAGAATCGGGTTTGGGGAAGTATTTATTCCCTTTATTCTTATATTTACTATAATGTATTCCCTAATGCATTATCTTAAGCTTTTTGGGGGAAGAAAGCAGCTGAATGTGGTGGTATCGTTTGTTTTTGCTTTCCTGGTTGTCGGCCTGAGCGTAACCTCGCAGATTCCGGACAGCCTTAATGTGGTTAAGATGCTCAATACGATTGTTCCCGCAGTAGTTGGGGTAATTATAGCGATTATTATGTTTTTTATAATCATCGGGGCATTCGGGGTAGATGTTAAAAGAAGCGGCAACCTGAGCGGCGTTTTTGTACTGCTGGGCGCCTTCATTGTGCTGCTAATATTTGGCAATGCCGCTGGTTGGTTTGGCACTACAGGAGCAGGCTTGCCAGAATGGCTTAGCTTTCTCAACGACCCCGACATACAGATGTTGTTCGTTGCGATTATTGTTTTCGGAATAATTATTTGGCTTGTGGTAAGAGAGCCGGGCGGCACTGATACAGACCAGAAAGGCATTACCGAAGGGCTTAAGAACTTTTTAGGTGCCCTTGGGCAACCCAGAGACAAGAAAAAAGACTAGGCATTTTTTCAGCAGGTATTTGGCTAATTAAGAATGGCATCAATATTCACATCAAACCTTATGGAATTTATTATGCCTATTTTTATTTTTATTTTTGTCTATGCAATCTCTTATGCCCTGCTTAGCTCAAGGAAATTCCTTGGTGAGAACAAAGGGGTTCATGCAATAGTTTCTTTAGTGTTTGCCTTTTTTATATCTACAACCGCCTTTAACTTTGCGTTTATCCAGTACTTTGTTCCTTCAGTGGTCTTAATCCTAATTGTGATAGTTTTTACTCTTCTTTTGGCCCAGCTTTTAGGCTTTAAGGAAATGGATATTATTACCAACATTTTCGGGAGTGAAAAAAACGCGAGCTGGTTTGTATTTATAGTGATAATCATTGTTTTGGTTTCTATACTTTCAAGTATTTACGGTCCTACGCTGCTTGAGCATGGGGCGTCTGATGGGAACCAGACAGAGTTAACAGAAGAGAACCAATTCACGGAAAACCTTATGAAAAGCTTTTTCAATGAGAAGGTGCTTGGCTTGGTGTTAATATTTCTCGTCGCTTTCTTTGCTATGAAGTTCATCTCTAACACGTGAGCTTCTGGGCTCTTTTTTCTGCATGCCCCTCATTCCTGAAAGAACATCATTCATCTGGTGCACTCCGGACACAAACTGCGGCAGGAGCTCCCTGAAGACCTGCTGCATGGCTTTTATGTCTGTCCCGAATTCCTGGATATGCCCGTCGTATTCTTCCATCTTTGAGAACAGACTTTTGTAAATCTTCGAAACCTCATCTTCAACAGCAGCCATCTTGTTTTCGATATCGTCAATCCTGGTTTCAATCCTGTCTTTCCACTTTACGATTTTCTGAACATTCCTTATTAGCTCATCCCACTTTTCCTCGATGATGGCTTCGCTAATCTCCTGGATTCTTTCCATCATCTGCTCTCCTATCTGCCCCTGTTGAACTTGCGGTTCTTGGGTAGGAAAAGGAAACTGCTGCTGTTTTTGCTGCTCAGGTTGGTACTGGCCGAAATCACTCGGCGGGTCTTGCTGGCTATCGTTTGGCCAGCTTGGCATTTCAGGAGCCGTTGGTTGTTCAGCCCTGCTAGATTCTTCCCTTTCTGCTGGCTTGCTTGCAGGAGAAAAACCAGAAGGAACCGGCTCCTGCGGTGGATAAGAATTTTCTTCCTGGCTCTGGGAAACAGGGGAGCCAATCGTCTGCTTCAGGTCCAGCTGGTTTATTGCATCATAAATTGTTGATGTTTTGTGACCCTGGGCAATAAGCTCCTGCACTATTTGGTAGTCTGAAGCACCCTGACTTCTCTTAAAGGAAATTGTGCTCATCAGGCTTTGAAGCTCGTAATTTTCTGCCATTTTTTGTTTTTTAAGATTCTGCAATCCTTACTATTTGTGCTTTAATATTTATTTCTTTTCATTTATCTTTCTGTCAACAATCATTTCTACATCTTCCCTTGTTGCAAACTTAATGGGGTTCCAGAGCTGCAGGTATTTCTTAAGCGCGTCTGTTTCCTGTTTTTTTGCGACCTTTTTCATTTCATCCCTGATCTTAAAAAGCGCTTCCTTGATTTCCTCGAGCTCCTTTCTGAATTCGGTAAGCTCCTCATTGGTTGACTTTGAAAGAGCCTCGCTTCTTCTCTGAAAGCTGACAAAGTTCTGCTCCATTAGCTCAAATTTTCTTGAAACAAGATTTGTCTTTTCCTCATCCAGCTTTAGCCTTCTGTTTATGTTTTCCAGGTTATTTGCAAGCAGGTCTGCTTCTCCTTTATGCTTAGGCTCTTTCTGAGCTGGGGGCCTTTGCCCGAATCCCTGGTTGTCCATAATCTTTTTTACAGGGAGCGCATTTATAAAAGTTCTCTTTTTACAGCTTTCCAGCCCAACAATCTTTATATATGGATGCGAAAAGCCAGGATGAATGCTTGAACATTTATTGAGGGAAGTGCCTGACTTTTTCTGCATAAGGTGCGGCTCAAAAATCGGCTCATCAGATTTTCATCTTTATTCAGGCAGGACATATAAAGTTCTTTTCTGCTCTTCATGCAAAAACACCCAGGTAAAGGCAATAAAGTATATTGCGTTTCACGATCCAAAAACAAAAGTAATAAAAATTCTCAACGGGAAATAGGCTTCATCATGTATAGCCCGCTTTTTCTGTAGCCCTGTTTTCTGTAATATCCCCTTACTCCGATGCCAGAAATCACCTTAACCTTTTTTGCACCCTGTTTTTGGGCAATTGTTTCTGCTTCTCTCAACAGTTTTTTTCCGATTCCCTGGTGCTGAATCTTTCCTTTAAGCCCAATGCCTGAAGCCTCCCCGTAAACGTGCAGCTCCCTTATTATTGCTTCCCTTACCGAGATTTTTCGGCTTTGCTGCTTGGAAATCCTCAGCCTGCAGAAGCCATATATTGACCTTCTGCCAGGGCTTTCCATGCTTATAAAAAACTCTTTTCCTTCAGATGCAGTATAGCTTTGGCAGAAGATTTTTTTTTTCGGGTTAAGGGCCTGCTTTTCCGTTTCATTTTCTGCTCTTGCAGCTTCCCTTGACCTGATTTCCTTGCTTTTTATTCCAATACCCTTTTCTATCAAAACCTGCCTGAGATTTGTAAGGGTTACTCCTGCCTCAATTACATTTCCGGGAATGTCTCTCTGGATTCTCATAACCCTGACATACCTCGGCAGCCTGGGAAGGATGCTGTTAAGTATTCTTGAGGCAGACTCATTTGTTATTGCTTTGTATTCTCCTGCTTTCCACATCCCATATAGCTTTGTTCCCTTAACAACAAGAACAGGGTATATCTTGAGCATATCCGGCCTGAACCGCTGATCAGAAAAAAGCCTAAGCATCTGCTCCTTGTCTTTCTTTTCACTGCTTCCTGGCAGCCCAAGCATAAAATGGTAGTTTATCTTAAACCCAAGGTTTTTCAGCTCTTTGGTTGACCTGGCAGTATCATCCACACTATGCCCTCTTTCAACAGATTTTAGTATTTTATCGCACACGCTCTGCACTCCAAGCTCCACCCTGGTTGCGCCGAGCTGCAGCATCTTCCTGCCATGCTCAGCAAAGCCGTAATCCGGCCTGGTTTCGATAGTAAGCCCAACGCACTTTATTTTGCTTTTTTTATCATTGTAAGCCTGCTCTTTTTCAAGGCTTGCCGAGCCCTTTAGCTTATTCAGTCTTGAATGAATCCTGTCAACCCTTTCCTTGCTTCCAACCTCTCCCGGAAGCTCAAAGAATTCCCTGAATTTTCTTATATTCAGCTTTCCACATCTCATAAAGACCCTGGAAAAGTCATTAAGTGCCTTGAAGCAGTATGCAATAAACCTTTTTTGGTAATCCCATCTCACAGCAGGAAACGTTCCGCCCATGATTATAAGCTCAATCTTCTGGAACTCGTGCCCCATAACAACATATTGCTCAAGCCTATTAAAAACCTGAAGATAGGGGTCAAACCTGTTTCTTATCGCCCTCATTGTTGCAGGCTCCCTTCCGGTGTAAGATTGCGGGACATTGCCAAAGAAGCTATCCACGCCGCCAGGGCAGTATATGCATTTTCCATGCGGGCATTTTGCCGGCTGGGCCATCACCGCGCATGGAGCCACGCCGGAAAGAGACCTGGTTGGCTTGGTAATCAGCCTCTTTCTGAGCACTTCAAAAAGCCCTTCATCTACACTCATAAGTATCTCTATATTTGTCGGGAGTTTTTTTATCGCATATTTTTTCGCAAGCTCAATCTTGAGGTTATTAAGCTTCTTTTCAGAAATAGAGCTATCTGAAATTATCCTCGCAGCCAGCTCACCAAAAAATTTCTTTTTCATAAAATAAGAAAACTGCTTTATGCTTTTAAGCCTTCTGAATCCTTCCGGATTTTTGCGGACAGTTCTTCAAGCTTTTTGAAATCTGCCTCTGGCCCAAGCTTTGTTGTCAGGTATCCAGGATACTCTTTGAAAAACACCCTTTCTTTGCTTATTATAGGCTTCCATTCTTCCCCAAGCCCATGCATGGGATACAGCTTGACATGAGCATGGTTTACACCCATTCCCTCAGCAATAATTCCTACCCTTTTAGCATTTAGCGACTTTTCAAGCAATCTTGAGACTATTTTTACAGCATTCATCAATTCCGAGTATTCCTTGCCAGGCATTTCTGTTATGTTTGAGCCAAAGTGCTTTTTAGGTATAACAAGGGCCATTCCTTTTGTATTGGGGTAGATGTCGAGAAAGGCAATATGCTTTTCATCTTCCCAGACCTTAAAGCAGGGGGCTTCCCCCTTTGCAATTTTGCAGAATATGCATGCTTCCATTTTTAACACCATGGAGCCAAAACCCAAGCTTACATGTAAAGGTCGCTTATAAGCCCAACCGCAGCCATTGTTGAAACAAGAAGCCCTGCAATCATGCTAAGGGTCCCTACAACAGGAAACCACACGATAACCGCAAGAGGTATGCATATGGCAGCAAGCCAGGCAGAGTTGTTCTTTTCAATAATTGCAAGTATAAAGCAGACCAAGGAAAGTGGCAGCACCCAGCTCCATGCAATGTATTTGTAGGTTTCCCCGACAAGCGCAATAAAGAACCCTGAAGCGATTATAATCTCAAGAAACATCTGAATCAGGTTAATGATGTTTAGCTCTTTCCTTGGCTCTTTTGGCTTTGGAAGGCTTTTCTGTTGCTTTGCTTGCGATGAAGGACGAGCTTTTTTTTCTTTAGTTGCGGGCTTTTTTGCAGTCCTGACAGGTGCTTTTGTTTTTCTGGAAACAGGCTTTTTTTTCGTTGACTGTGCTTTTTTTGCTGGTTTCTTTTTAGGAGCAGCTTTTTTTGCACTCTTTTTTGAAGAGGCTGGCTTTTTTTTCGTTGCCATATAAGATTTCCAATATTGGGCCAAATATTTAAATATTTTTGTTTTCTTTTAAGTTAATACCCTGTTTTGCTTTTTTTCTCTCAGCTTCCTTTCTGATAACCATTGCTGCTGCAAGCACTACCCCTACAGTGATGGACGCATCTGCAAGGTTAAAGTAAGGAATATTTAGTATGCTCACAAAGTCAACAACAAACCCCCTTTTTAGCCTGTCTATCAGGTTTCCAAGAGCGCCCCCGCAGATTAAGGCTACAGGAATATCAAGACCTTCTTTTTTTATTTCCTTAAGCTTATAAATTGCTGCTGCAATAAAAGCAATAGATATTGCTGAAAGAATTAGCGCCTGCCCTTTCAAAATCCCAAACGCAGCACCTGTATTTCTTATAAGATGAAAGCCCAGAAGCCTTATGCCAAGCGCACTTGCCTCAAACTCAAAAGGAAAAGCCAGGTAGAGTAGCTTAAGCACCTGGTCTGTCAGGGCAACAAAAGCCAAAACAGCAAAGAAGCGGAATTTTTCAAAATCGTCTCTTTTCATTCTGCTTCTCTAGTGCGTAAAGCCTCTGGTTGATGCTTTCAAGAAGAACCTTTAGCATCTCCAGCTTGGAGTTGATTATCTCAAATTCCTTTTGTATGCTTCCGGCTTGCTGTGCAGGCTGCTCCTGGTGCTGGTAGTAAGGCTGGCGGGGCTGCTGGCT
>CAYUJZ010000018.1:12789-23145 GCA_964445165.1 uncultured Methanosarcinales archaeon
CTCTTAAAGTCATCCAGGTCTAGGTCATCATAATTATCCTTTTTCTTAAAAATCTTCCCGAAAAAGCCCATCATTTCACCCTTGCAAATATTCCCGAGGCCCACGCCATCGGGCGCTCAACCAGCCACGCCCTCAAAAACCTTCTTTCAGGGATTATCATTATATTCTTGCTGAAATACAGGTAGCTCATTTGCATAAAGCTCGTTTCATCAATGAAGCTAAAGTATTCCTCTTTAAGCATTCTGCTCCTTTCTTCATAAGAAGGCTCATCGTAAATTTGTTCGACAACCTGCTGCCTGCTCTTGTTGAATTGCCACAGCGCTCCTTCCTTCAAAACAATCTTCCGGTCTTTCTTCTCTCCGAAATCCTCGGGGGAATCTCCAAACCTGAGCGTTTCTTCCTCATCAAAAGCCTCAAACACTTCCCCTTTTATGAAAAAAAGCGCAGCAATATCGCCGTCCTTTTCCAGGGCAGCAAAGACGCCTTCATCACTATCCATCTCCCTGAGCTGGCTATATGTGCTGAAAAGGGTTATCGAGGAGATTATGAAAAACAGGGCACAGATTACTATAATTACCCTTAGGAATACCTTGGCGACCTTCTCAAAAAGAAAAAAAGCCAGGGCAATTATCCCTATTACCATCCCAAGCTGAATAATAAGTTCCATTGAAGCTCAACTGCCGTAATTTTTAACCCGAACCAAATTGCGAGCATAAAAACAAAGAAAGCGAGGATAGATATAAGGCTTTCCCATTTTTTTATCCCGAACATCATTGATGTTGCAAACATCATGACCGCTATTGCCCACACAATGAAGATACCAAAAGCCGCAATAGTAAAGAGCTGGCTAAAAAAAATGGTTGAAGGCACAACCAGTAAAGCAAAAACCAATGCAAGGTAACTTAGCAAATTCTCAATTTCCCGGTGCTTTTTCAGCCCGGAGAAAAGGAAAAAGAAAGTCTGTATCAGGTAAGTAGCAGCAATGATTAAGATAAGCATTGCAAAGGGGCCAAGAACCAGGTTGAATCCAGCTATTATGAGAAGGCTTGGCTCCTTAAGGCGAAGAAAGTAATTTAGCGCCAGGCTTAGCGAGATAAGTGTAGAAGCGAGCGTGTATATCAGCATCTTTCGCTTGATTCCCGGAACAATATAAGCCTCTTTCAAAAGCTCCTTTTTAAAGGTAAACAGCCCCCAAACCACTGCAAAAATATTGAAAAATATAATAGGCAGATGCTGGTTTTTTTCGATGTCCCTTGTTTTTGCAGCAGCCTCAACATTGCTTTCTTTTATCGCTTTTTCAATATCATCAAAAACCTGGTATGTCTTGTCTTTGATTTCTCTTTTCTCGCTTTCAATTTTTTTAATAATCTCGTCTTTCTTCTTCAGGAACTCTTCATACTCCTTAAGGTCGTCTTTGTTCATGAATTGCTCTTTATGCCTGCTTTCTTTTAAATCTTTCTTTTTTCCACATGTTGCTGTATTATCTCCTATTGAGAGCCAAAACGATCAGTAAGCCTTTTTTGCTCCTTATTCTCCTTGAGAATCCTGCTGTTTTCAAAAACTTTCTTTATGTCGGTTGAGAAATGCTTTTTTGAATATTTCTGAATAAACAAAATGCCCAGTTCGCATTCGGAAAATCTTACAGGCTTGTTTTCAAGGGCTTTCTTTACAGTTTCCCTGACCACCCAAACCCCCAAAGGAGCCCAATAGTCTTTTGTGATAAGCCTGGCCACGATAACGCTGGCCTGCTTTTTCATCTCGCGCATCTTTTCAAAAACAGAAAGCCGGGACGCATAATATCCCCCTGCAGTTTCTGTTGCGTATTCCTTTCTCCCAAAGAAGCTTTCATAGTTTGTCCCATACATTATATTTGTGCCAGCCTGCGGGACAGGAACCTCAAAGAGCTCATATGAGAGCTCTCCGGGAAGCATAAGCACAAAAAAAAAGTTTCCGTATTCCATTCCAAAGAAGCACCTGCATTCCTCAATATGCCTATACTTCGCCAGCTCTTTTGCCAGCTCTTTCCCCGCAATGTCATCAGTGGCTGTTATTGCCCATCTTGTCGGCACAAACTTTCTTGAGGCAACCCTTCCCAAGCTGCCAGAGGATAGAACCTTGGTAAGATAGTACACATCATACCTCTTTTTTAGCGAGGCAATAGCATCGCTTGCCTTAACCTCATCAGAAATAATCTTGTCAACCTTATAGGGAATCCTTGGGTTCTGGGCAACGCTTATCTTTTCCAGGCCTGCGCTTGGCCCAAAAGGAGTAATGGTATCATTGAAATTCATGCTGAAATTAGGAATTTTTTTAAGGCTCACCTCAACGTCAACAGGCTTCCTTGCAAGAGCGACCTCTTCCTTTGCCTCATTTATCCTGTTTTTTTTCATGCTCTCCTTAACATTCATCCTGAGCCTGGAGTTTACCAGCTCAGACCTAAGCTGGATAATCTTGTCAATTGGGGTTTTCTCCCTGCTCCATTCTTTAGGCTCATCATGCTTATTGTATTCTTCCGAAGAGAGAAACCCAACAGAAACATCAGGGTAGCCAAACCTTCCTACAAAGATATTTGGAGACTTCCCAAAAAAATCTTTCTTTAATGCACTCTCGGACTTTTTTCTTGCTTTTATCTTTATCGAGATTGGGCACACCTTGCGCCCGCAGTACAGCCTCCCCTTGCAGAAAACGCATTTTATTTCCATTTCAGCCCTGCACCTGCAGGAACAACTCATAATATTTTAAAATGCCGAATTTGCATAAAACAAAAGCCAGTTGCCAGCTCTGGCCTTTAGAAATACTGGAACCTGCTGTCAAGAATCTCATCGGCAATTTTCATGTAGTCTTTTGCTCCCCTTGATTTCCTGTCGTACTCAAATATGCTCACTCCCTTTTTCGGCACTTCCTTAAGCGTGGAGTTTACCCTTACCTCACTCAGCACCTCGCCATTGAAGCCTTTTTTTATCTCAGCAAGGCTTTCCTTGCATGCCCTGCTCCTCTGGTCAAACATGGTTGGGATAACTCCGGTTATGTTTAAAGGATGGCCAAAAGCCTTTCTTACAGACTCAACCATCTCAATCACTTTTCTTAGCCCGGATATTCCGAGGTAATCTGTTGACACAGGCACGAACGCTTCGCTGGCATAAAGCAGGGCGTTATAGTTTAACAGGCTGTTTGACGGAGGGCAGTCAATAAAAACAAAATCATAATTGAAAACTGGCTCAAGCGCCTTTTTCAGTATATTCTCCCGGTTTGGCAGCCCGGCCATTGCCAGCTCAGCCTTGTCCAAGTCTTTGCTCGGGATAATGTCTACATTCTCATTGTATTTGATTATGCACTCTGAAACGTGCGCTTCATTAATCAGAAGGTCGTAAGCAGTTTTTTTCCCGGCAGCAAACAGGCTTAATGAAAGGTTTGCCTGCGGGTCAAGATCGATGAGAAGCACTCTTTTTTCTTTTGAAGCAAGAGCGAATGCGATGTTTATCGTTGAGGTAGTTTTTCCGACACCCCCTTTTAGGTTAATGATTGCAACTTTCCTCATTTTTAAGTAAAAAAGAAAAAGAGGTAAAATATAAAGCTTTTCAAAATTTAGGCAATCCTGAGCAACTCTGCCCCTTTTGGAACAGTGATAAGCTTGACTCTCCTCTTTACCCCTTCTTTTCTGCTTGGCAGGTACGAGACCTTTACGATGTGCCTGCCCTTGCTTTTAGAAGGCCTCTGGGTCTCAAGCTTCAGGTTAATTGCCCTCTCCGGGACCAGAAAGGTCTTTTCTCTTCTTCTCTTGTTCAGAGTATATTTCAAAACTTTTTTCTTGGCCATAATACCACCATTAGCTGCTTCTCCCCGCTCTTATTTAAAATTTTCGCTTTTAAGACGGAGAATTCAATGCTTTTTTGCATGAGCCAGAGACAGTTTTTGATACGCCGGGCAATGTATGGAAGAGATGCGCTTAAATGCCGATAGTTTCCTTAAACCTTTTCATTCTCATAGCCTTTTCAATAAAATCCCTGCCTTTATCTGTTATTTCAAGGTAGTGGCGCTGGTTTCTTTTTGTTTTGGCAACAAGGTTTTTTTCAACAAGGTCATCAAGGTACTCGTTCATCATTTTATAAGAAAGGTTTGCTTTTGTCATCAGCTGGGTTGGCTTAATTTTGCCGCTCCTGTTAAGAATGGAAAAAAGGATGTCATATACAATTTCCATTCTTTCTCTTTTTCTCATTTTGCCTTCATAAGCAGTATAAAATCAATAAGAATCAGCAGGAATCCTGCAAACTGAACCATTGCAGCAGGCGCATAGAGGGCGTTGAAGAAATGTGAAAACAGGAACAACACCTGTGCCACAGTAAGAATTACAAAACCGGAAAGCAAAATTTTCTGGAAGAGGGTTTTGCTCTTTTTTGTATTCCTTGAGTAAAAAACAGCCACCTGCGCAAAAAGGAATGCGGCAGTCAGGTAGAATATAACCTGCCTGAACGAAACAAGGTAGGTCAACACAAGAAGCATGTAAATCATAAAGGGAAGGTGCCTTTTCTCCCTGGACTTGGTTATCAGGAAGTAAAGAATGAATAGCCCAAGCAGGAATAAAAACCTGCTTGCAAAGCTGACCGGTGCAATAAGCGGGATTATCCTGTAGCTTTCATATGTAAATTCCATCCCAAGGACATTAAAGCTTCTTATAACAGGAAAATAAATATTGATATTCTTAAATATCCTTACAAGATAAGACCCCGACATAAGAATAAAGGCAAGAAAGAACATATGCGGCCTTTTTCCTGCAGCTATGCTTTTGATTTTAAGGCTGTAAATCCCTAAAAGTAGCAATACCAGCGAGCCAACCAAGTCAAAAAAGCAGTCAAATCCCATAAACCATCCCGGGCAGTTCATTTTCGCATCCTCCTTTTTTGCCTTTTCAGCGCTTTTATAGAGAAAGCATTTGCTTATTATATAAAAGGCTTATGCACTTGGCTAAACCCTAAAGCTAGTTAATGCCTATTTTATATCTATTTTTTCAGCCCTCGCTTTTCTGATAAGCACATCTGTAATGTCCTTTGGCATTTTTACTATCTCTTCCTCAGAAAAAGGCCCGTATATCTTGAGGTCAGGGCCAATGAACCTTGGAACAGGGCTGATAATTCTTACAAGCACAAACTTGTCTTCGCTTTTTTCCTCTTCGCTTTTCTCTTGCGTGCTTTGCTGAGCATGCAAAAAGTCCGGCCTGCTTAAGTTTATTAGCTTGTCAGAGACGCCTTTCTTGTATCTTTCAAGCACATCTCTCAGGTGCCTGTACAAAACCTGCTCTTCGGCAAGAAGGTTCTTTAACTCGTCTGCCGGCTCCTGAGCCTTGACAGAGATTTGGGCAAGGTCAATTATCTTTTTTGTCCTTCGCTCAATAATTTCCCTGATTATTGCCTTCAGGTTGTTAAGCTCTCTTAAGTGCTTCTCCTTGTCTATTGAGATGAAAAGGTCTTCTGTCTTGCCTTTTATTAGCGACTGGTACTTTTCTTCAATATAAGAAAGGACTTCGCTAAAAAAGTTTTGCGGCAGCAGCTGAACAGTCGAGGTTTTTTTTTCATTCCTGAGAATATCAAAAAGCGTTTCATACGTTATGGTAATCTCATCTTCAGCCATGGTTATTGTAAAGTAAAGGCAGGTTTTTTAACCTTTTCATTTTCCGGGTAGGCTTTATCGTCTTTTATGCTAAAGGTCTACGATTCTCCCGACCCTGCTTACGTTAAGGACTTTTGTATTTCCAATCTTTTCTTCAATCCCGGATGCTTCATGAACATGTGAGCACAAAACAACATCGGGCTGCATTTTTTTAATAACCTGCTTCAGTGCCTTGCTCCCTTTAAAGAAGTCGGTAAGCCTTTCCATCAAGGTTCCTTCCGGGTGTGTGTGCGTGACCAAGATTTTCTTTAGCCCTAAAAACGGCTCGGCTCGGCTGAAATTTTTTTCCAGGGTATACATTAACTTTGATTCTGAAGTGGGGAAGGGCCCCACGCAAGCGCCCCCTGCCCCGACAAAAGCAAAATTGCCATAAACAGCAGGCCCTTTGTTGAGGTTTCTTATGCTGTATGCTTCTGAAAAAAAGTCCGCAGTGGCTTCAGAATCGTGATTCCCGGGAACAAAAAGCACCCTGTGCCTGTTTTTTATTAGTTCATTGATGAATCCTTTCGGAGAGTCATCAAAATGTGTTAAGTCGCCGCATAAAACAATCAGCTCAGCCCTCTCTTTGTGAGCCTTTTCAGAAATCTCTTTTGCAAGCGAAATGTCACCATGCAGGTCTCCAGCAGCAAGGATTCTCATTTTCTCAGAATAGAGGCTGTGTCCTTGGTAAGGTCAACAACAATAGACGGCTTTCTCAGCATGAGCCTTTCATTGATAAAGTAATGAATATGCTTTTTATGATGGTCATCCACATCCTCAGGTTCTTCTATCAGGCTTCCGTCAGCCCTTGTTGCAGCAGTAGACACCACTGGAGTTCCAATTTCCTTAACGATTCTCTGCATCCAATGGTTAGGTATTCTCACTCCGATGGTTTCCAGGCCGTTGTTCACATAGCCAGATATGTTTGTCTTTTTTTTAAGCTTTAAAACGAGGGTAAAGGGGCCGGGTAGCTTATTCAGCCATTCCTCCGTTTCCTCGTTGACATGGCAGTTTTCGCGAATCCAGCCCACACTAGGCACCATTACCGAGAAAGGCATGCTACTTTTCTTAATATCCCTGATTTTTTTGACAGCATTGTTGTCAGTTGCAATCGCACCAAGGCCATATATTGTGTCTGTCGGGTAAACGGCAACCTTTCCTTGAAGAAAATCCTTGATAAAAATGTGAGGATTCAGGTCGATTTCATCTTTAGTTATCACCTTCATGGTGCTTCAGGGGTAAGGTTTAGATTATTAAAACATTTCGAAAATTTTTCGGCATAAAAATGCTGGGGAAGGCTTTTTGAAAAAGCTTATAAGCCTGTTTCCAATACCTTAGGCTGAACGGACAGATAGCACGCTTCCGGTTTTTAACTGAGGAAAGTCCGCCCACCTTTTGAGAGGCCCTGAAAGGGGCATGCTTAACAGGCATGGCAACTGGAAAGAAATAAAACCGCCTGTGCCCGCAATGATGCGCTTGAACCTTTTTTAGGGAGATAACAGGCAGAGCTTGCTCACAGGAAAGGATGAGATGCCAGGCCCTCCGGGTGCAAGGTTTACCCGCTAAGTCAAATGCGTGCATGCTGTTTCAGCAACAGAAGGCGGCTTATTTCTGTCCGTTCTTTATTTTATAATGATTACAACTTTTTTTAAAAGACAAGATATAGTTAGCACGCTATGGACTCAAAAGTAATCCTTAAGGCCCAAGACCTTAGCGTTTATTTTGGCGAGAACCGCATTCTGAACAACATAAATCTCTCTGTCCACAAGTCAGAGATATTAGGCATAGTGGGTGTTTCTGGCTCAGGCAAGACCACTCTTCTTATGGCTTTGCTCGGTTTGATAAAGCCATCTTCAGGAACTGTTCTTTTCTCACACAAGAGAAAGAGCGATTATGTGTTTAAGCCAGTGCTTGATTACCTGGATTACTTTAGGTCCCATGTTGGCTTTTCAACCCAGCGCCCCTCTTTCTACAGCAAGCTGACTGTTAAGGAAAACCTGAGCTTCTTTGGCCATATGATGATAGTTAAAAAAAAGCTTCTCCAGCAAAGGATAAACATTCTCGTCGACCTTTTTGAGCTGAAGCAGCATAAGGATAAGCTTGCGGAAGAGCTGTCAGGCGGGATGCAGAAAAGGCTGGATATGGCAATCTCGATAATTCATAATCCCCTGATTCTCATGCTTGATGAGCCGACAAGCGAGCTTGATCCGCTGCTTAGGAAGGAAATCTGGTTTCTTACAAAAAGAATCAATGACAAAGGCAAAACAATCGTCCTTTGCTCGCACTTTATTAATGACCTCGAGCATATCTGCGACAGGATAGCGGTTCTGCATGAAGGAAGCCTTGTTACTGTTGGGACACCGACAGAGATAAGGGAGAAGATCAGCCTTTATGATCAGGTTGTCGTTGAGTCTATCCCGGGAAATTATGAAAAAGTCATTAACGATGCATACAAGGACAAGCACATAAAGATACGGAAGCACATCAAGCAGATGAACTCGCTGATTTTCCTTGTTGAGAATGGTCACGATTCGCTGAAAAGGTTCATCTCAATTCTTGACAGCAACAAAGAAAAGATAATTGATGTCAGGCTAAGAAAGCCGCCGCTAGAGGAGATGTTTGAGCTTATTTAAGAAGGCAAAGGATAGAAAATGAAAAGGGTAGCCGAAGTGATAAAAAAGGACCTGAAGCTTCTTATGAGAAGCAAGCTTTCTTCTCTTCTTATGCTAATAGGGCCTCTTATTATTATCTTCATGTCCGGCGTGGCATTAGACAGCCAGACGCGGTTCAGCATAACTGTTGGGGTTTACAGTCCCGCTTACAGCTCGCTTTCAAACTCTTACATTAACTCTCTCAGAAGGGAAGGCTTTGTTGTTGACAAAATCGACTCGGAAAACGAATGCATAAACTCTGTAAGAATGGGATCAACCCACGCCTGCGTTGTTTTTTCAGAAGGCCTGAGGGTGGATAGGGACTACGAGGGCTTCATTAACTTCTATGTGGATTACTCGCAGATTAACCTTGCATGGATTATCAAAGACATACTTTTTACCCAGGCAGAAGATCAGATGAGGGAGGTTTCGAGGGACTTAGTGGGCACTCTTCTTGACTTCATAACCTTTACAACAGCAGAGATCTCTGATGGGAAGCCTGTTGTAAACCGGCTGGCCAGCCTGAACGATAAGCTTTCAACATCCCTTACAACAGCATCATCCTTTTTGGATATCATTAACCCGGTTTATGATTTCAGCCAGTTCCGGATAACAGAATTCAGGAACTCGATTACAGATGTAAAGACGAAGTCTGATGTGGTTTCCCTGAGGTCTCTTACGAAATTTCAGGAAGTCCAGTCTTCAGCGAACCGCCTCCAGTCAGCAGTAGCAGGCCTTAACAATGCTCAGGTTTCTGCAAAGCTTAACCCAATAATAACCGATATGCTCCAGAACATCAATTCTTCCATTCAGGCAGTAACTTCAGACAGGCAGTCACTCTCTGCTTCAGTGGAAGCCCTTTCCGGGCATCTTGCAGAGGTTGAAAAGAGCATTGATGAGCTTAAATCCCTCCTGGAATCCATAGAATCCTCGAAAGAAAGGTCGCTTTCTTACATGCTCTCAGGCAAGCAGGAAATAACCAATATGCTTTCAGATATCTTCCGCGTGCAGAAATCACTTAACGACATAGAAGCCCACGCGAATGAAATAAGGATTCTTTCCAGAGAGCAGATAACAGAGCCTTTCAAGACTGAGATTATGCCTGTTGTACAGGAAAAGACATCCATGGCTATCCTGTTCCCAACCATGCTTGCCATGATCATTATGTTTATTGGCATAGTTATCTCTTCAACGCTTATGCAGATAGAGAAGAACTCAAGTGCGCACATAAGAAACATGATAGCCCCAACCAGGGAATCTGTCTTTGGCTTTGGCAGCTATCTTACAACCTTGATAGTGCTTTTTGTGCAGGTGGCTATTGTGCTGTTAATTATTTCAATTGCATTTTCATCTTCTATAGCAAGCATTGGCTCGCTTCTTGCTGTGCTTTTTATAGCGTTCCTTTCAGCATCGGTGTTCATAATTATCGGTATTCTCATAGGCAACTCTCTGTCTTCAGAAGAGTCTTCTTCAACAGTAGCCATACTTGTGTCGCTGTTCCTTGTAATCTTTTCAGGAATTATCTTTCCGATAGAAGGCTTTTCCGAGGGAATCCAGAATGTCATGAGGCTAAACCCCCTTAGCCTTTCAGAGTACCTTTTTAGGCAGGTGATAGTGCAAGGCTCGGCCTTTTCAGAAGTCCTGTTTCAGGCTTCCCTGCTGGTTTCCTGGCTTCTTGTGCTGCTGATAGCCCTGGTTGTGCTGCAATCTTTTATGGGAAAGAAGGACTTAGGAATAAGCACTGCAAGAGCCATCAGAAGAAAAAAGCCGAAAAAAAAGGGTGAGCAGCCGCCTGAATACACAAAGCTTGCAAACCTAATTGAAGAGACAAATATGCTGCTTTCCCCAAAAAAGAAAATATCCGCAGACGATATTTCCCTGGCCAAGGAAAAGTACATCAAGATGCTTTCGCTTTACCAGCAGCTGGACAAGAAGTCCAAGCAAAGGATTTATGATGACCTGAACCTTATACATAGGAAGCTATCATCACTTTAATCGCTTCATGCTGTATTTTCCGAAAAATTCTTAACCTAATAGGGAGATGAAGCAAAAAAATGTCAAT
>CAYUJZ010000019.1:0-1302 GCA_964445165.1 uncultured Methanosarcinales archaeon
CCAAGCTCCTCAGCAACAGGCTCCCAGCAGGTGTCAGCATTCCTTGCATTGCACCTCGTGTTCATCTCAAGCGCAAACTCAAACCAGTCTTCTGTTCCAAAGTCAAGGAAAACACACTCCTCCCTGATTCCCTGGTTTAGGTCCTGGATACCAAACTTTGAGCAATAGGTATTTCCTTCCTCATCCTCAATGCAGTAGTCAGGCCCGGCTCCTCTTGACAGGCTGTCATAATAAATATACCTGGGGATAATCTCCACAGCATCCCCAACCTCCTGGTGAACATCAAAAAGCATCTCCTCCGCCATGTTTCCGTAGCCGCAGTAGCTCATTAGAAAGACCTCAACAGAAGCCTGCTTTTCAACAATTGGCTCAGGAGTCCTGCCTGTTGCCCTGTCAGGGCTTTCCCCGCCCGGGTTGTATGCAACAAGAAAGATTATAATAATAAACTCAGCAATGGAAATGATTGCCCAGTAATTTGGCTTTAATTTCTTTTTGCCAACATTCTTCCTCGCCTTTCCAGAGTCAGAGTGCTCTTTTTTTTCTGTATTTCCATGCATCATTTCTCGTCTTTTCCTGGATTTTCCCATCTTATTCAACCTCAATTATCCCTTGCTCAAGAATTATATTTGAATCATCTTCCTCTTCTATTTCCTCTTCAACTGTCTCTTCTTCTGCTTCTTCAGCCCCTTCCTCAGGGACTTCCTCTATCTCATCCTCTGCTGGTGCCTCATTAACTATGATAAGAATCTTTCTTTCAATAACATCCCCATCAGCGGTCATAACCACATCAGCATAATACTCTCCTGCATCACCTTCTTTAGTTTCCCAGTAGCCCTGCTCGTCCAGAGGCTCGCTGAACCAGATAGCTTCATAATCTATAAACCTTTCGATAAGCGAGATATTGGCCCCTTCTGTCACATTTATTGTGAATACATAATCAGGCACCTCTGTTTCTTCTTCTGGTTCCACTTCTTCAGGCACTTCCTCTACAGGACTCTCATCGACCGGCACATCATCAACAGCAGGCGGCTCTTCGACATACGGCCTTTCTCCAGGGTTGTATGCAAGAAGCACAACAACAATAACTGCCAGCACGAGCGCAATAAAAGCCCATGCATTAAATCCTTTCCTGCCCTGGGCAACGTGTTTTCTTCCTTTTTTCTGGGAAGCACCGGCTTTCTTCTTTGCAGGCGGGCTTTCCTGAGCCTCTTTTTTAGCCTCAGGCTCTTTAATCTCAACATCAATTGGAGATTTCTCCTTTTCTTTGGGTTTAGCCATTTTTTTCAACCATTGTTTTTTTTA
>CAYUJZ010000019.1:1402-5361 GCA_964445165.1 uncultured Methanosarcinales archaeon
ATAAAATAAGAGGGGAATATTTAAAGCTCCTCCTCGTCTTCTTCCTCAGATTCCTCTTCCACTGTTTCCTCTTCTTTTATTTCTTCTTCCTCCTCTATCTCATCTTCCATCTCTTCTTCATCGACAACAACCCATTCAACTTCATCCGGTGAGATAACGATAGGCTCAATAACGGGCTGTTCAGGCACTTCCTCTATTACAAGCTTCTTCTCAATTTTCTGCCCGGTCTCAAAATCGTACAGCAAAAAAATCTCAGCTTCCATAAGGGCCTCATTCAGAACCTCCATAAAAACCCCTTCCTTCTTCATATCCTTCAGAAAAACCCTTATCTCTGAGAGCGTTTCATTGTCAAGCTCAAAGTCTTCCTCATCTGCAAAGTAGAGCGCAATAAACTGCTCAACTTCCTCATCCCCTATCTCAATAAATGGAAAGTACAACTCCTCGAAAAGCCTCGATATGAAAAGCTGGTTCTTAAGGGACCTTCTAAGTATTTCTTCAGTCAGGTTAGTTTCTTTCAGTATCTGGTTAAATTGCTCTTCTCCTCCAAACAAAAGCTTGTACTGGCTCATCAGCTCAGATATCTCCCAGTCTTCAATCTCAATTCCCATCTCCTTTGCCCTGGAGACAAGGACCGTCTGGTTTATCAGCTGCAGCAGCACCTCTTCCTTGGAAATCATCTCTCCAGGAGCGAGCGTAGAATAAATTGTTTCAACATCCGAAAGCAATATTGCCTCATTATTCACAGTAGCGACTACAATGTCAGTTTCTCCCTTTTCTGTTATTCTTTCGCCAGAAAAAATCCTGTCATAGGCATTGAACTTCACCTGCAGAATCACGATAATAGCAACGAACAGGACAAGCGAGATCAGCTTGTAGTTTAAGCGTTGTTTTTTTGCCATAATTATCCCTTGCTCAAGTTAAAAAATCTTAGTATATAAAAAGTTTATGATTTTTTTACAATTTCAAAGAGGTGAAAATCAAAGAGGTGAAAATTCATCCGAGATAGCTCCATTCTCCAAGGTTAGACGGCGGCATCTCTCCAAACTTGCACCAGCTGCATGTCGGGTCAAGCGGGATATAACCGTCATTTCCGATATATCTCCTGGGCGCATCAGGAACCCTAATCTGGATAAAAATGTGGTTTTTCACAATAACATACCTGGAGCTTATTCCTATGTTATGGTACAGGGAAGCTAAGAGAACAGCGAACCCATCACAGTCAGCAGAGCCAGCCTTAAGGGTTTCCTGCGGGCTTTCAATATACTCTGTCCTGTGCGGGTCTGAGATATATTGTACATTGTCTCTTGCAAAGTAATATAGCGCCTTTGCATAGCAAAGAGTGTCCGTCTCAGCACAGGACCTTGATGCAACATAGCTTGCAATCCCCTTTATCTCAGAGAAAGCAGTGCTTTTATAGTAAAGCAGCTTTTCGGTTGGGCTTCCAGAAACAGAGTACGTTTCAAACTCCAGAAACCCATCTTCCCTGAGTTCATCAAGCGTTGGAATATCCCGAGGCTGCACAACCCTTGGGATTGCAGTAAGCGGTATAATATAGAAAAGCAGCAGCGCAACAAGCAGGATTCCCAGGATCATCTTAAGGAAGAACCTGTCCCTGGCTTCTTCAGGTTCATCCGAGCTGGATTCAATCTCCGCAGCGTGTCCTATAATCAGCCTGTCGTTCTTTTCAGATATCAACGTAAGCCCTCAGCAAATATTTTCCATCCTCTTCCATCAGCCTGAACTGGTGCAGGGTAACTGCCTTAACCATAGCGCCGGACTTCTCCCTGCTTTTATCTTCCCCAAAACAGGTGCATTTCAGTAAGAGCGATTCCTTTCTTTCATCAATTGAAACATCAAGCCCGGAAAAAAACATATCATTAATGTCAGACTCAGCCACCAGCCTGGAAAGAAAGTCGTAAAGCAGCATCTCAGGGTTTTCTGCCATTATCTCAAATTCTGCTTTTTTCTTCCTGCCTACCTTTGAAACATCACAGATAATGGAAAACAAAGCTTTGGCAGAGGCCTCTGCAAGCTCGTCAAGGCTTTTTCCTTCTGCCTCAAACCCTACATCAGAAGTAATCCCGTCAATTATCTTATATCTGCCCATTTGCAATGAAAACTCGAAAGATAAGGCACTTAAAAACTTAATTGTTTTTCTCTTCTCTTTGAATGTTGCACTTTCTTTTCAGCCTTAGCACGAAAAACCCAGCTAGCAGAATGCCCGAGATGCAAAGTGTAGCAGCAATAAAGCCCGGATGCGTCGCTAGCCAGGAAAAGCCAGCCCCTGCCGCTGCCACTGGCTCAGCAGCCGCATCCATAGCTAGCATAGCGTTTTCTTCCATGATACCTGTCTCAAGAATCTCCATTGTGTCAGGCATAGCACTTCTTACAAGCATTTTCCCAGGCGCGCTTCTTGAAAGAAACCTTACAAGCAAGCCGGCGAACCCTGCAATCGCAAAGAAGATGCTCGTGAACAGAAGGAAAACCGCACTGGTCTCACTTTTTCCGATTATTCTCTGCCCTTTCCTGGTCAGGGAGTAATACTTCCATTTCCTGTCAGTTTCTTCTCTTTCAATCAGCCCGGCCTGCACAAGCGACTCAAGGTGCTCTTTTATTGTGGAGGCAGCTAGCCCAAGCTCATCAGAAAGGTCAGTCAGGGTTTTTGGCTTGCCAGAAATAGCCCTGATTATGTTAAGCCTTGCATCTACGCTCAGGGCCTTGATTGTCTTGAAATCCACAACAATCTTTCTGTCTTCATCTATCATGCATATAGCAAAAAGTTGCGCAATTTATAAAAGATTCTGTTTTCTTAGGCTTGTCTCTTTGTATCCAGCAAAAGTCATAACAAAAGATTTTTAAAGTTTGTAACTACCCTTATGTAGTATGACAACCGCACAAACTACCTTTTGCGACGAGGCAAAGAGTTATTTATGCTACCTCCATTCAGCAAAAGACAAAATTCAGGAAATTATTACAGAAACTGAGAGCGAAGGCTTTTCGCTTTTAAAGGCAGTCACAGCAAGCAGCACGTACAGGATTCTTATTCTGAGGAATTCAGGAATGCTGGGGGAGCTTTCCTCTCAATACCTTCCAAAGTATATAATCCTTCATGATTCCCTGGACTCTATTGAAGAGGTTTGCTCATCATGGGATTCGCTTTGCTCAAACAGGGACCTGGTTCTTGTGTTCTTCTCAAGGGAAAACCGATGGCTCCTAAAGCCTTACCTTCACAACCAGATCTTCGGCAGGCATGAGCTTAAGCAGAAGCTGATTACAATCAGGAACAGCAGGTAAGATTCTTTGATTTTCCTTTTTCCTCTTTTTCTAATATTTTCCAATCTTTAACAAGCTTTTTAAGCAGGGCAAAAATCCGCTTTTTGCTAAATCAGGATGATAATCAGGAAAGAAAGCCCGGATGATGAAAAGGCAGTGAGAAAAATCCTTCACCCTGCTGTTGAAAAATGGTTCTTCTCAAAGTTCAAGGAGTTCTCGCTCCCACAGCTTTACGGCATACTTGAAGTCAACTCAAGAAACAACGTTCTCGTCTCAGCACCTACCGGGGCAACAAAGACACTTACAGCTTTCCTCTCAGTAATAAACGAATTGGTTGATTCCGCTGAGAAAGGCATCCTTGAGGATAAGGTTTACTGCGTCTATATCAGCCCTCTTAAATCCCTTAGCTATGATATAGAGCACAACCTTAAAGAGCCGCTGAAAGAAATAGAGGAAATCCTTGGAAAAAAGCATCTTATCAGGGTTGGCACCAGGACAGGGGACACAGACGCAAAAGAAAAGGCGGCAATGCTGAGAAAGCCCCCGCACATTCTCATCACAACCCCTGAGTCACTCTCCATAATGCTCGCAAGCAAAAAGTTCAGAGAGAAGCTAAGCAATGTTGAATGGCTCATTATGGACGAGGTGCACGCCATAGCAGAAAACAAAAGAGGCTCTCACCTTTC
>CAYUJZ010000019.1:5461-22108 GCA_964445165.1 uncultured Methanosarcinales archaeon
TCATTATGGACGAGGTGCACGCCATAGCAGAAAACAAAAGAGGCTCTCACCTTTCCCTGGCAGTGGAGTTCCTTGACAGGCTCTGCTCAAACTCCATCTGCAGGGTCGGGCTTTCCGCAACAGTAGCCCCGATTGATGAGATTGCAAGGTTCCTTGTAGGCTACCACGAAGACGGCACAGAAAAAGACTGCAGGATTGTGGATGTCCAGTTCATAAAAGACACCGACCTGAAAGTAGCCAGCCCAGTTGATGACTACATATACACTGACTACCATACCCAGAGGACTAAGTTATACGAGCTCCTTGACGAAATCATCCAGCAACACAGGACAACCCTAATTTTTACCAACACAAGAAGCGCTACAGAAAGGGTTATAGACACGCTCCAGTCCATGTTCCCCTCAAAGTACAGCGGAGAGTCCGTAGCAGCCCACCACAGCTCACTTTCCAAGGAGCACAGGCTTGATGTGGAAAGCAGGCTCAGGGAAGGCAGGCTAAAATGCGTTGTCTCCTCTACTTCACTCGAGCTTGGGATAGACATTGGTTACATAGACATAGTTGTCCTGCTTTCCAGCCCAAAATCAGTCTCACGCGCCCTCCAGAGATGCGGAAGAAGCGGCCACCAGCTCCATAGCAAGACAGTCGGAAGGCTCGTAACCCTTAGCAGGGATGACCTTGTGGAATGCGCAATCCTCCTGAAAGATGCAGTAGAAAAAAAGATAGACCTTCTTCACATTCCAAAAGGTCCTTTGGATGTCCTCGCCCAGCAGGTGTTTGGTTTTTCACTTAGCGAGGCAGTCAAGGAAGATGAGCTCTTTTCCATCATAAGAAGGGCATATCCCTACCGCCAGCTAAAGAGAGAAGATTTCATTTCAGTCCTGAAGTACCTCTCAGGAGAGGAGGTTTCACTTGAAGAAAGAAGCGTTTACGGCAAAATCTTCAGGTTTGACGACAAGACAGTAAAAAGCCGCGGAAAGATGTCAAGAGTCATCTACATGACAAACATCGGCACAATCCCGGATGAGGCAAGAGTAAAGGTAAAGATAAAAGACCATCTTGTTGGCTACATAGATGAAGGATTCCTGGAAAGAATGCATCGGGGAGACATATTTGTGCTTGGCGGAAAAACCTACGAGTTCCTTTACAGCAGGGGGAATGTCGCCCAGGTAAGGGCAAACCTCGACAAGCCAGCCACCATCCCGAGCTGGGTTTCAGAGATGCTCCCCCTAAGCTTCGAGCTGGCAAACGACATCGGGAAATTCAGAAGGTTGCTTAAGGAAAGAATCCAGGCAAAGGAAAGCAGGGAAAAAAGCCTAAAGTTCATACGCGATTACCTCTATTTAGATGAGAAGAGCGCCAGAGCCATATACTCATACTTCTACGAGCAGAACGCATTCTCTATCGTGCCATCAGAAAAAGAGATAGTCGTAGAGTCCTTTTTTGACGGAGAAAGGCACTTTTCAGTCTTCCACACACTTTTTGGCAGGCGGGTAAATGACGTTCTTTCAAGGGCAGTTGCCCTGTACCTTCACATAAAAAACAAGAAAAAGCTTGACATAGGCATCTCAGACAACGGCTTCTACATAGCATCAGAGCATAAGTTTGTGCTCGGCAAGCCCTTGGAGTCAATAGCGCTTCAGGACATTAGGAAGCTGATGGAGAAAGCAATAGATAATACAGAAGTCTTGAGGAGAAGGTTTAGGCACTGCGCAGTCAGGTCCCTGATGATACTTCGGCAGTACAAGGCGAATGTCAAAAGCGTTTCCAGGCAGCAGGTCTCCTCCCAGAGCCTTCTTGCTTACATCAAAGCAAACTACCCGGGCTTCCCCATACTCAAGGAAGCAAAGCGTGAAGTCCTTGAAGACCTTATGGACATAGAAAGCGCAGAAAAAGTCCTCTCAGGCATCAGGGACGGGAAAGTGTCTGTTTCCTACGCACAGTTGCCCTTCCCAAGCCCGTTTGCAATGGGTCTTGTCCTTGAGGGCAAGACAGACGTATTCAAAATGGAAGACAGGATGAAGATACTCAAAGACCTCCACATGAAAGTGCTGGCAGAAATCTCACGAAAGGCAGGCAGGAGCGAGGACGATATCCTCACGCTCAAGGATTCCTTTTCATACGAAAAGTTCTGGAAAGAAGCCAGAAAGCAGGAAGAGTCATCCAGAGAGGATTTTATAGATGAGATGAAGCTGGAGTTTATGGGCATGAGCGAGCTGATAGATGAGCCTGCAGACTTCAAGAGAAAAATCATAGAGCTCATGGACGGCTATAAGAAATTCGACAGCAAGTTCCTGAAAAAACTCGAAAACCTCATCTACAACAGGCCGAAGATCTTCCCGGAGAAGCTTCTGGGGTTTTTAAAGGAGCGGCTTGGCGAGATAATGTAAACCGGCATTTCAGAAAAAGAAATACCTTTTTTTTAGTAAAATATATAAACAAAACCGTTATATTACCACAATTATGGTAAAAATTGAAACCTTGATGGACGAGGGAAAGCTAACCAGAGTCAATGAACTGGAACTTGATAGGTATGTCAGTTTTTTTTCTAATTCTTACAAAGATAACCTTAATCATTGTAGGTATAACCTATCAGAGTTTCCACGTTGGGCAATAATCTCAGGTTACTATGCAATGCACGATATAACCAAGTTACTGCTCGCAAAAAAATTCAGGATAAAAGTTGAATTAGAAGTGCATGCTACTACTATTAAGGCTTTAAGGGAATTAATTAGGAACAAGGAAGTCCTTAGCTTGATAGAAAGAGGGTATAAGGAATTCCTAAGCTTAGCCAACGACTTGGCTGAAGCAAAAAAAGACAGGGTTAAAGTTCAGTATTATACTGGCACAAGCTACATGCGGGAGGAATACGAAAAAAGAGCAAAGGAATTTTATGAGCTTGTGGTTTTAAGTTACCTTGAAAAAATAAACGAGCTTTTAAAATGCTAGCCCCGCTTTTTGATAAGGATATCCTAAAAATTCTTACGGTCTTTTCGCTTTCTCCTGGTTCCAGGTTCTTGAGGAAAGATGTCCAGGAGAAAACCCGGCTTAACAACGTCAGCCTTGACAAAGGCCTTTCGATTTTGCTGAATTCAGGGCTTCTCAAAAAGGAAAAAAGGCTTTTGTTCCTAAGCCTTGATGAAGAAAACACAAAAGCCATTATAAAACTGGTTTCCGAACAGCATAAAAGCCTGAAGAGTATTCCGCTTGATGCTTATTTTTCAATCATAGAATTAGTCTTTTTCCTTGCCAGCCTTAAAGGGCTTGAAGCATACCTGTTTGGAAGCTACGCAAAGCTTGTATTCAGCGATAATTCAGACATAGACATTGCCATCATCTCAGACGAGCTTTCCAGAAGAGAAAAAAAGGAGATTAACAGGCGGGTTGAGAAAACTGAGCCAAGGTATCTGAAAGCAATAGAACTGCATTATTTTTCAAGTGACTTTTACAGGAATAAAAAGGATCCGCTTGTTAAAGAGATATTGAGAAACGGAGTCAGGCTTCTTTAGGCAACTTAGTGATATGGGCCTTCTTTTTAAGGAAAAGCTTTTATACCCGGGAAAAAAGAATAGGTCAGGCCAAATGAGAAACAATATCATCCTGGACTTCGATGGAGTCATCGCTGACTCAGTTGAATACTCTTTCATGCTTACAAAGAAAGGCCTGAAAAAGTTTGGGCTTGAGGGCATAGAAACACTCGAGGACTTCAGGCAGATGAAAGAAAAGCGTCCTTATGCCCTCTTCAGGAAAGCCCAGCCAGGCCCGCTCAAGGCACTTCTTATGGTATCCTACGCACGCTCAGAGCTGAGCAAGGATTTTTCCCCGCCATTGAGAAGAGGAGTTAAGAGATTCCTGGAAGAGCAAAAGAGAAAAGGAAAAAGGCTATTCATCATCTCAAATAATTTCAGGTCTGTTATAAAGAGATACCTGAAAAGCAAAGGGATACTGCATTATTTTGACCACGTCTCAAAATCTTCCCTTATAAAGGATAAAGTGGCAAAGGCAGGGAGAATAATGAAAAAATTTCATTTCTCCGAAAATGATGCAGTTTTCATCACCGACACTGATGAGGATATCTTTGAGATGTCAGCCCTTAAAGGCATTGTAACCATTGGCATAACAGGCGGCTTCTGCAACGAGGACAGGCTTGCAGAGTCAGCCCCGGATTACCTTGCAGGCTCCTTTTCCGAGATAAGCAGAATCATCGACAGGCTTTAGCACCCTCTTCTCCCGCCCAGATATTAAACAAAATTTAAATACTCTCTTTCAAAACCATTTTCATTCTGAACATGATAATCAGGTATGTCAAGCTAAGGAACATCAGAAGCTACTCATCGCCCACAAAGGTTGAGTTTGCAGAAGGGAGGACGCTTCTCCTTGGAGATATAGGCTCAGGCAAAAGCTCGATTCTCCAGGCAATAGAGTTTGCCCTTTTTGGCACAGGCACCAGCTCAGAGTCAGTAAGAGGAAGCTCCCTGTTGCGAAGGGGAGCAACAAAAGGCTCAGTTGAGCTCTGCATAGAGGTTAACTGTAAAGAGATTATAATTTGGAGAGGTCTGGAGAAAGCCAGCTCAGCAGTCAGGCAAACCAATGGCTACATCATTGAGGAAGGAGAAAAGAAAACATACACCCCCCAGGAGCTTAAGGCAAGGGTAATTGAAATCCTGAATTACCCCAGGGAGCTTGCATCAAAGTCCAAGTCCCCGGTCTTCAGGTTCACAGTATACACCCCCCAGGAGCAGATGAAGCACATCCTCAGCATGAGCCCTGATGAAAGGATAGACACCTTCAGGAAAATCTTCCAGATAGAAAAGTACAAGAGGATAAAGGAGAACTCACAGGCATTAAGGTCTTTCCTTAGAGAGAAAATCGAATACAGCAAAGGCCTCACCCAGGACATCAGCGAAAAAAAGGAAGAGCTCAAGTCGCTCCTGAAAAAGATTAGCGAGAGAAAAAAATCCCTTTCAGAAACAAGGGAAGCCATCCGGGAAAAGAAAGAGCAGATGAAAAAATCAGAGTCCCTGGTTGAGCAGTTAAAGAAAAAAAGAGAAGAATTAAGCAAGCTTCAGCAGGAGCTCGCATCAGCTTTCTCAAAGGCATCAGGCTTGGGCTCCAGGGCAGCCGAGCTAAGGCAGTCAATAGAATCCGCTGAAAAAGAGATAGAAAACTCAAAATCAAAGTTAAAGCAGATAGCCATTCCGGATTCCGCTGAAGAAGAGCTAAGGAAAGAATACAAGAAAATAAGCGAAGAGACAGCAGAGATGGCTGCAAAAAAATCCACGCTCAGGGAAAGGGAAAAAGAACTCAAAAAAAGCCTCGAGGAGGCAGAAGCAGCAAAAAAAGAACGCGAGACCGCAAAAGAGCAGCTCTCAAAGCTTGAAAGCATAAGCCTGGAAGACTCAAGAAAAAGCCTTGAAGACGCAAAGAAAAAGGAAAGCCAGGCCAGCGAGAAGCTCACAGCAACAGAAAAAGAGCTTTTCTCAGCCAAGAGCCAGGTAAAAAAGGAAGAAGAGCTTGCAGAAAAAATCTCAGCCCTTAACTCCTGCCCCCTTTGCCAGCAGCCAGTCGGGGAAAGCCATAAGCAGGAGATATGCAGGAAATCACAGGAAGCAACAAAAAAGCTAAAGGAATTAATCTCAACTCTTGAAAAAGATCGCGCAGCGCTAAAGCAGGAGCAGGAAAAAGCCTCAGCCCAGGTTGCCGAGCTCTCAAAGCAAGTTGAGAAAGCCCTGGTAGCAGCAGAGAAGAAGGACCAGCTCAAAAAAGCAGTCCAAAGCCACGAAAAAGCCCTCTCAAGAGAGAAAGAGCTAAAGCAAGCCCTGCAGAAAACCCAGAATGAAGCCAGCAAGGCAGAAGCATATCCCTTTGAAAAGAAAAGGAAACGGCTTGATGAAATTGAGTCTTCCCTTAAAGCATTTTCAGAGCACTCAAAGCTTTCCGCATTAATCTCAGAAAAGCAAAAGCAGATGGACACATCTAAAAAGTCTCTTGATGTAGTCAGGTCAGGCATAAAAGAGCTTAATAAGTCAACATTATCCCTCAAAGAAAAAGAAGAAGCCCTAAAAAAAGAAATATCTGAAAAAGAGCCCATAGAGAAAGAGTTCCTTAAGCAGAAAGAAGCCCTTAGCGAGCTGGCCTCAAAAGAAAAGATGGTGCAGGAGCTAATCAGCGAAGAGGAAGAAACAGCAGGGCAGGCAAAAAAGCAGATAGAGCAGAAGGAAAAAGCAAAGGCAGGCATGGAGCAAAGCAGGAAGATACTTGCCTGGTCATCAGAAGTATTCCTCCCAATGATAGAAAACATAGAAAAGCACCTGTTTGCAAGAGTTTACAACGAGTTTGATGCGCTATTCAGGGAATGGTTCGAGATGCTTATCGAAGACGACAGCATAAAAGTCAGGCTCGACCCCACATTTACCCCGATAATCATGCAAAACGGATACGATGCAGACATCAGCGACCTCTCCGGGGGCGAAAAAACAAGCCTTGCCCTCGCATACAGGCTCTCCCTCAACCAGGTTATTAATGATGTAATCTCAGGCATAAACACAAAAGACATCTTAATTCTGGACGAGCCAACTGACGGCTTCTCCACAGAGCAGATGGATAGGGTAAGGGAAGTCCTGGACAGGTTAAGCATAAAGCAGGTTATCTTAGTCAGCCACGAAAGCAAAATTGAAAGCCTTGTTGAATACAGAATAAAGGTTTCAAAAGATTCAGCCGGAAGCACAGTTAGCTTCTGAGCCTAATCCTTTTGTTCTGGCTTCTTTCTTCTTATCATTCTCTAGTTAAGAACAATGTATAAAAAATAAAAACCAGTGGGCTTATCATATGCCAGGCCTGCTCGTAAACATACTCATAGCAAGTGCAGTTTGCTTTGTCGGGCTTTTCATCCTTTCTGAGATACTCCTTTACATCAAGAGAAAGAGAATAAACTCCGTTCTTGAAGACTCAATAAGGCAGGAGATAACCTCCATTAAGAGAGAGCACGAGGAAAACAAAGTTTACCTTGGAAAAATAGAGAAGCTTATAACCAGGATATCAAGCCTTATTTACAACCATGAGATGCACCGCACCATGGAATACTTTGTCCTGATAGAGCAAGAGTACAAAAACCTGTCAGAAGCGTACAGGAAAAAGGTAAACCTCAGGCTGTTTGAGATATGCTGCGGCCTTTTTGATGAGCTCTGCAAGTTTGAGATGTTCCTTTCAGCATCAAGGGTCTACAGGTTTATGCTGGAGGAAATCTACAACAAAGGCAGCAACAGGGAAAGGGAGATGATGTTTACTGACATAGACGCAAGGTTCAGGCAGATCAACAGGTTTCTCTCCAAAAAGGGCTTACAACTACCTCATGGACGAAGCCCGTGACAAGGGTGGTGACGAGAAAAGGAAAAGCCTGCAAACAGACATCACAAAAGTCTACCAACAGCCCCCGGGCACACAGAAAGGCAACGCTCCAGCAGGCACAAACCCTGCAACTACAACTAATAAAAGCACTTCAGGAAACCCTGCAAAAGAAATCAGCTCGAAATATCCAAAGACGGGTCTTCCTCGATAAGGTATTCCCTTATGTGCTTAATGTAGCCATTCTTGATTTTCTTTGTCCTGACATCCCATCTTATATCAATCATCTTACTTAGGTAGTAGGCAGAATTATTAATAAGGATTTCAAAAGGCTTAAAAGAAAGAATTTTTTAACCACTAATGTGAGTTATACCTGTGTTTGTAATATCAAATACGGGTATACGAAACCCCACCAAAAATCATCCGGCTTTTCCGGAAACTTTTCAGCCCGTGTGAATCTCCAGCACATCCCCGTCTGAAAGCCTGTGCGCTAGCCCCTTAACCTGCCCAGGGAACCGTGCGCTCTTTCCCCACACTCTTGCATACTTGAACAGCCGTGCAAAATCCTTGTGAAGCTTCTCGCAGACATCACGTATCCTTGCGTTCCTTTGTATAATAAGCGGAATCTCCAGGTCTGCCTCCTTTCCGGGCTCCTTCATATAAACCCGGATAAGGCTTAGCCTGTGGAATATCAGCTCCTTAAGCTCATCAATGTTCATGCCCTTGCTTGCAGATATAAAAATGTCCGGCTTAAGCTCTTTTTCAATCTCAGCCTTCTGCTCATCACTAAGCAGGTCAACCTTGTTAACCGTAACAATGCCCTTTATATACTTTTTATTCCCTTCAATCACATCAATAAGCTGGTCATCAGTAATATCCTCCCTTATCAGCACATCAGCATTGGCAATCCTGAACTCTCTCAGTATGGATGAGATAGTATCCTCGTCAAGGTGAGTAAGCCTTACAGTCTTTGCAATGCTTATCCCCCCGGAAGCCTTCTTTTTTACCTTAACATCCGGAGGCCTTTGGTTTATCCTGATGCCTGCATAGAAAAGCTCGCTAAGGATGGCGCTATGCTGCTTCGGGTTGGTTGCATCAACAAGAATCACGCAGAGGTCAGCATTCCTCACGACACTAAGCACTTCCTTTCCCCTGCCCTTTCCAAGCGCAGCACCCTCAATAATCCCCGGAACATCCAGCACCTGAATCTTTGCATGCTTGTACTCCATAGTCCCAGGCACAACAGTGAGCGTTGTAAAGGAGTAAGCCCCAACCTCAGAGTTTGCATTGGTAAGCTGGTTAAGCAAAGTGGATTTTCCTGTAGATGGATAGCCAACCAGGATTACCGTAGCATCCCCGCTCCTCCTTATGCTGTAGCCAGGCCCGGATCCGCCGGAAGACATCCTTTCCTGAATTGTATCTCTTAGCTTGGCAATCTTAGCCTTAACAATTCCTATGTGGCCCTGCGTCCTCTTGTTATACTTCGTCTCTGAAAGCTCCTTTTCCAGCTCCTTTATTTTTGAGTAATAGTCAGGCATGCAGGAAGTTGGATTTATTCAGTTTTAAAAGGTTTGCTAAGAAAAAAGAATATTGAGCGTATGAACAAACAAAGCCATATTATTTTAAGAAGCTAATGGAAGAAAATCAGTATAAGTATTTACTTTGTAAGGCTCATTGCAAAACCCCTCTCTGTTTTTCTTGCAGGTCTCAGAGAACCCTGTGCCCTGAGGATTGGCCCAGTAATTTCC
The DNA here is from genome assembly GCA_964445165.1 of uncultured Methanosarcinales archaeon. Classification (GTDB taxonomy): domain Archaea; phylum Nanobdellota; class Nanobdellia; order Woesearchaeales; family JASKKU01; genus DSBS01. Next base: position 14,551 of record CAYUJZ010000019.1, read on the forward strand.
CCCAACATATTTACCACCGACTATGTTCGTGCCTTCCACCTTTTGAACATTCAGATTGTTATTTGCAGTAATCATGTTTGAAACACCAATGTTCTTTTTGTTGTTGAAATAGTTATTATATACTATATGACCGCCTTCAGCTCCACACCCAGATCTACTAAATTCAACGCCAACATTATTTCCTACAATCAGGTTATCCTTAATGGTCATGCCTGAGCTGTCGCTTATTCCTATTCCCATTGTGTTTTCAGTTATTATATTCTGAATGAATTTATTGTTATTGCTGTTCCTTGAGATGTAAATCCCACTGCCCAAAATCCAAGTGCCAGTGCTGCCTTTAACAATGTTATTAGTAAACATGTTGTAAGAGCTGCCAAATAATTTGATAGCCGCGTCAGAGGTGTTTTCTATAATGTTTCCGCTGAATGTGTTGCCTGATGAATCTACTATAGCTAAAGCCGTACGAACATCAGTGATTTTATTATCAATGAAATTTCCTGTAGATGATTCGGCTATTTCAATACCATTTCCTGTTAAAACACAATTTTTGACAGTTGCTCCGGTTACTATTTTTCCGCTTCCTGCCCATACACTTATCCCAATTCCTTTTTTATAGTCTATTTTGTGTCCCTTACAATCAAGGGTAATCCAATTAGCTGTAATCCGAAAGCATCTTCTATTCTCTGGAGTAGTGCCCTCTCCACTATAAAAAATGTCCTTAACTAAGGCATATGTTTTACCGCTTTGGTTTAGCTCCATGCATTCAGTTATCTCAAAGTCAGGGGCAGGTGGTGATGGAGGCAGCTTGCAACCTTTGTTTCCATCTCTTGCATAACCCTCTTTACAATGCCATTCGCATGTTGAAGGCTCATCTCTTTTAAAGCTGCTTTCTGTTGACATGTCAATAATAACAGCAGGCTCTTTGTATGACCATCTAGTATCTTCAGATAATGCCTCTGATAATGTAGTGAAATCTTTGCCTAGGACAACCCCTTCTCCAGAAGGCTTTGTTCCTCTACACGATGCATAACAGTTTAGATGATATAATCTGCAGCTTCTAGTGCATCTTAGCTCCCCACCTATTAAGTTATACCTGCGTCCACTATAAACAACAGACCCGATAGACTCGCAGGTTTTACCGCCAAGATTTGTTCCGTCGCACTCCTCGTTCCCCTCAATTATGTTGTTGCCGCAGACCGGGCCTTCTTTTTTTTCGCTCTCTTCTTCAGTATCCTTTTTTGCTTTGTCACCCTCTTTCACATCTTCAGGATCTTCATATTCTTCGCTATCCTCTTCTATCTCTTCGATTTTTTGCTTAGTTTCCTCTTCAGCGTTGTCTTGGCTATCTTGCCCGGATACTTGTTGCTGGCTGGGTGCTTTTTGAATTGTTTCCTGCTCGACTTTCGGGGTTTTTCTGCAGGCTCCATCCTCACAGCCATGCTCGCACCTGTACCTTATGAAAGAAGGTATTCCCATAGCGCAAATCTGCTCGTTTACAAAATCTCCCTGGCAAAAATCATAGGTTCTCCCGGGGATATAATTGCCGAACCAGTATATCCTGTATTCGATAAAGCCCTTATTATAAAAGTCCCTGCCATCACTGTCAAAGCAGGTTGGTAGTGCATTTTCAATTAATTCCTGAATGGAAGCGTTTATAGAAAGTTTCTCTTTTTCAATACATCTTGCATCCTCGCAGCCGTGCGGGCAGTTCCTGTAGTGAGCCCACCCGGTTCCGAATAAATTGCATCTCTCAATAACATTTCCTGCACACCTTTCTTCCCTTGGAGTGCAGGTGTTGCATCTCCCGTCCGAGCAACCATTCTCGCATTCAAATGTGATGTTTTTTAAATCGTTGTTTTGGCAGTAGAACTCAGTCAGGACATCACCCTCACAGTAGTCTGTATAAGTGAAGAAAAAATCATCAGAAATGCCTGATACAGTTCCTTTTGTGTAAAAGTTGATGCCTCCGTCAGTGTCGTGGCAGGGTAACTGGGCTAAGGAATTATAAGAAAATAGCACAGCGAAGGCTGTTAGTATAAAGAAGAAAATTGTTTTTCGAAAGACATTATTGCATGTTTTCATCATTTTCAATATACTGAAAAGGCAACTAGCGTGCATTTTAGAGTTTCCTTTATTTAAATAATTTGTGGTTTTGAATTTTATAGAGTTTTATAGAGAGAATAATTAAAAAAAGTATTCATAAAGAGAATTAAAAAAGTTTCAAAGCTTGCTATTTTTTCCTTAAGCCCCTGGACTTCTTTGCAGCGCTGGTTAGGCCCCTGTAAACCCTTCTGTTGTGTGTTGGCAGCACAATCCAGCCGATGTCCTTATCATTGATAATAGACGGATGCATCTTGTCCACGAGGATGACTTCATAATAAACATGGGTTTTGTCCTTCCCAACCCAGTAGCTGTTAAGAACCTCGAGGTTAGGATGCCTTTTCTGTGCCCTCTGCTCGCAGACATGCCTGAAGTTTACCTTCATCGCTTTCCACTGCCTGCTCGTCTTTGACCTTCGCCCGCCGGAGACCTGCTCTCTCTTTTTTCCTCCTCTTCTTACCCTGACTCTTACAACCACAAAGCCCTGCTTGGCCTTGTACCCAAGCTCCCTGGCCCTGTCAATCCGGGTAGGCTTCATAACCCTGTCAACAGCAGGCGCCTTAGCCCACTCGATAAGCCTCTTCTTGTGCTCTTCACCAAGGCTTTCCTTAGGCCTCTTCCAGGCCTGCCTTACATACTTGTAAAATCCCATTTAGCTCACCATTTAGCGTTCAGCATTCCGCCACATCCGCTTATTGCTCTAGGGGTTAAGATTCTGTTTATAAAGGTTTTGCTGGCTTCTGTTATTTATCGCAAAGTAGCGCCACCACTGGACTCACTAGACAGGTGCGCGCAAAGGGATTTTAAAGTTGGAAGCCAAAGAAAAAGACAGGTGATAAAAAATGGAAAGCATGGAAAAAAGAATCAGGGACCTTTCAATAAAGATAATGGGGCTGGAGACAGTTGTGGCAGCCCTTAAGGAAGAGCTGAAAGAGCTCGAGTCTGAGCACCTCTCCGACATCTTCTGCCCACCAATCAAGGCAGAGATAAGGGATTAAGAAATCACAAAGCATAGTGGACGGGCCGGGAATTGAACCCGGAACCTCTGCTGTGCGAGAGCAGCGCCCTACCGTTGAGCTACCCGCCCGTTGCAGTGGAAAAACCAGCTTGATTTAAAAGGTTTTTCTCTGCCAGCTAATCATCAAAGAATAATTACCGCCTTTCAGGCTTAGCTTTCTCAAGGGCTTTCATTCTCTCATCTTCAGGAAGATTCTCAAGCCAGATCCGGTCGAATCCTTCTCCTGTTCCTCTCCCTGTTCTCTCAATGAATTCTTCGTGTTTTTTCCGTTCCTCGCTTTCCTCCCAGGCTTTATTCAGGACTCTCCCCACATTTTCTGCATACTTGTCCAGCTCCCCGCTCAGCCCTGTTACAATCTCCTGCGAGGTGTTGTCAGTGACTTCAGGCCTGTGCTTCTCATAGTGCTCCCTTAGAATATAAGGAAAGTCAATAATCATACAGGGCCGCAGCAGGTTTTCATCTACAGGCTGGTGTAGCCTAATGTCATTAAAGTAAGAAGAGTTCCACGCCTCTTTGAGCGAAACGTCATGCAGGTTGTGCGTTGCAAAGTGAGCAAAAACACAGGGCTCAAGGTACCCGGAAGGAACCACCTGCGCATACTTCCGCGCAGCGATGCATCCCTTAACCGCCGGGGCATCGTTCCAGAAATCTATGACAAACAGCGGGTTATTCTCCCTGTATTCTTTTATGAACCTGCCATAGTTCAGCCTTTGCTCTCCGGTGGGCATATCATCCAAGGAAGGGAACAGCCCAACAGGCATGCACACAAAAGTCCACCCGAACATTGCTCCCTTGTCAACCAGCCAGTCGTTAAACTTAAGGCTTGTTAGAGCATCGTAGTTCCTGTTTGTCAGTACAAGCGAAACCCCAAAAGGAATTTTCTCATCCTTCAGCCTTTCCATTCCCGCGGTTACCTTTTCGTAAGCACCTTTTCCCCTCATCTCATCAGTTTCCTTCTCAAACCCATCTATGCTGAAAACAGGAATCATATTCTTGTTTATTTTTAGGTAATCAATAGTGTAATCATCAATCATGGTTCCATTGGTAAAGAACTGGAATTCACTTTCAGGATGATTCAGGAAAGCCTCTCTGTAGCCCGGCCTCCTGAAAAGCAGGCTAGGCTCCCCGCCCAGTATTGTGAAAAAATGCGTTCCCACCTCTTCAGCCTGCGTAAGAATGTCATCCAGGAACTCTGGCTCCATCTCCACCGCACTCTTCCGCCTGTCATTTACCTTTTTAACCAATCCTTTGTCATCCCTGTTGTAGCTCTTCGCCCAGCATATGTTGCAGTCCATATTGCAGCGCCAGCTTGGGTTTACCAGGAGCGTAAACGGCGCCTGGAACTCTCCCCTTTTTATCTGCTCCTCTGCCTTGCTCTGCCATTCAGCCCCAGACCTCAGGATAAAGTTATATAGAAAAGTCCTAACATAGCCAGGGTCGCTTTTGAAAAGCCTGTCAAAAGTCTCATAAGGCCCTTCCCTGTTGTCAAGCACCCAGTCAACAAACTTAGAAAGCCCTTTGCCCTCGCTCCTGTCAAAGCGCTTTAGCGTATTGAGGACAACCCCCAAACCGCCAGGAATATTCCTCGATATGAGCAAGCCAGTATTGACAAATGTTGTTATTTTTGGGTATTTCCTGAACTGCTCCCAGGCCTTTTTAGCAGGGTCGTGTTCTTGCTCGTATCTCTGTATGAAATCACTTAGCTCTTCTTTTGAATCAAATTGGCTTAGGCTCAAAGTTTTTTCCTCCCGGAATCTTATTCAATTAACTTTATTGGCTTAACCAAGTATATAAAATTATCTTTTGACAGACAAAAGCACATGCTAAGCACGTTATTCCGCAATCGAAATGTTTTTAAATAAACCAAAATCCCAAAAGATAGTGTATTCCAATGGTCAGCAGAATCGGAACCTCAAGGACAAAGTCAAGGCACAAGTTTTCCAAGCATTTCAATGAGAAAGGAAAGCTCTACATAACAAAGCACATCCAGGAGTTTAATGCTGGAGATAGAGTTGTGCTGAAGGCAGACCCTTCCCACCACAAGGGAATTTACCACTCAAGGTTTCATGGCAGGATTGCAACCGTCAAGGGAAAAAGGGGAAAATGCTACGAAGTTTCCTTTATGGACGGCTCGAAAGAGAAAACACTCATAGTTGCGCCATGCCACCTAAAGAAGCATGCATCTGTGGGGAAAGCATAAAATGGTTGAGATTATAGAAAAAAAGCCTCTTTCACTCATAGAGGTCAAAGATGAGCTTATGAGCATAAAGAAGAGAGACGGCGAGCTCAACTTCAGGGCAGGCAAGGTCGAGGAATACCTCAACAACGCAGCAACCCTGAACAAAAAGCAGTCAGGAGAGCTGAGAGAAGAGCTCGAGAAGCTCTCAGTACCAAGGCTGAAAGAAGAGCACATCTGCAAGCTCATAGACATCCTTCCATTCAGCGAGCCAGACCTTGTCTCCGTGCTTGAGCAGTACCCCATCACCATAACCAAAGAAAACCAGAAGAAGATTGTTTCTGTTATCAACAAGTTCAGGAAATAAAAAGCACCTGATTTACCTTCATGCTTGGCCGCAGCCTGTTTTGTCAAGTGAAGCCTTATGCAAGAAGGAATAGTTAAGATAGACCCGGAAAATATTTCTGAAAAAGACATCAAGTACTGCGCAGGCTTTATAAGGAATGGAGAGCTTGTTGCTTTCCCCACAGAAACAGTATACGGCCTCGGCGCTTCAGCATTCCTGCCTGGTGCAATAAAAAAAATCTTCCTGGCAAAGAACAGGCCGCAGGACAACCCGCTTATAGTCCACATCTACGATTACAGCCAGCTTAAGGAGATTGTTAAAAGCGTTCCCGAAGATGCCCTGAGGCTTATGCAGGCATTCTGGCCAGGCCCTCTCACCTTTGTCCTGCCCAAAAGTAGCAAAGTTCCGGATGAGGTTTCAAAAGGCCTTGGCACTGTTGCAGTAAGAATGCCGGGCCACCCAGTGGCAAGAGCGCTCATAAAGGCCGCAGGCCCAATCGTAGCCCCAAGCGCAAACCTGAGCGGAAAGCCAAGCACCACAGACTCAAAGCATGTAATCCATGACCTTCAGGGAAAGATTGCCTGCATAATAGACAGCGGAAAAAGCACCCTCGGCTTGGAGTCAACAGTTATCCTGTGCACCAAAAAGCCATTTGAGATTCTCCGCCTTGGCTTCATTACAGAAGAAGACCTCAGGCAGCACGTAAAAGAGGTTGTTGTGCATCAGGACATAAAAGGAGAAAAGCCCCTTTCCCCAGGCATGAAATACAGGCACTACGCGCCGGATGCAGAGATAAAAGTCTTCTCAGGCCCGGACAGGGTTGCCAGAATCAGGGAATTCCTGCGCACACAAAAAGGCAAAAAGCTTGGATTGGTGTTCTATTCAGAAGAGCTGGCTAAAGAGAAAGCCCACTTTAGGCAGTTCTTGGGAAAAACCCTTGAGGAAATGGCCCACAGCCTCTATGAGTCCCTAAGGCTTATGGATGAGAAAAAGGTAGAGCTAATCGTTTTTGAAGGCATCGACACAAAAGGCCTCGGCGCAGCCATCATGAACAGGATTTACAAGGCAGCAGGAGAGGAATAAGCCAGCTAAGAAGCAGTAACAGCCCAATTATTTGGTTTAATCTCTCGGCTCAATTCTGATTCCCTTTAAGAAAGCATTATATTCCCTTTCGGAACAAACATATGGTGGTTGGATATCATTTATAATCTCTGAAAGCTCTAGCAGCTCAGGCACCTTAGCCTTTCTGGCAAGCTTGCACCTCTCATTGTCAATAAGTTTATAAGGGGCCTCAAAGCCAGTCCATGCTTGCTTAAGCTCTTTTAGCTTTTTGTAAGAGCCATTTTCTAGGTAGTTGCTGGCTGCCATTTCAAGTATAGTCTCCGGAACGCTCAACCCTATTGCTTCTTCAAGCTTAGCTGCGTCTTCAACATACTCGTACCTGAAAAGCCTCAATTACGCATTATACACAGCCTCTACTCCTGGAGTTACTTTAGACTTTTCTTTAAACTCTTTTAGAAAGTCAAATGCTTTCAACAGAATGCCCTTTTCATAAATCTTTCTTGCAAGAGGCTCAGGAATATTATTATCAGATTTGTCCAGAAGTGCTAAAATTTCGTCAAGTCTTTCCTCCTTTACATACTCAAAAAGCTTTTTGTTGGTCTCATATTCAGGCAGTTTGGGGTTTGCATTGGCTATCTTCTCAAGCTTCTCCATGCCTTCATAGTAATCATGCCACATGAATCTTATATAGCCTTTTCTTATTGATTCTTCAGGGAATTCTGGATTAACATCAGGATACTTGTTAGTTGCGTCTTTTCGTAGAAAAGACTGAGGGATAGTGCAACGATTTTTCACGAAGTGAAAAAATCCCGAAGAGTTGTATTTAGGTTTAGATAAATATCGACCGAAGGGAGTG
>CAYUJZ010000020.1:0-20951 GCA_964445165.1 uncultured Methanosarcinales archaeon
GGAGACGACATCACGTTTTCGCTTTCCGGCGCAAGCTGGCTCAGCATAGATGCAGCTACCGGAGTAGCCAGTGGCACAGCCCCTGAGGTTGAGAATGATAAGCCCTACACATTCACAGTCACAGTAACTGATGAGCAAAGTGCAAGCGTTTCAGGGAGCTTTTCAATCCTTGTTAAGGAAATCGTATTGCCGACTATCATTGTTGAGTCAATCGAGTGCTTCCCAAGGATGGTTGCAGGGCATGAGCAGGTTTGCTCAGTTGCTGTAAGCTCAGAGGGCGAGCCTCTTTCCGGCGCAACAGTAAGGATTCGGGATTACACCGATTCATTTCTCTACGCCCAGTGCATCACAGACACCATCACAGGCGCCTGCGCAGCAGAGTTTATAGTTGATGAGCCAGGCACCTACACAATTTATGCCACAGCAGCAAAGGAAGGCTACAACGCATGGACAAGCAAAGACAAGAGCTTCACATTTGAAGTATTCTCAGAAAGGTATGACCTGCGGGAGTTCGAGGTTTACAAAGATTCAGGTTACTCCATCCCCGGTGATACCTTCTACAGGGGTGAGATGCTCTACGCAAAGTTCAGGATTTACGATATGCTTGAAGAGAAGTATGTACATGATTCCGGGCTTGTTAAAGAGGCAAAGCTCATTAGCTACGCCGGCGGTGGAATGGTAGATATGCAGAGCGACAGCGCAATGGACTCTTCAAACCCAGGTTTCACGCACTTCAAGCTTCAGGTGCCAACAGTGCACGACTTTATCGGAGAAAGCGCAGCCTTTGGCTTCGTGTTTAACTTTAGCGACAACTCCGGCGGAGAAGTAAAGAAGATGCTAACCATACTAAACAACCCGCCGGTAATCTCCGGCTTGCCAGAAGTAATAGAAATAGATGAGCCATACCAGCTTGACCTGGCTCAATACGCAACAGATGTTGAGGACACAAACCTTAAGTGGGAGATTGTAAGCTTTGACTTATCTATTATTACAGCATCAATTACAGGCAACTCCCTGCTGAGCCTTGCTCCACTAAAAGACGGAGAGACAAGCCTCGTGTTAAGAGTCTATGACCTTAACAATGACTACGATGAAGGCACGATTCTCGTCAAGAGCAAAGTAACTCCAGACAACCTGCCTCCGGTATTTGAGATAGAAGAAACCCAGTTTGCAGTTCATGTGGGCGAAGAGCTAAGATTCAGTTTCAGGGTGTTCGACCCAGACGGGGATGAGATAACCATTACTTTCTTAGGCATGCCTGCATCTGCCTCAATCAATGACAAGGGCAGTGGCAACTTCGAGTTTATCTGGAAGCCAACTGCCGAAGGCAATTACTCATTCAGCATAGTAGCAGCAGACCATGAGCTCCAGACAGAGGTTGAGATAAGAATTAGCGTGTACGATGACAAGGAGCCAGAGGAAGAAGACCCTCTTTACAGAAGCAACGACCAGACAAGAATCAACCGGATAGCGCATGACTATGAAGTAAAGCCAGGCGACCAGCTTTATGTTATGGTCAGCATAGACAACAACCTGAGAGAAGAAAGAGAGTTTTCAGTGCTTGCAATAGTGCCGGAGCTTGGAATAAGAATGAGAAGCTACGAGAGGGTTGAAAGCGGAGACACACTTAACAAAAGGCTGCTGCTGGAGATTCCAAAAGATGCCCAGCCAGGCGAGTACCTGCTAAGAATCAGCATAAATAACGAGGAGCAGAACAGGCACAGGCACAGGATAATCAAGGTTATCTGAGCATAACTTTTTTTCTGTTTTTTATTTTATCTTATTAAGCAAAGCTTTTTTAATCAAAGCAGGCTTTTGGTGGTAATATGGCAGCTACAAAAGGAAAATCCCTGAAATGGGTTAGGGACAAGCCGACAAAAAACCTGCACAGGGCTTATGACATAAAGGTTTACGGCAGCGAGAACATACTTCAGGAAGATGTAGTTTACGTGGCCAATCATTTCCATTACCTTGACCCATTTTTTACAGGCATCTCTGTAGCTCAGAAGATTATTGAAGCCAGAGAAGCAGAAGCAGGAAGCAGTAAAGAGCTCGAAAAGATGCTTTCTGAGAAAGGCATCTGGATGAATTTCATTGCAAAGTCAAATTTGTTCACATTCTGGACAAAAGGCTTTATGGAAAGCATAGGCGCAATCCCCATAGAAAGGCCTTACGACACCATAAAGCACAGGGATGCAGGCTATATAGAAAGGGTATACAATAACTCGAAATCAATGAGTAGGAACAACCTCAAGGAAATCTTGGCTCAGCTTGAAGAAGCCTACAGCGATAAAAGGCCGGTAGGCCTTGCTCTAGCAGGGACCAGGACACTTAACAGGTCTCTTGACGAAGAAAGCATGCAGAGAGAGCTGGAGCACATTGTAAAGCTTGAAGAAGGAAGAAAAACACCAGAAGGCAAAAAAATCATTGAAATAGATGGGCAGCAATATGAGGTAAAGAAAGACGACTCATCATTAATGCGCCTGGCCACACTCTTTGGAAAGAAAAAAGCCCTTACAATAGTCCCAGTTGCAGTTGAGGTATACCAGAAAGACTCAAAGTATGAGCTTGTCAAGGGCACAGCAGCACTCTTCGGGTTCTACAGGTCTAAAAAGAAGATTCCAGTAGATATAATGTTCGGAGAGCCAATCAGCACAGCCCCTTTCTTTGAAGGAGAAGAAGGCAGGGGAAAAAAGCCTTATCAAAGGCTGGCAGAGCACATTCTCAAAAGCTACTGGGAGCTAAGGCACAGGATTGCAGAAATAAACAGGGAGAACGGCAATACAGAAAGGTCTTATGAGAGGGTTTAAAACTAATGTTCCTGCAACCTCCAACCCGGAATCCTTCCGATAATTCAAAACTTTTTTAAAGAATAAGGATTATCCGCTGAATATGTACTTTTCCGAGCAGATACGGATAAGAAGCAGGAAGAATCCCAAGCGGATTCTTTTTGACGAAAGCCTTGATGAAAGGATACTTCTCGCAGCAAAAATCCTATCGGAGAAAAAAATAACGAAAGTAGTCCTTCTTGGAGACAAGGCAAAGGTCCTTAAGAAAGCAAAAGGCTTTGAAATAAGGCTGATGGAGAGCGATTTTCTCCAGTTTCTCAGCAAAGAAGAGAGCAAGCTCCAGGATTTCTCAAAAAAGATTAAGGATATCCGAAAAAGCAAAAATCTCACCTTAAGCGGAGCCAAAAAGCTCCTTGAGGATGATATGTATTACGCAGCAATGCTGCTCAGGGAAGGCTTTGTAGACGGAATCGTGTCAGGCGCATGCCACGCAACCTCAAGGACAGTTGTCCCTGCATTTCAGCTGATTGGCACCAAGGCTATTTCAAAGGCATCAAGCTATTTCATAATGGAGCACGAGCATGAGATTTACCTATTCGCAGACTGCGCAGTAAACATCAGCCCAACCGAAGATGAGCTGGCAGAAATAGCCATCACAACCGCAAGAAGCGCATTACAGTATGGCATGGAGCCAAAGGTCGCAATGCTCTCTTTCTCAACTAAAGGCTCATCCAAGCATGAGCTCGTCACAAAGGTGCAAAAGGCAGTGGAAAAGGCAAAAAAGCTGGCACCAGACATTCTAATTGAAGGAGAGATGCAGCTTGACGCAGCAATAGTCCCCGAAGTATGCAAGAGAAAATACCCTGGCTCAAAAATTAAGGGAAACGCAAACATACTCATTTTCCCGGACCTTAACTCAGGCAACATCGGCTACAAGCTCGTTCAGAGATTCGGCAACGCAAAAGCCATAGGCCCAATTTTGCAAGGGCTTAAGAAGCCTGTCAACGACCTCTCAAGAGGGTGCTTTGCAGAGGAAATTGTTGACATCGCAGCCATAACATGCATCCAGGCGCAGGAAACAGGGTGATTTTATTGAGAATTCTTACAATTAATTCCGGCTCAAGCTCCATAAAGTTTCAGCTTTTTGACGGGGAAGAGCCCCTGCTGAGGGGAATCTGTGATGCAATAGGGCTGGAAAACTCAGGGATTTCTCTTGAGAAGCCAGATAATAAAGATGAGCCACCTGAGAAGGAAGAAAAGAGAATTCCCAATCATGAGACAGCGCTGAAAGAGATTTTAAATTCAGTAAAATCATTTTGTGATTTATCCAGCATATCAGCAGTAGCCCACAGGGTAGTGCACGGCGGAGAGGCAATGAGGGAGCCTATTGTAGTAGGCACTCACGAGCTGGAGGAAATCAGAAAGCTGAACAACCTCGCACCCCTCCACAACCCCCACAACATCCTTGGCATAGAAACCATGATGAAGCTCCTCCCAAGCGTAAAAAACATTGCAGTGTTTGACACAGCATTCCATTCAACCCTGCCAGAAGAGGCATTCCTTTATGCTCTCCCCTATGAATTCTACAAAGAGAAAAAAATCAGGAAGTACGGCTTCCACGGCACAAGCCACGCCTTTGTCTCAAAGGAAGCAGCAAGGATTCTTGGAAGCCAGAAAGCAAGAATAATCACCTGCCACCTTGGGAATGGCGCAAGCATTGCAGCAGTAAAAGAAGGAAAAAGCATTGATACATCCATGGGAATGACACCCCTGGAAGGGCTGGCAATGGGCACAAGGAGCGGTGACACAGACCCTGCAGTCGTGCTTAGCATCGCAAAGGATATTGGAAGCCCTGAAGCTGCAGATAAGCTGCTTAACAAGCAGTCAGGCCTGCTGGGCTTATCCGGAATCAGCTCAGACATGAGAATCCTGCACGAAAACGAGAGCCAGGAAGGCGCAAAAAGAGCCATGAGTGTTTTCAGCTACAGGATAGTAAAATACATCGGCGCTTACACAGCAGCAATGAATGGCGTGGATGCAATAGCCTTCACAGGTGGCATAGGAGAAAACGCATGGTACATCCGTGAGAAAGTGCTCCAGCATTTTGCTTTCCTCGGGTTACAGCTTGACCCAGAGAAAAACAAAAGAAGCGAGCAGGAAATCTCAGCACCCGGCTCAAGCGTACGGGTTCTCGTAATCAGCACAAATGAAGAGCTCGAGATGGCAAGAGAGGCAGCAGCCATGCTTGCAAGCCCGGAGAGCCCGTAAAAACCAACATTATTTTATATCAGCTATCTTTCTAACCCAGAAATGATATACTTTGAGGCAAGGCCAATCCTGTTTGAGCTGGGCTTTCTTCAGGTAAGGTATTACAGCCTGATGTATATAATCGGCCTTATTATTGCCTATTTCCTTATCCCCTACGTTGCAAAGAAAAGAGGCATAGCCATCTCCCAGGACAGGCTAGCTGAAGACCTTCTCATCATCTTTGTTGGCATTCTTCTTTTCTCCAGGATATTCTATGTGCTCATCTACGGGCTGGAAAGCTTTCTCCAGAACCCGCTGTTCTTCTTTCAGGTATGGAAAGGAGGCATGTCTTTCCACGGAGGGCTTGCAGGCGCAACCCTTGGAGGCCTGATCGTTGCAAAAAGGCACAAAAAAAGCTTCCTCAGGCTTGCAGACATATTCGTGCTCCCTGTTCCCATAGCACTCGCCCTTGGAAGGATAGGAAACCTAATGAACGGAGAGCTCTTCGGGAGAGTAACCAATGTCCCCTGGGCTTTCAGGTTTTCCACAGACCCCGCCCTGCTCCCCAGGCATCCCAGCCAATTGTATTCAGTAGCTAAGAACCTAATAATTTTCTTTATCCTCTGGAAGCTCTACCACTCAGATTGCAAAGCAGCAAAGAAAGAAGGCTTTGTTTTTCTCTCTTTCATTTTCCTTTACGGCGTGTTCAGGTTTATTGTAGAATTCTTCAGGCAGCCGGAGATCGAGCTATCGCTCGGCATTGTTACACTCACAGCAGGCCAGGTGCTTTCCCTGGTAATGGTTGCAGCATCGCTTCCCCTGCTGATAAAGCTCTGGAAAGCATCCTGGAAGCCATCTGGTTCCGGCAAAAAGCCCAGCCAATAGAAAAATAATTTAAAACCCGCAGGAATCCTTTTTCCATGGAAGAAGCCTGCTTTAAAGCCCTTAAGCTTTACAAGAGGAACAGCAACACATTAAGAGCTTACTTATACAGGTATTTCTACAGGGACTTCGAAATAAAATCCCAATTTGATTGCAAAGGCGGCTGCCTTTACGCAGATTCAGAAAAAACAGCAAACAGGATAGTTAACAATGTTCTTGCAGGCTTAAACGAAAGCCTTACAAACACCCTTACAGGCAAGAAAGCCAGATACATAAACTCAGCCATAGGCATCCCCCTGATAGGCAACAATGCATTCGGCATAGTGGACAGGAACACCAACTGGATCGAAGTCAAGCCAGTCACAGGCTGCAACCTCAACTGCATCTTCTGCTCAGTGGACCAGGCAAGGCGCGAGTGGGACTTTGTAGTTGAGCTTGACTATCTGCTTGAATACTACAACATTGTTGCAAAAAAGAAATCAGGCAAGGTAATAGCAGTAATAAACAGCCACGGAGAGCCCCTGCTTTACGATCCCTTAGCCGAGCTTGTCCATGGATTGAAGAAAAACCCCAGGACAGAAAAGGTTGTTCTGCTTACCAACGGAACCCTGCTAACAAAAGAAAAGCTGGATGAGCTCAAAGACGCAGGCTTGGACAAAGTCAACTTCTCCATCAGCGCAGTTGATATCAAGGCAGCAAAGCATCTTTCCGGCAGGGAAAGCTACGATATCACCCGGCTCCTTGATCTCATAGATTACGCCTCCGGGAAAATGGAAGTGCTCATCGCCCCGGTATACATGAAAGGCATCAACGATGAAGAAGTAGAAAAAATCGCCAGGCTCTGTGCAGAAAAAAACATAGAGGCAGGCATCCAGAACTACCTTGAGTACAAAACCGGCAAAAAGCCTGCAAAGGAAATCTCATTCGAAAAGTTCAACCAGTTTCTCTCCGGCCTTGAGCAGAAATACAGCATAAAGCTAAAAGGCCTGGACTTCCAGCTAAGAAAAGACAAGTCTCTTGACATGCCCTTCAGGAAAAACCAGGTAATTGAGTGCAGGCTAGTACTCCCAGGCAGGCTCAAAAACGAAATGCTCGGCGTGGCAAAAGGAACCGACAGGTGCATTTCAGTATTTAACTGCACCAAAAGCCCAGGCTCGGCAGTAAAGGCAAAAATCACCAGGACAAAGCACAACATCTTTTCAGCAGTGCCGGCGTAAGCCCGGGTTTTTCTCTACTCTTTCTCAGAGAACATAAAAAAGCATCGCAAAGAAAAAAGACGCATTCCCAAGAATAACCGCAACATGCCAATCTCATGGCTGCCGAACACAGGCGGAAAAGGGTTAGGCTTGTTGAAGTAGAACACTATTGCCCCAATCGTGTAAAACAGCCCCCCGGCAAGAATGACCATCAGCACAGGCCATCCACTGGCAGCTATCAGCTGTTGGACCATAAGAATAGAAATCCATCCCATGATAATATAGCCAGCCATGGAAAAAGCATTGCCCATCCTCTCAAAAAATACAGCCTTAAGCACAAGGTTCACAACAGCAAGCCCCCATATTATGCCAAATATAGTCCACCCGAGAGCGCCCCCAATCAAAGCAAGGCAGAAAGGCGTGTAAGTCCCGGCTATAAGGAGATAAATTGCAGAATGGTCCTGAATCCCAAAAACCTTGAAATACTTTCCGAATATCATAAAAGAGTGCAGGATTGAGCTAAACACGAAAACAAGAATCATGGCTAGCCCGTAAATCGAAAATGAAATTAAGTGAATCCATTTCTGCTGCATTGCAGAAAGCACAACCAGCACAGCAGTGCCAGCAACAGCAAGCAGAAAACCTGCCATGTGGCTCACAGAATTAAAAATCTCGTTAGAGTCTTCACTGGCAATCAGCCCGTTTTTTACAGCTTCGCTTTTCTTCATGCCTGCAGGAGAAGCCAGACCATTTAAAAGCCTCTGTAATCCGGCAAAAAAGAACAAATTTTAAAAACCTCGCTGAATATTGTCCATACAGATGAAAACAAAAACCACTTTGCTTATGCTGGTGATTGCTGCCGTTCTGCTATCCTACGGATGCAGAGAAGACACTGCTGTTGTTGTTTCGAGGCACGCAGAAGACGGGCAGAGAGCAGCAGAAGGCAGTGTTATGAACAGTTACCAGTATTCAGAGCTCGGAGGATATAACTTAAGGATGGCTTCTTACAGAAGGCTTGACTGCACTGAGTGCTTTGAGTTCACCTACATCTTTGATGTTGATACATATGACCTGCCTGAGTATATTACTGGCTTTGAGGCAAGGGTTACAACTGAACATGGAGTTGTTGTTAAGACAGAATTCATTGAGCTTGGTGAGGCAGTTGAGGAAGTTGACCTTGGCTGCATAAATATGTGCGGGGACGGCATCTGCCAGGAGGTAGTATGCCTTGGTTCAGAATGTCCCTGCCCTGAAGACGAGATAACCTGCCCCGAAGACTGCCCCCAGAGGTGAAACAATCTCAAAGAAAAAAAGCAACAGTAAAACAGCAGTTGTTTACTATTCCCTTTAAGGGAACACCAGGACAATCGCAGGGCACATCGCAAAAAAAGCCAATGCTGAGCTGATTGAAATCAAGCCAAGAAAAGGCCTCAACAAAAACAGCCGCTCCAGGTATTTCTTCGGCATATTCCAGGCGCTTTCCGGCTACAAGCCAAAGCTCTTAAAAATCAGCAAAAGCATAGACACTTTTGACACCTTGTTCATAGGCACACCGGTTTGGGCAGGCACCTGCGCCCCAGCAGTAAAGAGCTTCCTTTCAAAGAACAACATTAAAGGCAAAAAAATAGCCCTGTTCTGCACACACCGCGGAGAAAAAGGCCTAACATTTGAAAAGATGAAAAAGCTGCTTAAAGAAAGCCAAATCATAGGGGAAAAAGGCTTTTGCAATGTCCACAAAGAGCCTGAAAAAGCAAAAAAGAAAGCAGAGGAATGGCTCAGCGAGCTTTCCCTTTAGCAATCAATTCTTCAATAAGCTCAGGCGTAATCTCGCTGAAGCTTTCTATTGTATAATCAGCCAGGGAAAGGTCTCTCTCCCCGAAAGAGTTGTCCCTTACAGCAATGCAGGCCATCCCGGCATTCTTGGCAGACTTAATCCCATTCTGCGCATCCTCAACCACAACACACTCGCCGGGCTCAGCCCCAAGCAAATCTGCAGCAAGCAGGTAAACCTCAGGGTCAGGCTTCCCCCTGGAAACATCATTTGCTGTGATAATCTTTTCAAAGTATTTTCTTAACCCAAGCCCGTCCACAATCATTTCCGTGAACTCCCTTATGGTCGATGTGGCTATCGCAGTCTTGTATTCCGCCTGCTTAACCCTCTCCAGCATCTCCTTTGTTCCTTCCCTCAGGACTATAACCTCTTTCAGCCTGCTGGTTAAAAGCTTCTTTTTAATCGCCCTGAACTCATCTGCCATCTGGTTAACAGCATAAGTGTCCGCGTTTTTTGACTTAAGAAAGCCCTCAAAAGCCTCCTCATTCCTTGTTCCTGAGAAATAATCATTGTAGTCCCTAAGGCTAAGCTCATGCCCATGCCTCCTGCATACCTCAGCAAACCCCTCGTAAGCCATTTTCTCAGTCAGAATAAGCACCCCGTCCATGTCAAAGATTACCGATTTCATAACTGCTGCTTTCTATCTATTATATAATAAGCTTTTCGCTCCTGGAGCAGGCAGAAAGAAAAAGGAATCAGGCCTTTTGGCTACCTGCTCCAGGCACCTCTGTTTAGCTTTCTATAATTATGGCGCAGGTGGTTGCTGAAAGGCTTTCAGATTAATGGGTGAGATGCTTATATATTACATCTGTAATACATTCGTACTATGAGAGTTGTTCAGGCAAGGCTGCCGGAAGGCATTATGAGAGAAATGAACCAGCTGGTAAAGAAAGGCTTTTACACAAACAAGTCAGATGTAATAAGAGACGCTCTGAGAAAGCTTATACTAGAAAAACAAGTAGGCTCTGTCCCTGATTCTGGAAACTCCGTAAAGGAAGTAAGGGCAGCTAGGAAGAAGCTTTCAAGAGAGGAGCTAAGCCCAGGTGAGGTAAACGCATTAGGGGAGTAAGTTCCCTTTCTCTTTGTAAATCCAGTGGTGTCTTTCATGAAAGGCTTTAGCCAGCAACCCCCTGTTTTCAGAAAGTCTTATAAACAAGCCCCTGTCCCTTTTTACATAAAACTTTTTTGGAGGGGACCCTTATGCAAGAAGAAAAAAATTATTCTGTTGCTGTAATTATGCTGCTTTTTACCGCCCAGCTCCTTGTGCCTGGAGCCTTTGCGCAGGCTGTTGAGGTCAGTGATTGCACCGGCCTGCAGAACATGAAGGACAACTTGGAAGACTATTATGTTCTCACAGCCAATATAGATTGCAATGTAACGCCTTTCAACACAGGCGAAGGCTTTGAGCCAATTGGAAACAATACACATCCTTTTAATGGGACTTTGGATGGGCAGGGTTTTAATGTCACTGGGCTCTTTATCAACAGGCCTTCGGAGGATAACATTGGATTATTTGGTGTGACAGGCGAGAATTCTTTAATCAAGAATCTGGGCATAATTTCAGCAGGAATGACTGGGGATGATTTTGTTGGAGCACTTGCAGGGATTAATTATGGAATTATTAACAATACTTCTTCAGAAGGAGCATTAAGTGCATATAGCAAAAGTGGTGGGCTTGTAGGAGAAAATAATGGCATAATTGTTTATTCTAATTCTCATATATCAATTAATCAGCCCGGAAGAGAAGAATTCGGAGGGCTTGTAGGGTTAAATTATGGCAGTGTTTTCTATTCTCATGCAACAGGCTCTATTTCTGGAGAGAATTATTTAGGTGGCCTGGTTGGAGTAAATAATGGTGAGATTAATGATTCTTATGCTATTGGAAATATAATCGCTAGTGAAGATTATAACGGTGGGCTTGTTGGTTATAATGATAACGCTGGAAATATCTATAGGTCTTTTTCTATTGGAAATGTTCAAGGAGATGATAATATAGGCGGTTTTGTAGGAAACAATTGGGGCTTAATTAGTGACTCTTATGCTACAGGAAATGTTACGGCATTATCAAATTATGCCGGAGGTTTTGTTGGAGCTCACCATTCCAATCAGATTATAAATTCTTATTCAAAGGGCTTTGTTATCTCTCCAGGCAGTGATGTTGGCGGGTTCGCTGGGTCAGCAAGCGGAAATATCACAAATTCTTTTTATGATAATGATACATCAGGCCAAACTGATGTTGGCAAAGGGCAAGGAAAATCAACTGCTGATATGAATAATATCAATACATTCTTTAGCGCTGGCTGGGATTTTTCTTTAATATGGGGCATTAATGCTAGTGAGAATAACGGCTATCCTTTCCTGCTCTGGCAGGGTTATGAAAGTGAGGAAGCGATGTTCTGCGGAGGAGAGGGAACAGAGCTTAACCCTTACCTAATCTGCACGCCTTATCATTTGCATAGAATCAGGTACAATCTCACAGCACACTACAGGCTTAACAACAGCATTGACTTAGATGTAGCGCCTTTCAACACAGGCGAAGGCTTTGAGCCGATTGGAAATGAAAGCGGTTACGACTCTATGCATGGCTATCTGGATGCATTCAGGGGCACCTTTGATGGCGCAGGCTACAACATCTCAAACCTCTACATCAACAGGCCTTCTGAGTTTAATGTTGGCTTGTTTGGCTATGTATCATCAAGCAGTTCATCTATAAAAAATGTAGGCATTATTGATGCCAATGTAAGAGGATATAGATATGTAGGCGCTTTGCTAGGCCAAGGTTATGGTACTCAAGTTGAAAATTCTTTTTCAACAGGGCAGGTTTATGCTGAGAGTTACCTTGGAGGCTTACTAGGTTTTCTATCGGGTTCTATTAACAACTCTTACTCTTCTGTTGATGTTACCAGGACAAGCTCCAGTACAAGCTCTTATTTAGGAGGTCTTGTCGGCTATTCAGGAACAGATGGAATAATTAATAACTCTTATGCTACGGGAACAGTTGTTGGCAGGGACTTCACAGGTGGCTTTGTTGGCTATAATAGCGGAAGCTACATCTACAATTCCTATGCAACTGGCGATGTAAGCGGAAGGCAAAGGGTTGGTGGATTTGCTGGCCAGCAGATCCCAATGGGTTCAGATCCTTATGTTGGTGGCCAGATACATAACTGCTATGCAACGGGGAATGTGACAGCAACTGTTTTATATGCCAAGTATACAGGAGGCTTTATAGGCAACCATTACAACGGGCTCACCAATAACTCTTATGCAACAGGAAATGTGAACGGAAGAGAGGAAGTGGGCGGGTTTGTTGGTTCTGCAGGCGGGATTATAGAAAATGCTTATTCAGCTGGGCAAGCCAGCGGAACATCTAGAGTTGGAGGCTTAGCAGGGGTTTTAAGTGGCGGCGCAATTATTAATTCTTTTTGGGATACAGAAGCCTCAGGCCTAGAAGTATCTGCAGGTGGTGAAGGAAAAACAACAGCACAGCTCAAGTCCATCGCAACCTTCGCAGAATGGAACATCTCACTGGCAGAAACTGACCTAAACAACGGCTACCCTTTCCTAGCATGGCAGGATGACAGGGATGACTTCGTGTGGCTGCTCTTTGAAGAGGAAGAGGAGGAGAAACCTAAACCGCCTTCAGGCAGGGCCCCATCTTCAATTTCAGGTATAATTGTTATTCCTGATAACCTGCTCAGGGAAGGCTTTTCAAGGCGGGCAAGGGAAAACCAGGGCTTTAGGTTTAATGTAAGGGGAAAACTGCACCTGCTAATGATTAATTCTATTGGCCCAAACAGCGCTACCGTAACCGTTTCCTCCGAGCCGCAGACAAAAACGCTGGAAATCGGAGAAGAGTGGGAGGTTGATGTTAACGGCGATGGCGAATACGATGTATTGGTGACCCTGCTTAACATAACAGACAACCAGGCTTCTATCAAGATACATAAAATAGAAGAAACGCCAGTCGTTCAGGAAGAAGAGCCAGAAGGCCACTGCTTTAATGCAGTGCTGGATGGCGATGAAACTGATGTTGACTGCGGTGGCAGTTGCCCGCCTTGTGAAGAAGGAAAGGCCTGCCTGGTTGATTCTGACTGCAAGTCTGGTTTTTGCTTAGAAGGGATTTGTGTAGTGCCAAGTTGTTTTGATGGCATAAAGAACCAGGGCGAGAGTGATATTGATTGCGGTGGCCCCTGTCAGCCTTGTGAATTAGGCAAGATGTGCAATGCTGATTCAGGTTGCATGTCGGGTTACTGTGACCCCGAGCTGAAAGCTTGTACTGAACAGCCAGAAGATGAGGCAGTGCTGCCTTCTGAAGAGGCCGAAGCCGAGCCATTTCCGGAAGAGCCAAAAGGCATTGCTTGGCCCATCCTCGCTCTGCTGCTGGTAGCTGCTTTAATCATTGGGCTTCTGGTAGCCTACACCAAGAGCAAAAACACGCTCAGGTGAGCTTTTTCTTTTTTTTATCTTTCTTCTATAATCTCATTGCCTGCCCTGTTCAGGTAGATGTCAGTAACCGAGCCCATAATTCCCAGCCTCAAGCAGTATCCTGTAGTAGCTCTGGGCACCAAAAAAAACCAGGCAGTTTTCCACTGCCTCTTTGCCGTAGTTGTGCTCCTTGCTTAGCAGCATTTGCCTGAATTCATCCTCAGAAAAGGCATAAAGGTGAATGCAGGGTATGCTCATCTCGCAATAATGGCTTAACTCTGAGTAAGCCTTCTTCTTATCTCCAGGCACTATTATAATCACATCCAGGTCTGACTCTGGCTTCTGGGTTCCCTTCGCATAGCTCCCCACAACCAGCAGTGAAAAAAAGCTTGAGCTTATTTGTTCCAGCAGCCTGTTTATAATTTTAGCAAGCTTCTTATTGTAAGCCCATGCCCTGTGCTCTGCTGCCATAGAGAGGCAGGATATTGCTTTATGGCTTCTGGCTATCCTGTAAAAGCTTACATTGCCTTTCTTCTCCTTTTCCAGGATGCCCTGCTTTACAAACCTTTCAAGAGTGCTGTATGTGTAGCTCTCAGACTTGCTGCCGGTATGCTTCTTTAGCTCAGAATACAGCAAAGGCTTCCAGGGATTGGCTGCAAAAGCCTCCAGCAGCTTTTTTGATTTTTTAAGCATTTTCCTTAATTTAGGTTTATTCGTTCCTATATATAAGAATAAAGTATTTAAGCCTTTTGCTTTTTCCATGCAGTTGCTTGTTCTTTTTTCTTGAATTCTTTTCAGGTTTTCTCTGGGAATGCTTATCAATTGCTCAGCTATATTCTTAGCATGCGGCTTAAGAAAAAGCAGTGCAAATCAGAAAAATTAATATATAACTGGCTATGCCTTGCTTATAGGTGTTATATAATGGCTTTTACAACCATTCAGCTTGACAAGTCTGTAGTGGATTCCCTTAAAGAGGAGAAAGAGTATCCCAGGCAGCCTTACAATGAGCTAATCAAGAAGATGATAATGGCCTTCAGGAATGTGAAAAAGAGAAACCAATATGATGAGTTCCTGCACAAAATACAGCAGCCTAAAATGAAGGAGCTATGGGATAACGAAGCTGATGAGGAGTGGGAAAATGCATAAGCCGGGCGAGGTAGTTCTTGCCAAAGCCCAGTTTACAGACACCTTTGAAATAAAAAAGAGGCCTGTTTTAGTTCTTTATGAAGAATACAGCAATGTTGTTGTTGCAGGAATAACAAGCAACACGAAAATGGAAGGAGTTCCCCTGGCAAGAAAGGATGGCGCGATTAAAGACAGCGTTATAAAGCTAAATTACATCTTTACTATCTCAGCAGCAATGATTGAAAAGCGTTTATTTTCATTATCGCAAGCTAAGAAAAAGCAGGTTTTCACTGAATTGGTGCACAGGCTGAGTGTGCTCAACCCTAAACCCTAAAAAAACAAAGAATACATCTTCTCGAGCAGGGTTTTCTTTCTCTTTCTCACAGGCTTTCTTTCCGGCTTTGGCTCAGGAGCCTTCTCTGCCGGCTTTTCCTGCCTGTGCCCATTTTGCCCGTTGCTCCTTTCGCTCTTTTTCTTCAGAAGCTCATTGTAGCTTTCAATAGACTCAAGAAAATAGCTGACGCAGTCCTTTCCGCAGAGCTTCGCCTTTCTCCTGAACTCAGGCGATCCGAACACAAGCTCAAAGCTACTCTGAGGCAGCACATTCCCGCACACAGTGCACCTCTGCCCTGACTGCTCTTTTCTTCGGGTAAACTCCCGCTTAAGCTCATTATTAAGAAATTCCTTAGATTCCCCGCTAACCCTGAGAATCTCCATCAGCTCCTCTTCCTCAAGCCCTGCAAGGAACCTTTCTAGCCTCTGAATCGCCTGCATTTTCGAAAGATATATAAATCTAAACAACTTAAGTGTATTTTATTGTATACTGAAGCACTAAATGGAAAACTAGTTTATATATTTTTCCATTATTGAGTGCTAAAAAAGCTTTTCAAACACAAAAAAAGTTCACTGAGAAGTAGTAATCATAGAAAAGTTTATAAAAAGCTATAACATCCTGCAAGAAAACAAAGCAAGATATACCAAAGGTACCCAATATGGTAATACTATTTGACATGTACAACCTTCCGGATGATGTCTTTGAGATAATTTTCTCCACCAAGCAGCAGGCGATAGTGGCAAGGCAGCTGGTAAAAGAGTTCAAGCTCCACGGCAATGTCATGACCAAGACAGAGATGTCCCTGTTCGCAACCCAGCTTCACGACGGGGAATACATCGCAGAGCTGGAAGAGCCGCCATACTTCGGCAAGAAAGTCAAGCTATCCTACAACAAGAGGCAGTTCTACGACAGGATTCTAACACCCATGAAAAGCATGGGGCTGATTTACTACGACCTCTATAAGAAGACATACAGCCTCTCAGACAAGTTCTCAAAGATGATGCAGAAAGTTGGCGTTCAGTGGACTCTTGAGCTAAAAAAGCCCCTTGGGACGCCAATAAAAAAGCAGGGCTGAAACCGCAACATTTAAATGTGTTTTAGGTTTTTAAAATATATTAAATGCTCCCTAAAGTAAAAAAGAGGATTGCTTTTTTTCTGGATGATGAAAGAGGCAGTGTCAGTTCTTTTAGCCTAGTTAACAATGGGATAATTCTCGCGGGCATAGCCTTTTCTGCATTTTCCCTTGCGATGAATTCCAGCCCTGGGCTTGCCCAGGTTCACACAAGCCACGGCACTCATGCCAACACTACGACTACTCACAACAGCCATATCAGCCACGCCACGCATTCCAGCCATTCCAACCACAGCGTGCATGCCACCCACTGCAATAACGTTCCTGACATTATAATAAGCTAAAAAATGATACCCCGATTTAAGAAGAAGCTGATTGAATTCCTCTCTTCAGAGAGAGGCGAGGTTGCCAAGTTTAACCTGGCCAACACTGGCATAATGGCAGGGGTTATTGGATTAAGCATAGCCTCGCTGGGCCAGTTCGGGTTTGCAGCATCCTCAGCCACAGCCAGGCATTACCACCACGGCACTCACGCAAGCCACGGCAGCCACGGCAGCCACAGCACACATTCCACGCACGGCAGCCACCAGACCCATGCCTCACACCAGACCTACCAGGACCATTCCAGCCACGGCACCCATGCCACTCACAGCACCCACGGCACCCACAGCACTCACGGCACCCATGCCACCCACAGCACCCATGGCACCCACAGCACTCATGGCACCCATGCCACTCACAGCACCCATGGCACCCACAGCTCTCACGGCACCCATGCCACTCACAGCACCCACGGCACCCACAGCACTCATGGCACCCATGCCACCCACAGCACCCACAGCACCCATGGTACCCACAGCTCTCACGGCACCCACAGCACTCACAGCACCCATGGCACCCACAGCACTCATGGCACCCATGCCACTCACAGCACTCACGGCACCCATTCCAGCCACGGCACCCATTCCAGCCATTCAAATCTGGCGTGTTGTAGTTCTGGTTGTGGGGTGTTAGGTGTATTTTTTAGTGGTTAGTTACTCTTATATCAATTTAATTAGAATAAGAATGAAAGAAATTTCAACAGAAGAAGCATTCAAAATCATAAGACAGGAATTCAGGAAAAATTATTTGTTTAACTTAAAGAAAGTCAAAAACTTTCTTATTCAGCCTGTTTTCTTTAACCTGTGCCTGAACCTTGATGGATGTAACCTTGATTGCAGTTACTGCCCAAATCTAACTAAAAAGAGCTTTGAGGATGCTTCTTCCTTCTCAAGGCTAAAAGAGAGAATAAAAAGTGTTTCACAGAAGTTAACTCCTGCTGAAAAGATTAAAATAATCTCTTCTTTTTCTGGAGAAGTAATGCTTTATCAAAAGGAATTTGTTGAATTATCTTGCTTTATTGAATCTTCTTTCAGGGGAATCTCATTCAAGTACATTTTTTGCACAAATGGAAGCTTGCCGTTATCTAAGGAGTTTCTTGATTTTTTTCTAAAAAGAAATGTTTTCTTTCAGGTTTCTTATGATTTCTTTCCGGAACTGCACGATTCTTTCAGAAAGAAAGAATCGGGGGATTGTACCTCAATGAAGGTTCTCGCTTTCTTAAGAAAGCTTAGAGACTGCAACCTGCCTTTTTCAGTAAGAATGACGCTTGCTGATTATAGTAATCAGTCTCTTATAAAATCTTTTAATTCTTTTTTTTCTGAATTTCATCAAGAAGAAATACAAATTAACTTGGCTAATGACTTCTCAGGGTTTATTTCTGAAAAGCCAAAACCAGTCTCAAAAAAGGCAAGAGATGCTTATCTCACTTTTTATTTGCTGAATCGCATCATTTTTAGAAAGGAGAACCTTTTGTTTTTGCTTTTACATAAAAAACGAGAAATTTGCCCTTATTATAACAATGTCACAGTCTCAAGTTCCTTTGACTTAGTATCTGGCTGTTCTCTTTCATTGAGTCCTAGAGCTTGTTTCGGCAGGTTTGTTGGCAACGATTTTGAATATCTGCCTAAAAAAATAGATTTAAGTTTTATTTTAGAGGATATCCCGAAAATATGCAGAGATTGCAGTTATGCTGACTTTTGCGGTAATAAGTCATGTATAAAAGTAAAAGAGACCAATTATTGTCTTATAAAAGACTTTACAGAGCAATCAATGTTCAAGGAATTTGAGGAAAAGTACAATTTTTTTCCTTTATTTGAGCATAGAGAAACGAAAATCACTCTTTATCACCCTTTTAAAAACCTGGTTTTTTCCAAAGCTTCTGGTTCTGATAGGGAAGAATTTATTTATGAAACAGATTTTAAAGCACTTTTTAGTTATGTTTCAGGTTATAGTTCTGAAGACTTTAAGATTCTGCTGTTTTATAATAAAGAGCCCATTGAGACAGCCCATCTGTTAAACTTATCAAAGGCACTTAAAAACAAGAATCTTTTTATTGTATTTGTTAGGAATATTCATTTTAACTCAGGATTATCTTATAAGCTAATTATTCCAAAGTCAAAAAAGGATAATCTTGATTTTTTGATATATGACTCAAAGCTAAAAAAACTCATTACCCCTGAAGGAACATTGCAAGACTTTGATTATAGAAAAACACTTATAGACCGCTCTTCTTTAACTTTTTAGCTTTTCCTTATAAATCCCAGTTTTGTTATACAGAAATGTTTTTAAGCACCTTTCGTTTCTCCTTTTAGATGACTTTCTGCTTGCTATCTGTGATAAAAAGGTTCCAAAGATGAAACAAATAAGTATAAACGATGAGATAAAGGCTGTTAAAAATAATTTGAAGAAGAGTTACCTTTCTGATAAAAAAGAAGCAAGCGCTTTTCTGAGGAATCCTGAAGTCTCAAAAATTCAAATAAACTTACGAGAATGCAACTTGAGCTGCAGATATTGTCATGCCCGGGTTTTTCATAAGTGTGCTAATCAGGATTTCTTTGCTAATCTAAAAGAAAGATTAAAAAAAGCCTCAGGAAAACTTAAGTTTTCCCAAAAAATTAACATAAGCTCTTCTGATTTCGGCGAGCCTTTATTATACCAGCAAGATTTTGTTGAATTTTCTCAATTCCTGGAAAAAATGCTTAAAAAGCATTCAATTAATTATTCCTTTTGCACAAACGGAACGGTTCCATTGTCAAAAAAATTCACTGATTTTTTTTCTTTAAGAAATACAAGTTTTCAGGTTTCTTATGATTTCTTTCCGGAACTGCATGATTCTTTTAGGCAGACAAGCTTTGGAGAACCAACTTCACGAAAGGTTCTTGAATTTATTGACAACCTTAGGATGTTTGATTTCCCAGTTAGTTTTAGAATGACTCTTTCTGAATTCAGCATTCAGACGATCCTTAAATCTTTTGATTCTATTCTTTCTCAGTTTAATTCAGATAAAATTGCAGTGAATTTAGTTCATAGTCCCTTCTCATGCAATCTTGATTTAAAAGAAGAAAGCCTTCTTTCACCTCAAGGCAAGGAAGCATATTTGCTGTTTTATTTGCTTAACCGCTTAATATTCAGGCATTCAGGTCTTTTTTTTGTTTTACTCTTTTTTGGCAACAAAATCTGCACTTATCTTCGTTTCCTTTCACTCACGGAAGATTCTGACTTTGCTTCTGGCTGTTCAGGTTTAGCTTCCTTGATTCCTGAGAGCTGTTATGGAAGATTTATTGACAATGAATTTTCTTACTCTCCAAGCAGAATTGATACCAACTTCCTTCTAAATTGCTTCCCTGAAATCTGCAGAACATGCAACTATTTAGATTTTTGCGGAGCCAAGTCCTGTGTTTTAATAAAAAAGACAAATCAATGCTATCATAAGTTTTTCAGGGATAAAATTCTTCTTAAAGATGTAGAAGAGAAATATCAGACTTTCCCTTTTTTTGAATTAAGACCTAACCAGATTAAGCTGTATCACCCATTTGAAACATTGGTCTTCAACAAAAATTCTTCTTCAGAAAAAAGCAGTTTTATATACGAAACAGACTTTAAAGAGCTCTTTAATTTTATTTTAGGTTATACTTCACAAGATTTTAAGATTTTACTGTTTTATAATAAAGAGCCCATTGAGACAGCCCATCTGTTAAACTTATCAAAGGCACTTAAAAACAAGAATCTTTTTATTGTATTTGTTAAGCATATTCCTATAGACCTGAGCTTATCTTACAAGTTGATTATACCCAAAACTTCAAAACAAAACTTTGACTTGATTATGTATGATTCGATTCTGAAAAAACTGACTTGTCTAGGAGAAACCCTTTTTAATTTCGATCTTTCCAAAACCCTTATAGATAGACGGAGCATAAGGCTCTAATTCTTATTTATTTCAATGCAATAGGTTCTTAATTTGATATCATCAATAAGATTGCAGTATTCTTCTTCATCATAGTAAAACCTTAAAACCCAGTTTCTAACGCTTGGGTTTTTTATTATCTCATTAAAGTCTTCTGGAACATACCTAAAAACAGTCATAGCTAAACTCCTGCAGTAATCGCTTCCGGTCTCTGGGCGTTCTGGGAGGTAAAGCTTATCAATCTCATCACAAAGCTCGATTAAGCCCCTGAGAATATCGTCTTTTTCTTGAACTGTAAGGGCTTCGGGGTTTATTCCTTCATCTGACAATCGTAAGTAGACGCATTCTCTTAAGTCTTTAATTAATACATTCTGTCTTCTTCCGCAGTCTTCAATTGCCCGGACGCCAGTGTATACTAAAGCATCTTTTGTTTCTCTGTACGATTCAATGTTATCATCTATATACTCTCTTATTGTTATTTGCTCAATATTCCTATTTGAGATGCTTCCAAAAATCACAAGAAGAACAATGGCACCAATCAAAAGCACAAAAGGAATAGAATATAGTATAATCTTTTTTTTGTTTGCTTTAAGCTTTTCCTTTTCTTTAATCTTATCGTTTTTTTTCTCTTTTTCCTTTTTGGTTTTCTTTTTCTTAGACATCTCCTTGTATTCTTATTGTTTTTGTATTTAAAAACTTTTCTTTTAGCTTGGCTCTGTTCAAAATCTAAAGATTTATAACCCTCAGCAGCCGTAAGGCTGTCTG
>CAYUJZ010000021.1:0-18945 GCA_964445165.1 uncultured Methanosarcinales archaeon
AGGAAGCAAGGAACTTTACTACTCAAATAGGCATAATGTTAGGAGAGGCTCTGGTAGTGAATTAAACTCAAATAGTTGTAATCATGATTCTATTGATTGTTATGCTGAGAAGCTTGGCTTCAAGTTGTTTTATTCTCAAAAAACAATCCTTTGTAGCTCTCTCTGTATAAATCATGCAAATATTCAAAAGGATAAATTAATTGAGATTCTTCAAAATAAGGAAAATTTTGATTCTAAAGAAATACTTCTTTGGAATTTAAATAGTTTTTATGATGAAATACTGATTTATGGATTATATAAAGATGGCTCAAAAATAAGACCAGCTTTCTTAGATTTTAGTTCTAATGTTGCTTTTGACAATGTTGAAAATAATAAAATGATTGACATCATTCAACAAGGCGGACTCACTCGGGGTTGCTTTTTTGAGTTTGAAATAACTGATAATACAGTTAACCTGCTGGTATCAAAGAATGATGATAAATTTATACCAAAAGAATCCTGTACAATATTACCACAAACAATCTGCACTGAAGAACAGAATTGTGCTTTGAAAATACCTAAGTCAAAAGTTAATTTTGATTTGGTTTCGAGTTATGAGCGGATATTTGTTCCTTTCTCAGAAAATGACGGATTAAGCGATAATGAGATTCAAGAAGCCATGTCTGAACTAAAAGATGGGCGCTTTTTACCAGTACTTGTTTTAACTAAAGAGAAAGCAATGTTTCTAAAAAGACAACCACAGGACTTAACTCTTTTAAAAAAAATTGATTTCAGAAAAAAATCCCGATCTCACGGTCCTGATAGTGATTTAGTTAGTGATTTAGTTTATTTATTTAATTATACTCCACGAAGAGCACTTTCTGAAGACGAAAAAAGGCAAGATCCTAGAAATAAAGAATGTCATGGACGAATTAGTAGTGATTATTTGTTCTACCAAGAGCAAGAGATAAAAAGGTGTCCTT
This sequence comes from uncultured Methanosarcinales archaeon, assembly GCA_964445165.1. Taxonomy (GTDB): domain Archaea; phylum Nanobdellota; class Nanobdellia; order Woesearchaeales; family JASKKU01; genus DSBS01. The sequence continues at coordinate 963 of CAYUJZ010000021.1, forward strand.
TGGAATTGTTTTCAATAGATCTGAGTATATTATCTAACAATGATTTTTCTAGCTTTTTTGAGAGCTTTACCGATGATAATCAAAATAAAATTAGAGGAACTATCGACTTATACCACTTTCGCCCTGCTGATGAAAATGAATGGAAAATTATAGGTTTTTTCAGCACAGGCTCAGCAGATAATCCACTCTCAGAACCTGAATTTAAGCCTTACCTTCTAACTCTGGAAGATGCAAAGATTCCTTATATAAATCAGCTAGGCAACATTTATTTTGATAAGTATAGTCCGAATGAGATTCAGCATTTATTTTATGGAAACAGCAAAAAAGATAATTCTGATTTTATTGACGGCTACTTCGAAAATAGAGATATCTCTTTCAAATATTATATACAAAGGCTTTACAGCGATGATTCGTCACCTGGTTTTTTTATTTATTATTCAGAAGGAAATGGTTTTCCCAATAACTTTTATCCCTTGAGTGATGACTATATTTTTTATCCAGTTATTCTGTTAAATAATGAATATGCTTACTATAGAACTTGGAGTTCTAGTGTTTTTAATTTAAATAAATTTGATAATTTCTTACTACACTACTTAAGGATTCCTCCTCAGGATGTTATTGAAAGTTTGGATAGTGGTTTTTATTATAAATATAGCCGTCACGCTTTAGAAACCCAATCAGTATTTTTATACTCTGAAAGTTAGATAAACAAAATGAACAAAAAAGCAGAAGACCCAACATCAGGAACCATGATGACAATTGTGCATCTCATACTTTCAGTAATATTCTTCATAGTGCTGTTTACAATATTAGTAACCATCCTGAACTTGCTTGCAGTTAAGCCTGATTCGTCAGCCCTTGCTTTCTACAACAGAATGGTTTCAAACCTTGAGCACCTTGAGCCGGGGATGAGCATGACAGAAATCCTTTTCCAGGTAGAAGAAGAAAAAGTCAGGTCAGAAAGGGGCTACTGGGCAATTATGAACTTTGGCAGGGATCGCGACCCAAGCGGAATTGAGTCTTTTTCTTGCCCTTCTATAGGTGACGACTCTGCAACCTTTAAAATAACAAGGCACCCCAGCCACAGCATGAAATGCAAAACAGGCCAGCCCTGCTCCTGCCTTGTTTTCTTCACAAGAGACTCGCCTAATGAAGTAACCTACTCAAAGTGCCAGGCAATAGACACGAAGTATGACCTGGAGAATTACTGTATGGCTTTATATTACCAAGAAACCAACGAAGAGTCCATAAGCAGCAAAATAAAGTATGACCTCGAATATATGATTATTGATAAATATGGAGAAAATGAGTTTGCTTGTAAAAACAAAGGATTAGATGATGCGTTGTGTAAATGCATGCATTATGTGTATTCAGAATTGAGAAGAGATACTTGGTTGCCCCCCCCTGTCTTCAATCAAAACGCAGAAGATTACTTTAGGGTTAAAAGACTATTTAAAATATCCAATATTGATGATTTATTAACGATTGAAATGGAAAAATCTCATTACATTGGCCTGGCAGAGTTTATATTCTCTGAGTATGAGATAAGCTGTTCTAGTACTCCTTCAGAAGAGGATTTAGAATGAAAAACTCACAAATGAACTACATTGTTGCAGCAATTATGATGGTTGTTGTAGTAATCGTGGTGCTCTTAATTGTCGGCAGCGGCATCAGGACATCTGTAAATGCAACAGAGCCGAAATGCGACGGCGTGTGCCTGCCTGAATCTAGGCTCAACGAGTGCGAATTCAGGAATGCAGCGCTTAAAGGCCACGGCTGTCCTGAAGACCAGTACTGCTGTCCTGACAATCTGTTCACCAGGTAAAATGATAGGGAAGAAATCTGAAGTAGAGGTAATGCTGCAGTTCATAATGGAGCTGATTCTTATCTCCATCATGGGCATAGCCCTGATAAGCTACTCTGCCAGCCGGGCTTCCCTTGAGCAGGTAAAGGAGAGGGTTATAGTAAGAGAGCTTGCCCTTTTGCTCGGCACCATGTACACAAGCACAGACTTTGTCAGTATGGACTACACCTTTTTCGGAAGCCCTAATTACCTTATACGCTATTTTCAGGGCAGCATTGCAATCTCAGATTACTCTAGTCCCTTATCATCTGAAACGCCAATCCGCTTTCCCTTTATTCATCCAAAGGATGCAGGCATAAGCTTTCATGAAAGGCTCCAAATGCTCAGAATATCAATGGATAAAGGGCACTTTAGCATAACCCAGCAAAATGAAGCAGATTAAAGGAAAAAAGGCAAGCACAACAACAGTATCTGCCGCAAGGCTTATCGGCCATATCCTGTTTGCTTTTATGGTATTCATTTCAATCTCTTATGTTTACAGCAAGATTTTTGTTTTTACAATAGACTCTGTGGAAGCAGAAGCATTCATATATTCCCAGGCAATACTAAAATGCATAAGTATTGAAGAGGGAAACAGGGCATATCTTGGCATAGTTGACCCCCAAAAGCTGGATTCAGAAGCCTTGGAAAAGTGCTTTTTCCTGGGAGAGCTGGAAATAAACAAAAACACGGTTAGCTTCAGGGGCCAGGTATTCCTGGATAATTGCACCGAAGAGTGTGAGCCAGAAGCCAGCTTCTACTATTCCGATCAGGCAAAGTTCTACTTAAGAAAGGAAACCCATGAGAGCCATCCTCCAGGGATTCCGTCACCCTTAATATTTGTAGAAGCAAAAAGAAATGTTGTTTACGATGGCAAAGATGCTATGCTACTCATAGAGTTTTATTTCCCAAAGCCAACAAAAAATGTCAGCTAAAACAAGAAAAGGATCGGCAATCCCGCTTTTTAATGTAGACATTCTGTCTATCATTATCTATTTCATAGTCCTATTCGTATTTTTTATTCTTTTTACTCTGGTTTCGCCAGGCGGCTGCACCCCAAAAGACAGAGACACAATAGATATTAAATCAGAGCCTTTTCTGTTTTTCACATCAGAGGCCATCACCTCGCTTGAGAAGGGCTCAGGAGTATACATTATGGTTGAGCCGGAGCAATTCAGGGAACTCAAGAACTGGGAGCTTATGTATTACCTTTCAGATGAGCAATCTCTTGAAGATGATGATTTAAAGGGCAATCTCTACGAGAAAGAAGAAGCAGATGAATCTTCTGGAGAGAGTGGGGATTCACTCCCAATTTTTAATGAAATTGAAACTAAGGAGCACATTCTTTTACAACAAAACCAATTTGGAAAAAGCCTTTTTGCTTCATTATTTTCATTACCCTCAAAGGAAAGCTATTATGCATTACAGGCTTGTGGAGTATCTCCTTTGTTCCGAGAAAATATCTTTGGCGCTTTCAGAAGAAGTGCTTGCTTTGCAGGGGATGAAAACATTCAAGATTTTAAAGTTTTCACTTCACTGCCAGCATATTCCGAAGGCGCCTTAGGAATATCTGTATCAGGCAATAAATGCGTTATATCTTGAAGAGATTAAAAAATGAAGAAAGTAAATCTAAGAAAAAAAGCAATATTCAATGCCTATACCCTGGCATTTGCAATAATTGCGCTTACAGCAGGCTTTGTATTCTTTGTGGCTGCAGTTACTTTTATAGAGCAATACACAGACGCAGGAAACAGGCTAGTACTCACCCAGGCAATCGCATCCTCAGAAAGCATAAAATACTACCTGGACAAGGCAGTAGCAATAGAGGCAAGGGCTGCATCATTCGAGCTAAACGAGCAGGGCGGGACAGATTCTAAGTGCCACACTTACAGAAGCCATAACCTATGGAACTCGCTTGATGATGAAGAATGCTTCTCAATAGAAAAAATGAGCTCCCTATTCACAGAAAGCCTCAACGAGAAGATGAAAAGGCACTACATAGGCTACCCTTACGAATTCATTCCAATGCTTAATTATGAGATAGAATTCGAGGATAAAATGCTTCACGCCATCCCCCAGGACAAGCTAAACTTGAGGGACTACAAAGCCAAAACCCACATTGTGCCCAGGCCAGAAAAAATGATTGAAGTTCCTTTTGAGTACACAGGCAAAGAAGGCATACAAGCCCCTGAGCGGCTTTTACTTTACTATGTTATGTTTAATAACCAGGCAAGGGAATCTGGACTTCTTTTTTCCATAGATAAATATGAAGAAGGATGCTTTTCCCTGAGAATAAAGGGCATGCCTGCTGTTTCTGAATTGCCAAGTATTGTTCACAGCTCTCTTAAAACTATTGTTCGAAATGCAGGATTAGAAGGAAACATAGAAGTAAAAATAGTTAATGACCACCAAATAACTTTCTGCCTTCCAAAAACACCTGCACCTAATACCCAAGAAGACAGCGAGCCCGAGCCCTTTGACATCAACAATTACTTCAGGAGCACATACAGTATAGAAGTGAATTCGGAAGTGCATGAAGAGCTCGAGGTGGAGTATGAGCAAGTTTATGAAGAGCTTAATGAAACAGTTCAGAAAATCTTACTTGAATGCAAAGAAAAACCAAATAAGGAAAGATGCATCTCAAGCTACTTTGGCGACGATAAAAGCTTCTCGCTGCTAGACCCTGGTTATCCTGAGTACGAAGAACATTTCTACAGCTTCGTTGACCAGTTCCTTGAAATCCAGGAAACCATAGATACGAACTGCGAGAAAGAGATAAAACTGGGAACGCTTTCAGAACGATATTTTATAAATCTTAATGAAGGAAAAAACGAAATAAGCCTTATCTTAGACCCTGACGAGATTCAAAAAGCCCCAAACATCCCCAAAACAGAGCTAACCGAAATCAATCCCTGCGCAAAGAGCAGGGTGCAGCTTCCTTTGCCAGCAGAAGAACTGGCTTCCTGGCTTAAAAATGAAATAATAGAAAAAATAACGGATGACACATCTTCCCCTAACACTATTCAGGTAAATTTAAAACAGGGCAAGCTGCAATATTCATCAAAACTAATCCAAACAGAGCCCAATTTTATAGTTGGCTCAGACGGCGAGGCATGCTTCATTGACGACATTGATGAATCAACAGTGGCTTTCTACCTTAACCTTTACCTGTACAGCTTTGTTGTAGACTCTCTTGAAAGCCTGCTTGAAGCAGCTAGCCCAGAGATTACAGCAATATTAAAAGCCGCAAACAGCCTTTTCTTTTCGCTGACAGAATTCTCTGAAGACTCAGAATTAATCCCAGATTTTGATTTCTGCAGCTCACTTCGCAAACAGGAATTCAAAAACCTTGAGGAGGTTTTTCCGGAATGCAAAGAAGGCTCCTCTAGTTTTTTAGAAATGCTTTCGGTTCTTGAAGATGATGTTGTAAAATTACCAAATGATGCTGAAGAAGAGGCTACTCCTGAGTTTCACATTGATATGAGTTATGTTAATGAGTTAATCCTTAATCGAAACGGGGAAGGTGCCCTTGGATTCAAAGAAAGGCTAAACTCACTCAGAAAGCCGCAATGCCAAACAGAAAAGCGCTTCTTCGCGCTCAGCGCCAGGTACAACAAAGGAAAGATGCTCGACTACACAGATTTCAGCTACAAAGACATAGTCATAAACTTCTCAATATACATAGAATAAGCTAAAGCCTAATCTCAAAGCCTTTCTGTTTTACTTCACCCGCATCCTCAATATCAACCCTGTTGACCAGCGCATAGCTCGGCCCCTTGTAGCAGTGCTCCAGCATCTTTTCAACCTTGTCATCATCACCAGAGAACACAGCTTCAACCGTGCCGTCCTTAAGGTTTCTTACATAGCCCCTTAGCCCCAGCCTTTTAGCCTTTGTGTAGACAAACCACCTGAAGCCAACACCCTGCACACTCCCGATAACCTTTGCCCTGACGCTCTTCATTTTCCCCCAAAAAGAATCTCCTTGGTTATCCGCTTGCTTTTCTCCACAGCAGGCTGGTCAAAAGGGCTCATCCCCCTCAGCCTCGCGCTGTAGTAAGAAAACAAATACAGCAGCATGAGCAGCTCACCCACATTCTCCTCGCTGATCTCAGTCTCTATGCAGGCGCAGGGAACTTTACACTCCTTTGTAGCATTCTTAGTCCCCAAATACTCTGCCAGCACAAGGCTATTAAAGTCCCTGCCTTTAAGCAAGCCAAGCGGCTTCCCCCCATACATTGCCTTTACATTATGCCCCAGCGAAGCCTTCTCCGAATCCTTAGCATAAACAAGCAGCGCAGCAGTGTTTTTCCTGCCCCCGAACACCCTCTGGTTGGTGTGGTGCTGGGTCTCAGGCCCAATCCCCCCGTAGAGAGTAAGCCCCTTCCTGCTCTTCCCAATCGTTTCATGCACCATCTGAGAAGCCATCCAGTAAAGCCCGGAGAGCTTCCGCGAGTAGATAGACAAAAAAACATCATAAAAGCCCTTTTTCTCGCACTCATGGAAAAACACAGCAAGCCTCCAGGCATCCTCAAAGCTCACCCTTCTGCCACCCTCAGCAACCCTCTCAATATCCACCCCAAGAAGAAACAGAGGCACAAAGCACGTCTCAGTAAACCCAGAGAACCTCCCGGAAATCCCGGGAACCTTAATTATCTTTGCCCCGAATTCCTTGCCCAGCTTGGCCAGAGTGCCTTTAGCATTGCCCGTAAGCACAATGCTCTTAAAACCCTTAAACAGGCAGTACGGCATCACCACACTGCTTGTCTCACCGGACTTAGAGGCAGCGATTACCAGTGTGCTCTTCTTATTCAGCGAGAGCGCCCTCCTAAGCACCCCCGGCTCCTCAGTATCCACCACAAAAAGCCTTTTCCCCTTGAGGAAAGGCATAGAAAGCGTCACCAACGGGTTCACAGAGCCACCATTGCCAATCAGCACAATATTCTTAAAGCCCATATAGCAATCAAGCCTAAGCCTCTTTACTTTGCCCGCTATGCTTTTTGAGCATTCATAGAACTCAAGCCTCTCCTTGCCCGGCTGCTTTTTCTCTGCCTTTATCCCGCAAGCCTCAACTATCATGGCTTTGCCTTGTTTAGCTTACTATAAAAAGATTTTGATTATTTTAAGCAAAAGGAAAACTATAATACAGGAAAGCTTCGATCTCTTATACACTTTCAAGATAAGACTTTATTTCTGATCTTGGAGAATACACCAGTAAAAACCAGGCAGTTAACCAAATAAAGAAGATGCAGGGAAAATATAATCACTTATACAAAACCATTGACAAAGCCCTTAAAAAGGGCGAGATTACCCTTAAAGAAGGTAAATCTCTTGCCCCTTTCCTTAAAGTTCAGATAGACCTGGAAAAGCTCTTTCTGCTCTTTTTTGATAAAAATAACCCTGAAGAAGGCATCCGGAAGCATTATCAGGAAACTGTTGACCTTCTGGACCGAGTATTGAGAGACGGCTACGAGTTCAGCAGGAAAGAGAAACAGGGCATAGGCCTCACCAAAGATGCCTTTAGAGAGATAGAAAGCCTGCACAGCACCTGGCAGTAGCACCTGAAGGACTCGCCACGCCAGCTACAGAAGCCCTTCAATCAGGCATTAGCCTCTCAGGAGACGATATCTCAGACAAGTGCCTGGATTACTTTGCAAGGCTTGCTTCACATAAGAGTTAACTTAGTAAAAATTTCCTGAAAAAAAGTTTTTTTCCAGAAGCCTTTCTTTTTACTAAACAGAAAAGCTTATATTTTATCTTTCATTATGAAACCCGACATGCATCAAGCCCAAGAAAGCTTTAGCCAAATCAAAGAAAGGTTCCTGAGCCTTTCCTTGGATGCATATATAATAAGTAAGAATTGCCTTCTCGCTCAGAGAAGCTATGCCAGAGCTAATCCCGGTACTTTATCTGAAGAAATAATAGGCTACTTTCTAGAGAACCCTTACGCCCCTCCTTTTGATGAAAAGAGCCATTCACCTTTCCCTTCACTTGAAGCCATGCTTCCAGGGATTAAGATTTCTTCAGGACCTGAAAATAACTCCCAGGAGAAAGCTAGAATTTCCGGCTACGCATCAACATCGGGCTTTATTGAAAAAGCCATTGCCTATTCAGAGCTTTCCCGGAGCGTAGAGAATTGCGACAATCCTTATAATGGAATTTTTAGCACCCTCGAATCCTTGTCTCATTACAACTCAGCCTTGGAAAGCCTTATATCTGGAATCTTTGAGGGGTTATTAATTCCCCAGAGCGAATTTAATCCTTTTCACGAGGTTCAGGTAATTAAGAGTAGGTTTATTGATTATTCCAAAAAGCTTGGAATGAACACCAGGGAAATTCTGCAAATTCTTTCAGAGAAAGAAGAAAAGGCAAGCCTCATTGCTGAAATTAATTACGAGGCAAACAGCCCCAGCCTTGAAAAAGGGAAATCCTGGGAAAGCATATTTAACAGAGTATTTTTTGAGGAAGAAGAATGAGCTTTAGCCAACAGAACACTGAAAATTTAAGCAATTCAGCCTGGCTTTACGACCCAATCCAAAAAAGCAAAAACTATGGAAAAACCTTTGAGTTCTTTGACATCTACCTGCATTTTGTTGATGTTGCAGATCGCTTACAGGATATGATTAAAGAAAAAGAATTAATCTTTCAAGAAGATCGCCGCTTTAGCTCAGGCAAGCGTTATGGCACGAGAACAATTTTTGTCCGGCCTCCTTTTTTTTCCTTTGATAGGAGCACAATGCTTGAAAACAAAGTTTTTTGCTTTTTTGTAGAGCCTCTTGGGAAGATAGCGCAGTCCGGGTTGCCCGATGAAGGGTCGGTTGTGCACTATAATGCTTATGTCAAACACCTTGAGGCTTTCAAGTCAAGCTGGAACCAGTACCTTGAAAATTCTTATGGAAGTGAAGATAATTACCAGATGATAGATGACATTGCCAATGCAAGAAGCAGGTTTAAAGAGCTTTCAGACTTTGTTGAAGAAAACATAAGCGCAGGCATGTTTCGCCTTGCTGAGAAACCCCAAAGAAAGCCCGGCGTGTACCTCTCTTTGGACTTAAAGCCTTTCTATTCCCTTCTTGTGGAAGAGATTTCGCCCAGAGAAATCATCAGGAATGTTTATGCATCTTACACTGAACTCATAAAAGAGAAAGTCAGCTCAGGCTACGCTTTAGATGAGAGCGAAAAGGAAAGAGCAGAACTGATTTCTGAAGGCCATAAGACAATTGAAAAGATTTGCAGTATTTGGACTAATCATATAGAAGGCTCAAAAGAATTAAGCAGGATTAAGTCGGGCATGATTCTCGCAGGCGATCCCCTCTCTGAAAAATGCCTCGGCTTTCTTGCCAGCCTTCTGTTCCGTTAAGCGAGAAGAAAAGTTTATAAATCCCGCAAAGCAAAACCACTTTACAATGGAAACGAATTTGAATCGGAATGACCTGGCAGATATATTAAAAGAATTTTCTCCTTCCTTTGATTTGGAAAATGGTTTCGTAGACTCTGGTGGTGCCCAGGAAAAACCTGCTGTTAACGAGGCACGCCTCATAGCTGATTACATCTCAGACTGCCTCAATCTTTATAATCTGAGTTCCGAGCTGTCTCCTGTGACTTTTGAGGATAAAATTCTGATTGGAACCCGCAGGCATATTGTCTGGCCGGATTCTCTGGAGTTCTCACTAAATGATGCACTGAATAATAAGGCTTTTGGTGTGCACTCAAAGATTTCCAGTGAAATCAGGCCTAAAATAACAACGCCTTCAGGCATAAGCAACCTTACATCTTCGCCAAAAGGCTATGATAAAAGCCAGCTGGACAAGGTTGATGACCTTACAGACAGGATTAGGCGTTATGCCGAGTCAAGGGAAGCTTACCTGAAAGGCTCTTTTGAGTGTGGGGAAGATATGTATGGGTGCCTTGTAGACCTTGCTTTTAACCAAAGGACCATGGCAGACTTAATTAAGCAGGGTGTAAAAGAAGGCTTTATACAGCTGCCCGGTGGGAAGAAGTCTGTTGATGATGTTTTTGAGGTGGCTATAAGCCCAGAGCTTTTTCACAGGTCAATGACAGAGTCTTACTACGAGAAAGACTGTTTTCTCAGTTCCATGATTGAGTCAGGAGAGAAACTCAAAAAAAGAATAAATGATAAGGGAATCGAGTCTTTTGGTGACCAGCAGGAAGCTGTAAATAAAATTCTAAAGGCATATGACCTTACCCTCAAGCTTCAGGAAGACTGGAGCAAAATCAGAGGCTCAGATACGCTAAAGAAATACCAAAAAGGCTTTGACCCTAGAGATGCTGATGAAGATGACGCAAAGTTAATCTCAGCAATGCTTGACAGGTTTTTTGTAAAAAGATACCACACTGCCAATTGAGCTTTTTCTTTTTTGGCAGATTTATTAAATGGTGCAACACGAATGTTTTTCAGGAAAAGGCCCAAAAAACAGCACACGCCGGCAGATCCACTGTTTTCTTTAGAGTCCTTGCTGAACAAAAGCATTCAAGTAGCCACGAATTACGCTAATCTTTTTGAAGAGTTCTATAATGATTACGACCAGGGAAGCTGTAGGTTTTTCACGGGCACAGGCCCATTAACATCGCACCCTCTCACTGAAGAGCTATCTTTTGATCTAATCTCAATGAGTAATCTTCTTGAGCTGGATATTCAGGGCTACGCCATAAGGGAGAGCCGGCTTAAGGAAGGTTCTTACCTTAGCGAAAAACTGGAGAATTATTCGCAAAGGCTTTACTACAGCAACCCGCTTGTTGATAAGCTTTCCAGCAATCACTGCTTTGAAGATGAGAAGGAGTTCTCAATTGACCTGTTTCAGCTTTCCTCAGACATTAAAGAGCTTAACACACTTCTTAATTATCTGGATCAGATAGGTGTTGTAGACCTAGATAGTCTTGCTTCTGTAAGGCTTAAGCTTAACCTGGATGAGGTTTTATCAAGCCTTGGCCAAAGCTTAGATGTGTTGGGCTACTCCTTCAAAAAATACAAATCTGCCTGGGAAAACCAGAGGTACCTGCAGCAGGGCAGCCCGGGAAAGCCAATTGCGGCATTTGAGAAGAAGCTGGAAAGCTTAAAAGAAGATTATTCAGAACTCAAGAAGGCGGCTGCCACAACCAGGAGAGACAGCGCAGTTTACAGCCTGGCGGAAGGCAAAGACCTCAGCAGCGTAACCTCTCTTATAGACCTTGCAATGATAGTCTCAAATGCATCAAAGTTCTGCAATAGAATGAAGGATTTGCCTTAATGTGTTGTTAGACTTTTATTCCAAAGCGCTTAGCGGAGTTTTCTACCGTTTTATCATTACTATTAACTTTTGCATCTTTATCTATCTTTCTTATAACAACATTCATGATATTTGACATATACCCAGTGGTGTCAAAGAGGGCAGTAATGTATTTCTTTATCCTTGTTGCACTGTTCTGGTATTCCTTTAGGTGGTTTTCTTCTTCTCTTAGGTTCTGTATTATTGCGTGCTCTTTTGCCAGAATATCCCCAATGTCCTGCTCATTTGGCAGATTGCCGTCGCTTATTAGTTGGTACATCTGAACAATTTTCGTGATTATTTTCCTGTACTGGTCTGCATCCGCTGCACGCTGCTGAGACTGAATCTGGCTTATAATGCTTGAGAACCTTCTAAGCTCTTGCTCCATCAGATTAATATACTTTATAAGTTGTTGTTGCCAATCGTGTATTTTTGTTTTCATCGCATCATATTCTTTTTTATCGTGCCTTGACGCATTTTTTTCTTCCTCTTTTATCCATTCTTCTATTTCACTAATATCTTGCGCAGTTGCATGCCTTAGCACCCTGTCTATTATTGTTTGGAGATGTGAAAGGTCTTTCTCTGCATCACCTAATATCTCTGTAATTTTTTGCCGGTCCTTCTCCTTTTCTGTTTTTATCTTTGCGATGGCAGTTATTGCTTTATACGAGAGAGACTTAATCTCAACAAGGGCAGCATTCTTGTCATCTGCCCTGGCGAACTCGCCCAGCGCCCTTACCAGCTTTTTTATCAGGCTTTCAACATCATTCATGCTTCTAAGCTGAAATTTATTCAGCTCAAGCAATTTTCTGATGTTTGGGAGAATCTCTTTGTCTAATAGGTTCCTGTTCCTTATCTCAAGCGTCTTTATCCTTTTATTCTTGTTTTTCTCTTTAAAAGCCTCGTTTCTCATATCTTTCTTTTCCTGCCATTCTTTAGCGTGGTTAGCCCAGGAGGCATGGCCCTTGCCAGATACATATAAAAAGCCCATAAAAGCGAAAATCACAACAGCAAATAAGACAACTGCGCCAGACCCGATGACTGATAATACTCCAATCCACCTAAGAAAGCTAAGGAAGATATAAGGGACAGGAGTTACAAATAATGTCAGGAGAGAAATTGCAATGCAGAAAATAACCACCGGCGCCTTATTTTCAGACTCAGAGCCGCCAGATATGTTTTTAAAAGGAGGAACAAGCTTCACAACGACAAAGATAACAGAGAAAACTGCTGCAAACATTATAAGCATAATCCAGAGAGGAACGCCTTCATCCCTTGGGGTGTACTGAAATTCCCTGAGGTTAACAAGAAGCGGTACCCTTTGGTTGAAAAACCTCACAAAGGCATTAGCCGTATCTTGTGGCGGCTGCCCGAAAAAAAGAGAAAATCCCGCATAATCTGTTCTGTACTCAACACCGCTGCTGTAGCTCCACTGCGCAAGCACAGGCGTAACCAGGAAAACAAGTACCATAAGAGTAATTAGAATCCTTTTTTGGATTGCTTTCATTAGTGTACCACTTATCCATAATCACTATTTTATTTTTATAACCTTTTTGGTTTTCACTTGAATTTTTCCATATAAAGCGCCCTGCCTTTTTCAATCGTTTTAAGCGCATCTTTCCTTCCCAGGAACCTCTGCACATTTACTACCTTGTCCTGCAGTTCCTTGTAAATCTCAAAGAAATGCCTGATTTCCCTCATCAGGTGGTGGGCAAGCTCAGAAATATCCTCAATATCCCTGAAGAAAGGGTCGCCGGTAGGAACAGCAAGAATCTTGTCATCACTCTCATTCCCATCCATCAGGTTCACCACGCCAATCGGCTTAGCCTCAATCATAACAAGGGGATAGCTCGGAAACCTCGTTAGGATAAGTATATCCAATGGGTCATTGTCCTCCCAGAGTGTCTTAGGGATAAAGCCATAATCCCCGGGGTAAAGCACCGAAGAGAAAAGCGTCCTATCCAGCCGGATCAGCCCGGTTTCCTTGTCAAACTCATACTTGTTCCTCGAGCCCATAGGACTCTCAACAATAGCATTAACAACCTTCGGGCAGTTTTTCCCGACATCAACATCGTGCCAAGGGTTCATGCCTTTTCCTTGCCTTATCCATTTATAAATCTTGCTTTTTGCTTCACACCAAATCAAAACCTATTTAAATAAAAGCTGCCTCATGATTCAGGAATGCTTCACTGAAAAGTGGTGTAAACCCAAAAATGCCAAAAGAAAACCGCTGGTACAGGAAATTCGGCTTCTTTCATGACCCGCTTGAGATTAAGCCATTAAAGGAAACCTACACCCTGCAGGGCAGAAATAAGGAAAAAGAGGAAATACTCTACAGGATACTCTCAGGAAACCTGCTTCTCATTGAAGGGAAGCCAGGCTCAGGCAGGACAGCCCTTCTAAAGCATGCAATCGACAACTTCAGGGGAAAAGGCAAAGTCGTTTACATTAATGCAGGCGAGCTAAGCAAGCGCCTCAACATAAGCGACTACATAGAGAAAAAGCCAAAAGGCATGATTCTCCTGCTTGACAACGTGCAGAGCCTTTCCTTTAAGAACAACGAAAGGATAAAGTACTACTATGACACAGACCAAGTCAAGTCAGCAGTTTTCACCACAACAAGCCAGGAGGAAGCCAACTTCTCCCAGGCACTAAAAGACAGGCTCGGCTCAAGCATAATTAAGCTAAATAAGCTCCAGTTTCCATACTGCGAAAGCATAATAGCAGAGCGCCTCGGAAACAAAAAGCACATCCTTCCCAAGAATGTCTTAAAAGAGCTTTTCAGGACATCCTCAGGAGTCAAGGAATTCCTTATTAAGTGCAGGATGCTCTGCACCCACCTCGCAGACAAAGGAAAGGAAAAGGCAGGCATAGCAGATGCACGCCTGCTAAACGACCTTTATGATGAGGAAAGCACAGAGCTGGCAGTAGAAGAAGAAGCATACCTTTGCAACGAGTGCTCAGAAAATCTCGTTAAGGTAGGGAACTACTGGCGATGCCCAAGCTGTGATGCATACTGCCTCACCTGTGGCGCCCTTGTTGATGAGGAAGACACAGCCTGCCCGGAATGCGGGATAGAATTCGAGGAGGACGAAGAGTATGAAAGCTAAGCTTTGGTATAATGAACTTGGTTTCAGCGAAAACCCTTTCACAATCAAGCCAGCCAAGTTTTCAAAAGAGATATTCGGCCACAAGTTCACAATAGAAGACATAATAAGCAGGATTAAAGAGTCAAAAGCCATCCTCATAACAGGCGAGTACGGCACAGGCAAGACAAGCATCGTAAAAAAAATAATCTCAGAATTCAGGGGAAAGCTCAGGATTGCCTACTACAACTGCAACCGAAGCTACAAAACCATAGATTTTGACAGGATTCTCAGGGTAGCCGGCGGCTTTTTTCACTGGCTTTTCAGGATAAGGAAAAAGGGAATCCTTCTGATTCTTGATGAAGCCCAGGACCTAAACAAAAAAGACATGGACAAGGTTGCAGAATACTACGAGAAAGGCTTTTTTAAGTCAGTTGTGCTCGCAACAAAAGGCAACGACATCCAGCTTACAGATTCACTAAAAAAGCTGGTTGAAGGCAACATGTTTAACATTACAGGCATAAACGCCTCAGATGCAGTTAGAATTGCAAGAAACAGGATAGGCAGCACAAAGTTCATCAGCGACAAACTCATAGTGGAAATATTCCTGAGAAACAAAAACCCAAGGAAATTCCTCAAAAACTGCGAAGAAGTATTCCGGGCAGCATTCGACCAAGGCAGCAGGTCAGTCCAGAAAAGGCATGTTGAAGAGGTTCTGGGTCAGCAGGCAAAGCGTTAATTCTGAAGCCCTTTTAGGCTGAATTTTTTCCACAAAACAAAAAGTTATTTATAACATTCACTTATATTAAATAATAAAAAGTAATCTTTTGAGAGTTAAGCAAGATGGTACAAGCCATAATAGACCTGGAAGAGTATAATGACAGGGTCCTGAAGATAGTTAAAGGCAAGTTTGGGCTCAAAAATAAGTCAGAGGCAGTTAATTTCGTGATAAGAAAGTTCGGGGAAGACCTTCTGGAGCCTGAGCTAAGGCCAGAGTATGTTGAGAAGCTCCAAAGGCTTGAAAAGAAAGGAAAGTTTTTCCGTTATAAGTAATCCAAAAATTGAGTATAACATCCTTTGTTATACGCCCCGACGACTGAAAGAAGGAGAGCGCAGCGTGGCTTGAGTTCAAAAAATATTTTTAGTTCCCATTCATCAATTTGATTTTTTCCTCTTTGAAAAATGAAAGAGGGACTAGGGGTGAAATTCATTTTTCAAATTCCTTATAATCTAGAGTGAGTTCATTCCTTCTTCAATTATTGTTTCTTCAATCGTTTCTTCTGTAAGTTTTATTTCTTCAGTTATTTGTTTTTGTTTCCATGTTCCTTTCATAAACCAAATAACAGTAGTTATTGCAGCTAAAATATTTGCCACTGGGAAAGCTATCCACAAACCAATTTCTGCAAGTGACGTATGTTGCGACAATATATACGCTAAAGGAAATCTTAAAACCAATATTGAAACAATAGATAAAACCATTGATATCATTGTGTTCCCTGATCCTCTGAAAAGTCCGTTCAAAGACTGCTGAATGCCAATAAAGCCAAAAGTTAAAGCCATTATTTTAATGAATAAAGCACTTGATTGAATTGTTTCTATTTCTCCAGGAATGAATATCGCAGAGACTTGTTTTGCGAATAAAAACATTATTACTCCTACAATTGTTAAAATTATGAAACTCATAAACGCGCTTAATTTTGCTGTTTTTTTTGCTCTCTCTATTTTTCCCGCACCAATATTTTGCCCTGCAAGTGTTGAAGTGGCCATAGATAACCCCGTTGCAGGAATGATAACAAAACTTAGTATTCTGCTTCCAATACCATAAGCTGCAATAGTGAGCGTTCCAAATGAAGCAACTAAAAATGTCATAACGGTCATTCCTAATGCTCTTGTTGATTGTTCAATGGAAGCAGGAAGTCCAATCCTAAACATCTTTTTTATTAAAGCCCAATCAGGTTTTAGGTCATTTAAGTGTAATTGAATTTGATATTTTCCTTTTAATAACAATGCTATTCCGATTATTGCCGCCAAACTTTGTGTTCCAATGGTTGCAACTGCAGCTCCCGCAACACCAAACGCAGGAATAAAACCGTAACCAAAAATAAATAAAGGATCAAGAATCAAATTTAATAGAACAGTTCCAAGAACAATGTACGCTGGAGTTTTAACATCGCCAACACCCCTCATCAAAGATTGGAAAACCATAAAAGTAAACATAAAAATCATTCCAATAAAGGATATTTTCATGTATAGAACTGCACTTGAAAAAATAGCTGTTTCAGCCCCCATTAAACCAATAAAAAAAGGAGATAAAAAATAACCGATTGTCGCAAGAACAATTGAAATTAAAACAACCATTAACATAGTTTGAGAAGTGATATGGTCAACTGCCTTTTTGTTTTCTCTTCCTTTATATTGGGCGACGAGAATTGTGCCTGCCATTGCTAATCCGCCACCAAGCGAAATGATAAGAAAGATTATCGGGAAACTAATTGAAACCGCAGCAACAGCACCTGTTCCCAATCTTCCAACCCAAAAAGTATCTGTTAATTGATACGCCGTCTGGAGGATGTTAGCGAATATTATGGGGATCGATAATGCTATTAAAGATTTTAGGATCGGTCCCTCTGTTAAATTATTTTTTGTATTCATATTAACCTCACTTCTAAATTAAAAAAGTTGTAATCATTATTTAAGTTTTATCTTTTTAAATAAAATGTTTTCGTAACTAAGTGGAGAAAACACATTATTATCCCTCTCTATAAATAAAGAAAAAATCAAATTTATTCTCCTTTGAAAGTCTATCATTCCTTATTCTCCGTTAATAAAAATATTTTTTGAATTGCACATAACATCAGGATTTAGAGAAGTTCCGAACATAGTGGAGGAATTTGGGAAAAATCTGCAAGATTTTTCCTCTTAATCGCTGTTATGTGGTTGAGCCTGCAAGGCGCGAACGGGAGAGCGAAGCGACCCCGATTTTATGACGACTCAGGAAGGTCATGGTATGTATCCAGAGGTGGGATATCCGTATCCTGCCACCAATGATTCGCATATTCATTCCTTTTGCAAATTCCGATACAATAATTAACATAAGAATGACAACAGGTACTTGCACTCCAGTTTATTCCATAACAATCACAATTGTTTGTGGTTGTTCCACCTATATCACCAGAATAATAAGAAGCAACTTTAGGTATCAATAAATAAATCGCAAGTATGATAAATATTACCAGAATTAATTTTTTCTTATTGTTTATGTTATCGATAATTAGACAACTGAAAATGTAAGCAATTGCAAGATTGATGATTAAAGAAAAAATTAGTGATGAAACATTAGTGAAAGGAATTGCGATTATACTTCTACTTATGATTGGGAAGAACCAAAACAGAATTGCAAAAGGAATTACTAATAAAATTTTATTTTTATTTGGAGTAAATAATTCTTTTAATGGAGTAAATAATTCTTTTAATGGAGTAAATAATTCTTTTGATGGAGTAGATAATTTTTTAGACATACTTATCTTGAATTAAATTATATAGTATATAAAATTTTCTATATTTTAACATAATTATCTTGAATTATATCATATAGTATATTAAATTTGCTATAACTTCAAATGAGATTGGAAAAGCGAGGCACCTCGATTAATATTGCACATAAAATCGGGGATAAGGGAAGTTTTTTGCGTAGCAAAAAATTTGGGAAAATCTTGAGCCGAGCATTTTTCCGTTAAATTCCTGTTAATTGCCCCGAGCCGATAGGCGAGAGCGCAGCGTGGTCGAAGAAG
>CAYUJZ010000022.1:0-18004 GCA_964445165.1 uncultured Methanosarcinales archaeon
CCAGAGGGTCGGAGATGCCCTCTATCATCAGGGATTTGCATTTTATCTTCTTAACATCTTCTTCAAGACTGTAATTAACTGAATACTTAGAGCATGAAAACCTTTTTGCCTGGAAAGGATTGTCTTTTAGAAAGTCCTTAAAGTTTCTGTATCTTTTTCTGCCTTCCTCAAAGTATTTTTTGGAAATCATATAATCTATTCTGAATACTGAAAGAATAAGGAAAAGCCCTTTCGCTATGAACTCATTAAGCGAGTATAGTAAAAAATCCAGCTTGGTCATTGGATAACTGGTATTCGTATTCACCAAAACCAGCTTCTCAACTTTTTCCGGTGAGTGTGCTGCTATGAACATTGCGTTGTTGCCCCCGTAGCTGTGCCCGATAAGCACAACCTTCTCAAGGCCGAGCTTGCTAAGCAGGTGCAGGAACTGCCTGTGCGTGTAGTGGTAATGGCTTTTGAAGTTCTTCTTGTCGTAGTTGTAGTCCATAACCACGCATTTCCAGCCGGCCTGCTCAAAAAACTTAACCTGGTGCTTCCAGAACTTTACCGAAGTGCCATTTCCCCCGATAAAAAGCAAAGCCTTGCTTGATTTCTTTGGGCTGGAATAGTAGCTGAACCTGTATTCAGTGTCATAAAAGATGTTTTCCTTGTCCATAGTCTGACTAAACCAGCTTTATTCCGCCCTTTTCAATCAGATATGGCTGCGGCTCATCGCTTATCTTAGTCATCCGCATCTTCCTTATTACCATGTGCCTGGAGTACTCTCCGCCAATGGGCTCAAAGATGAATTGTATAACCCCATCAGAGAAAAACTCAGACACCCCGTCCCTGGAGAGTGTTCCGGATTCCTCTTCAGGCTGGCTTATCAGCAGTGTTGTGATGTTCCAGCTCCTTATGTCGTAGAGAATATCGTAGATAGCAAGCTTTATCATTGTATCCCCGACCACTGGCGGTGAGATAACTGTGCTGTCAGAAAGCAGGTTTGCAACACCCATACTCCCAAGCTCCTTAAAAGCCGGCGAGCTGATGGAAAGCGCAGTTAGGGAGTCTATAACTACCCTTTTGATGTTGTGCTTTTTTATAATCTTTCCGGTCTCAGTAATAAACTCCCTGCTAATCTCAGAAGGCCTCTTTGCAATAACCTTAAGAAGGCCTTTCTTCTCAAGCGTGCTTGCCCCAAGCCCCAGCTGGATTCCTTGCTGTATAACACTTTTTTCACTCTGCTCCAGGCTGATGTACAATGCTTTTTCCTTGTAGAGCTTTGCGCCGTTGGTGCAGAACTCCAGTGCAAAGATGGACTTGCCAACTCCTGGCCCGCCAGAAAGCAGCACAAGAGACTTATCCGGGATTCCCCCGTTGAGCAACCTGTCAAAATCCTTTATTCCTGATTTTACCCGTTTCATGTCGTTTTTTTTGCTTACCAACTTTATAAACCTTTCGCTTTTAAGTTTAGGAAAACTTTTTAAAAAGCCCAGAACCAACCACAAAAATGCACATAGCAATAGTCGGGGCAGGCGTGTCAGGCAGCTACGCAGCCTACCTTCTCGGAAAGAAGTTTGACGTTACATTATACGAGGAGCACCCACAGCCAGGCTTCCCCAGGCACTGCACAGGCATTTTCTCAAGCTCAATAAGAAAGGTGGCAAGGTTTCCCAGTGAGCTCATCCAGAACAAAATCACCCGCGCGATAATCCATACAGAAAGCAAAAAGCTTGAGATAAAGGTAAACGACCTTGTGCTCGACAGGCCAGGGTTAGACAGGTTCTTCTTTGAAAAGGCAAAAGAGAACGCAAAAGCCATTCTCAATAAGCGCATAGCTTCAGTATCAAGGGAGAACAGGCAGTTTGTCCTTAACACTGAAAACTCAAAAGAGAAAGCAGACGCAGTTGTAGGCGCTGACGGGGTATCATCTGTAGTAAGGAAAGACATATTTAAGTCAAAAAATCAGCTTTATTATGGGCTTCAGTCACTTGTTGAAGGAGATTTTGATGAAAGCTGTTACGAGGTTTTTTTCCAGAGGAAATACTCAGATACACACTTTGCCTGGAAAGTCCCGCTCAGCAGCAGCCTTGCGTTTTACGGCATAATGAGCAGCTCAAGCCCAAGGCAGTACCTCGATGCCTTCCTGAAATCTCAGAGAGTAAAAAAGCAAAGCATAAAGCAGTCCTTCGGCAACACAATCCCAGTATCCAACCCCCACTTCAGGCCGGAAAAAGACAAAGCCTACCTGATCGGAGACGCAGCTGGCATTAACAAGGCAACCACAGGAGGAGGTGTTGTTCCAGGATTAAGGTCAGCAAAGGCATTGCACAAAGCCCTGACAGAAGGCAAAAGCTACAATGCTGTCGTAAAGAAAGAAGTTGGAAGAGAACTTAAGCTAAACCTTGCAATCCATGATTTCATGAAAAGCCTTTCTGAAAAGCAGCTGTCAAGGTTCTTATCAGCCGTTGCCGAAAGCGGCATGGCAGACAAGCTAAACTCGAAAAGCAGGGACGAAATAAAGAGCCTTATCCCGTCTTTATCCCTTAGCTGGCTTAAAAGCCCAGCACTTCTCTCATTCTCACCCAGGATGGCTGCCTCACTCATAAAAACTCATTTCTAAGATTCATTAATAAAGCCCCATACCTTATCCCCGACATAATGAAGGCTTTTTACAACCTTGCCCTTTTCCATTTTCTCAATCTCTTCTGAAGATGCAAGCGCCTCTCCAACAGCCAGGTTAACCCCGTGCTCAGAGTCAGCAACATAAACAATGTCCCCCTCGTTAAACTCGTCCATGCCCACAATCCCTGGTCTCATAACATCAGCCCCTGATGAGATAAACTTTACTGCTCCCTTGTCAACCTTAACCCCAGGAAGCACTATCCTGGACTTAAGCGTAGGGACAAGCCTATCATCAGCCAGGAACACAAGCGGGACATCCCCAGAAAAGATAATTTTCTTGCCATCAATCTCAGCCTCATGAACGCTGCCTTTTTTATCCAAAGAAAACCCAAAAAGAGAGCTCAGCTTTTCAGCAAGCTCTCTAGTCTCTTTGTTCTTAAGAAATCTTTTTTTCATTGCTTACTTAATTGAGTGATTGTATTTAAATCTTATTCTGTATGAGTTTTTTGTACATCTCTACAATCTCATTAAAGCTTTTCCCTGCATAGTCACAAGTGCCGTTAAGATGCTCTTTTTTTGTTCTGAGAAGGCTGTAATAGCCTTCAATCATTCCGTTCTCTTTAAGCGAGCTAAGTGCAGCTATGGCAGACAGGTCATGCTCATCATTTCCAAGAAAAAGGCAAACTTTAGGCTTCTTTTTTCTAACAACATCTATTGTCATTAAGCCTTTGTCGTAGCATCCGGTGTATGCCTCATCAATAACTTTGGAGAGGCTGTTAAATGCCTTTACAGCCATTTCATTGTTCCTGGTGATAAGCACAGTGTGTGCATGGGTCAGGTTTATAAGATCAATGCTGTCTTGGAAGATAAGGCCAGGCCTTTTTGAGACGTACTTTTTGAAATCCTCAGGGTCAGCGTAATTTTCATTATAAAGTTCCTGTATTCTCTCAATTGTACTGGTATTCTGGCACTTTTTTCTGCTCTTAAGCACATCGGAAAAACATTCAAGCAAGAACCAGGAAAAACCAACTGGATTCATCATAAAGTTTCTTAAGGCATAACCTGGAAAATAATTTTTAACAAGAGTGCCGTCAAAGTCAGTTATGATTAAATCAATGCTTTCAACTCCTTTTGCAATCTCTTCAACAGGTGTCATTGTTATAGGAAGTTATTCAAAAAAAGACATTTGTCCGCCTTTGTATTTTTTAAAGATGTCTGAGCCAGGAAGCTTTAAAGGCCTGGCATATTCTCCATTTTCGTATTTTTTGTTATGCTTTTCAAGGATTCCTTCATAGCCTGCATCAATTATTGTACAAACTGTTTCTGTTAAGCTCTTTCCATCTAACTCCTTAATCTCCTGATTCTTCATAAAATGAAAGCCTGCATAAAGCATTAGGACAGGAAGTTCATCTTTAAAAATTTCTCTTAGTTTATTAACAACCGGCTTTAGCTTTCTTTCGGGGTCGCAATTAATATCCAGAACGCCATACCAAATCTTTTTTAATTCTTCATTGTTTATCTTGCGGTAGATTCTATTATCAACATTCCTGCCGGTTTTTCTTGGCACAAAACTACCCCGTGAGTATGAATCAGTAAAGGTAATCAGGGCATCAATAGTATTCTCTTTTAAGTATCCATGACTTTTACTCTTTCCCCTGCCGTGGTTATTCACATACTTGTGAGCCTCAGAACTGCCAAACTTACCTCTACTTAAATCCCTGTCTTTAATTAGCCTGTATATGCCTTTTTGGACTTCCTCAGAATTCTCTATTTCCTTTAATCTTCCCACAAGGTCTTTCATAGGGCATTGAATAGCTTGCTTATATTTAAACCTTTCGAAAAGTAACTACTGCTCAATGTCTACAAAGCTGCCGGAAACTTTCCTGTTATTTTATCAAAAGTTATTTATATGATTTAGCAAATTAAAGCAAAGCAGTGATTAATTTTGGCTAATTTTGTAGTTGTCACAGGGGGCGTGTTGTCAGGCTTGGGCAAGGGAGTAGTCACATCCTCAATTAGCCTGCTTCTTAAGTCCCAGGGATACAAGGTTTCTCCAGTGAAGATAGACCCATACATTAATGTAGACGCCGGCACAATGAGGCCAACAGAGCACGGAGAGGTGTGGGTTACTTGTGATGGAGGAGAGACAGACCAGGACTTTGGCAATTACGAAAGATTCATTGATGAAGACATCCCAAGGCTTAACAGCATAACCACAGGCCAAGTTTACCTCTCCTTAATTAAAAAGGAGAGAAATCTCGAGTTTGACGGCAAGTGCGTAGAGGTTATTCCGCATATCCCGATGGAGGTTATCTCAAGGCTTGACAAGATAGCAGAAGAGCAGAAGTCAGACTTTGTTGTAATTGAAGTTGGGGGCACAGTTGGGGATTACCAAAGCGTGGTTTTCCTGGAGGCAATGAGAAGGATGCAGATGGAAGGCAGAAGCATTGCCTTTGTGCATGTTGTTTACCTTCCACTCCCAACAAACATAGGTGAGATGAAAACCAAGCCGGCACAGCACTCGGTAAGAGACCTGAATGCTGCAGGAATTAAGCCGGACTTTATAGTGGCAAGGGCTAATATGCACATAGATGATGTAAGGAGGGAAAAGCTTTCTGTTTTCTCTGGGCTAAAAGAAGAGAGCATAATCTCTGCACCTGACCTTGATTTTGTTTATGAGCAACCCCTTATTCTTGAGAAGCAGAATTTCCCAAAGAAGCTTTTAGCCAGGTTTGGGCTCCAGTACAGGGATTCAGGGTTGATGAGAACCTGGAGAGAATACACCAAAAAGGCAAAAAGCGCAAAAAAGAAAGTAAAAATCGGAATTATAGGAAAATACCTTGACATTGGGGATTTTTCTCTTGAGGATTCATACATCTCTGTTGTGCAGGCAGTTAAGCACGCCTGCTGGCAGAACAACGCAAAACCCCAAATAGTTTGGATAGACTCAAAGCAGCTTGAGCAGGATAAAGAAAATGTTAAGCAGTTGGATTATCTGGATGGAATTATTATCCCTGGCGGGTTTGGGAATTCCGGTGTGGAAGGAAAGATTAAGGCAATCAGTTATGCAAGGAAAAACAACATCCCCTTTCTTGGCCTGTGCTACGGGTTCCAGCTTGCGCTTGTAGAGTTTGCAAGGAACGCTTGCGGGCTTAGAAACGCCAACTCAACCGAGATTGACCCAGACACTCCTTACCCTGTTATAGACATTCTTCCGGAGCAGAAAGAGAAGCTTAAGAAAAAGGATTACGGAGGCACAATGAGGCTTGGCAACCACGAAGCCCTGCTAAAAAAAGGCACATTAGTGCATTCTTTATATGGAAAAGTCAAGGTAACAGAAAGGCACAGGCACAGGTATGAGGCAAATCCAGAATACATCAGGCTTCTTGAAGAAAAAGGCCTGATTTTTTCAGGTAAGAGCCCTTCCGGCAGGCTGATGGAGTTCCTTGAGCTTCCTGGCCACAGGTTCTTCTGCGCAACCCAGGCACATCCGGAGTTTACTTCACGGCCTTTAAGGCCAACCCCTATGTTTGCAGGATTTACAGATGCCTGCCTTAAGAGAACCAGCGGTTAATTGTTACTATTAAGCTTATTCAGCATTAACCTCTACAAAAATAATCCTTGAGCAGTCCTGGGAGCTCGTATCGCTCACAATGATTTCTGCCAACCCTTCGCTTAATCCAGTTAAAGTTGTGCGCTCTCCCCAGGTGTTGCTTATGCTTACAATCCCTTCTTCTTTAGCCTCCCACTTGACCTCGTTCTCTCGCCCAAGGTATCCGAAAACCTCAACTAGCCTGTTTTCCCCCTCATTAAGAATTATTCTGTCCTCGCTTGGGAAAATCATGCAAATATCAGGCAACTCATGCTCTGGCTGCATTATGCCAAAAAAGAAGTGGAAAATCTCATCACATTCATGCTGGATTAAAGCAGATTCACCAAACTCTCCCTTGCTAAGGCTGCTTATGAATTCTTTAGCTGCTGAATTTTCAGGAAACGCACAGTATCCGCTTTCTTCTTCAGCAATTGACTGGTATTTCCCTGCAATGATTTTATTGCCTGTCTCAATAGCATCCCAGGGCTCTCCATGGGAAAGAAGCTCAGAAATTTTTCTGTCAGAGTAGCCAGTAATGACTTTATCGTTCCTAATGTAGAGGACACAGCCCTGCAGGCCTTCTCCTTTTATCTCAATGAAAGAACCTATATTAAAGACAACTCCCTGTGATTCTGCTTCAAGGCTGGCTCTTGCAAATGAAGGCTCACAGGCCTCTGCAGCAAGCATAAGGCAGCCAAGGTCATTTCCACAGTCTCTCGGGCCAGAAACAGCAATTGGCTTTTCCCTGACACCCTGGCCAAAAAGCACTAAAAAGAGAATAAGCAAGCCAACCCCTGCAAGTGCTATGTAAAAAACAAGCAAGCTGCTTTGCTTTTTCTGCCGCTTTTTTGCCATTCTTTTAATCTTAAAACAAAAGAAGGTTAAAAAACTTGCGTTTTTTTCGTATTCCAAAGAAAGAAACTCAGTCAAATTCGATCTCTCCATAGGAAACCCTGTCAATTTTCATATGTGGCCCGGCAGGGTGCACGTATTCAGGCAGAAACTCGCCCTTTACATTTACTGGAATCCTCCCTTCAGATGCTGCGTTGAGAAACCTAATCAGCTCGTGGGAAGAGCCATTTGCGTAGCAGTTGAACTTCACTCTTGCTTTTGCCTCATTTAAAGCATCCTTAACACTTCTTGCTTTGCCTGGCTCATGAAGATAGCCTTTTATCAGATTGCTCTCATCACATAAGGCAGACCCCCTGGGAACTGCACTAACCTTTGCATATGAAACCTGACCTTCTTCAACCAGCTCATGCAGGCTCAGGTCTTTGCATTTTCCTTTTGGCTCTAAGCGGTTCAGCCAGTTTTTTGAGTAAGAGTTGGCTGTGCAGTAAACCTTCTCAACCTCAAACAACGAGCCTCTTGCCTTGTCTTTGTGCCTTGGGAAGTATATCCCCTCAAAAGAAATCTCTTCGTTTTTTTCTGATGCTTCTTTGAGTGCCTGAAGCACCTCAAGGTTTATACCGTTTCCATTGAATAAGAACTCAACTAGGCAGTCGGTTCCATACAGCTTTTCATACTCTTTTGGTATGTCTCTTAAATCCCCTTTGATAATGCAGTCTTTACCGCACTGCTTTGCCTCGCTTGGAATCGCATAAACGCTTGCGCCAGAAGAGATGTTTTCGCTTAGAAGCTGCGCAAGGGTTGATTTTCGGTACTGGCAGTTTGGAAATAAGCCGTTGCCCATCATTCTTGAGTATACTATTTAGTAACTCTAGTATATATATCTTTCGATTATTTTAAAAAAACTTTTTTTATTTTTTCTACTTTGCAGTTATAATCCTAAGGAAAAAGTAATAAAACAGTTTTTGCTCTACCTGATAATGGCCAGGAAGAAAGAAGAGCCAAAGATACAGGACCCGCTGGAGAGAAAGGTAAAAACTCTTTCTACTCTGAGCCATTGCGGCTGGCTTGGATATGGCATAGTTAGAGCCATTCAGGACCTGCCAATTCTTTATCAACAGGATGATGTTCATCTCTGGATGCACAACTCCCTGAAAATGCTTCTTACTGTTGCATTTGGGTTAGGGGTTACTGATTCGTTAATTCTTGGGATATTTAAAAGCAAGAAGATCAAGCAAGCTATCAAGTATATGCTTTTTGATTTTGGAAGCAGGGCCCGGGCTTCTCTTTCTTACTACTTCGGCCTCAACAGGCTTGCTGAGCAGTATATCCAAAAGATGAATGAAAAAAAGCCTGATGACCTGTTTCTCACAGGGGCGCTTGCTTTCATTCAGGCAAAAAACGAGAATTACAAAGGCTCTTTAGACAATATGTTAAAGGCAATGTTTTTTAGAATGGGGGGACAGGAGGTGGTAGCAGAGCCTGAAGACCACCCGCTGGACCCTTTGATAAGCCACTTCAAGAGCAAGGAGCGGGCGCTTTACATTAAGCTTTGCAAATCAATACTGTCTAAGGAGAATGCGTACGAAGCATACACAGAGCTTAAGAAAGAAGTGCCCTCATTTGACGAAAGCAGGGTGTTTGAGATGGTGCTGCTCCGCTATCTTAACAACAACCTGGGCTTTGAAAGGCTGGCAAAGGAAGTTATTGGCAATATAGATCTTCCTGGAAGAGACAAAAAAGAAGAGCCAAAGCAAAAGCCCCAGGTTGTTTTCTGGGAAGCGCCTGAATACCCTTCTGCACTTTTTGCAGTAAAAGAAGCTGACAGCAGCAGTGTTAAAAAACAGCATTATATAGAGCAAAAGATACACGATGAGCTTGACAGGAGAATTACCCCTTTTCCATTAGGCATATTCAACAAGGACGGGAGGGACTTTTATTTCCAGGAGTTTACCAAGGCAGACACTCTCGAATCATCATGGAAAAAAGCGCCGAATCATGATAAGCTTAGAAAAGTAGTCCAGAACCTTGGCACAGTAAGCAGGATTATGACCCCGCTTAAAGCCAGGCTTGAAGATTATATAAAGCCAATTGGCTACAGGGCAAAAATAGCAGAGTTTCTTGAAACTGCCGGCAAGGGCTCGATAGACCAGCTTCTGTGGGCACTTGACACCCCAATTAAATACCTTGAAGAAAGCTCAACAGACTTTTGCCACGGGGACTTTCATCCTGGGAATATAGTCGGAGAGCAGATTATTGATTGGGAGCATGCCTGCCTCTCCACGCCATTTTATGACCTTATTTACCTTCTTGACCAGCCTGCTTTTGGCATAAGCCAGATAAGAAATTATAAGAAAGAACGGGTTTTTAAAGAAGAGACAGGCAGAACACATCTTGATTACTTTACAAGCGACCAGAAAGGAGCCTTTGATTTTGACCCAAACTGCTATTTCCTGACAGGGCTTTATGTAAGCCTGATGATTTCTTCCCGAAGCTCAAAGTGGCTTCAGAGAGAAGGGACAAAAGAGAGGGAGGATTTTGAAAGGCACTTTTTCTCAAAAATGCTGAATTACCTTGATGATACGCAGTTTGGCTTTGACAAAAAAAAGGTAAAAGAAATCCTAATTAAGGAATTCCCTGAGGTTTCCTAGAGCACTGCATATTCCAGGATGCGGCAGCCGGGATTCGAACCCGGACCTTCACCGTGGGAGGGTAAAATCCTAGCCGTTAGACCACTGCCGCTTAGCCCACAGAAAAAGGCTCTAGTTTTTAAAGGTTTTTCTTAATTAGCCTGGCTACCTGTACCTTCTTGGCATTTTAATCCTTCTGGACCTTCTTATTTTCCCCCCGTAGCCCCTTTTTCTGCTGGTAAAAGTGCCCAGGAGAAGGTAGTGCACAAAAGCGATTGCCAGGCCAACAACAATATTGCTAAAGAGAAGGGTGCACGATATTAGAATGAAGATTGAAAGCACAATCCTGGAAAAATGAAAAACCATAATGTCAATTACCAGCACCGCAGCAATTATTATAAAAAGCGTCAGCCTTGAAACCGGAAGGCTTGCATCAATGCTTCCTTCTGCGAAAAAACCCGGAAAAAAATCCATTGCAATAACCCCAAAGAAAAGCAGAACAATAAAGCCTAATACCGGGGTATTACTGAAAATCCTGCCAATTTTGACCATGCATTTTTTCTGGCATGTATGATTATTTAAACTTTTCTAACCATTTTTTTGTGCCTTTTTCCTGCATGATTTGCGAAAGATTTAAATATTATCCTGATTAATATTCACTTTGCATCAATTCATTAATTCGCAAAACTTACGTCAGGCAGGGCAGTTTTTGCCTTAAATCACATTCATGAAGACAACGGAAAAAGAGATAATCAAGGCATATGGAGGCTTCTCTGCTAGATATAAAGCTATGAATTTTGAGCTTGTTCTGCAGTACCTGCTTTACGAATTTCTTTCATTCCTTCCTAAAGGGGCAAAGATACTTGATGCAGGCTGCGGCCCGGGCAGGGATTCTCTAACCCTAAAAGAAGAAGGCTGCGAGGTTGTTGGTATTGATATTACTCCTGAGATGATTGAGCTTGCTAAGGAATCCGCGCCAAAGCAGGAATTCCTTGCAAAGGATATGCGCAAAACCGGGTTTAAGGATGAGTCCTTTGACGGCATATGGGCAAATGCATCTGTAATTCACTTGCCAAAACAGCAGATGCCAGGCCTGCTGAAAGAGTTTTCAAGAATACTTAAGCCATCAGGAATACTCTTTGTAAGCGTGCTCAAAGGCGAAGGTGAAAAAAGCCACGCCATGAAGTATTTTTACGAAGGCGAGCTCCCTGTTTCTTTTTACGATAAAGACGAATTTTCTATTGAGCTGGAGAGAAGCGGCTTCAGGGTGCTAAGGTGCATAGAGGATGCGGACGACCACGATGAGTGGCTTAACTTTATCTGCAGAAAAAAGCAGTGACTATTCCCTGTCATAGACATACACGATGCCGGAATCGTATCGCTGGAAATTGCCTTCTTTTATAAAAACCTCAACCTTTACCTGGCATTTTTCTTCATCATGGTCCCTTAGGAAAATTATGGGAATCCTTGCATTTCCTCCGGCAAGAACCTCAAAATCATCCTCGGGGCCATAAAGAGCAAATGTTCTTATACACTCGGAATCTTCAGGAATAGGGGAAATCTTCATCCTGAATGTTTTCCTTTCCCCATAAATGTTGTTTATTATAAGATAGACAGTATCCATCGGCTCCCTGCCAAAAAAGGTTTTCCTGTTCAGGTAGAGCACCTCAGGCGTTAAGCAGATTCTTTTGTTGTCCCTGCAGCTCATTGACTCAATCAGCCTTTGCGCTTCCTGCATCCTCTCATCAATCAGCCTGTCAGTGTTTGTGGTAATCGAATTCAGGAAAACAATTATCAGGGCAATAGATATCATAGAAATAATAACAACCACAAGTGCGTTAGTGGAAAGCTCAATTGCTGCTCTTTTTCCTTTTCTAAAAGCCATTTTAAATCAAAACATTAAAGTAAAAAGAAAGTAATTAAGTTGTTACTGTAACCCTGACCTGCATAGGCTGAATCTCAGAAACAATTTGTTCGGTTCCATCTATTTCAGCCCTAATGGCAATTGAGCATATAAATAGCTCTGATGTTCCTGATAAAAAGTCTCTTACTTCTTCAGTAGCTCTTATTGAGCCCCTGAAAGCCTGCTCAGCTCCGCTTTCTATTGTTTCAGTTGTTGTTACAAAACTTAAATAATGGCTTGTGCTTCCGTCATCCTCAATAGGATCACCTTGGCTAGAAACGCACTGCCGGATGACTGGCTTAGCATCAATTAGAGGCTGGTGGCTTGGGTTAAAAACCCTTATGCCAAAATCAGCATTCCCGCCTACTCTTACTGTGGCTCTTTCAGGGAAAACAAGAGGGTTGCTTGCATCTGCATATGCTGTAACACCAAGAGAGGCAAAGAAATCATCCACTGTGCTTTCTGACTGGCCTATGATGTTTCTTACAAAGGTAATTGCAAGCCCGAGAAAGACAAAAGCAAGAATTATCGTGACTATTGCCGTGGCAGAGACCTCAATCGCAGCTTTTTTTGATATCATATTTTCACCCAGGTCTATTTTTATCTATACTTGTATATAAATGTTTCTGTTTTTTAAGGGCTTTTTTATTCTTATAAAAACTCACATCTGGCTTTCAATCTTTCTCATTGCCTGGTCAATTGCAATGAAAAGGTTCCTTTCGCTGCTCTCAGAATGGAACTCTTTATCTTTGACAACAAGGGTTGCTTTTATCTCGTTAATCCCGCCGTCCTTTGTCTCATGAACTTTCTTCAGCTTAAGAATTAGCTTCTTTGCTTCTGCGTTTTTGCTCTGCAACTTGTTTAGGTAGTTCCCTACCATTTTCCTTACAATCCCTTTTTCTGCATTCTCTATGCCTGAAAAACCGGTAAGCTCAATCATCTCACCCAGCTTTATGCTTTCTTCTTCCATGGATTTCTCCCCCTGCAATACTTTATTTACTCTGTTATTTTAAAAACTTTCGGAAATGGCACGGCTTTTTGTTCCTACTTTAACGGTGTTAATCCTAGCATTTTTTGCTGGATTCTGATAAAGTTTTTAAATTAAGGCAGTGTTTTCCAGAAAAATCCCAAAAAAATGCCATTCGGAAAGCCACTGTCAAGGGAAAAATCTATTGTAATCATCATACTTTTTATTCTTGCATCTTTTGTCTTTCTTGTCTCAATGTCTCTTTTTTACTCAGTTGAGAATCATGCCTGCACATGCAACTGCCTTAACCCGTTTTACTCATACTTGCTTTTCCTGCCTGCAGCCGGGCTTTTTGCAGGTGCAGGGGTTTACCATGCCTTTTCAAAGGGCAATTCCCAGCCTGGCAAGAATAATTCCAGAGAAATAAAAAATGCAGCACAGAAAATCCTCTCTTTCCTGAGCGAAGAAGAGAAAAAGATATTGAGAAAACTCATTGAGTCTGAGGGAAAGGCCACACAAAGCACCCTTGCAAAGCAAACAGGGCTTGACAAGGTCAAGGTTTCAAGGATAGTCTCCAGTTTCGAGGCAAAGGAGCTCATCCAGAAAAAAAAGAACGGAATCACAAACCAGATAGAGCTTTCAGATGAGCTAAAGGCGTTTTTTTTAGATTAAACTGCTTTTTGTTTCTCTTTTTGAAACAAAGATTTATAAATGGTTTCTGGTTTTATTTTTTTAGGAAAGCAGTTTTTCAAAATGAAAAAGCAACAGCGAAAGGAGCAGGCATCACAAAACAGGGCTTTTATCTTTCTTGCTCTTGTAATGGCCTTTTCAGCTTTAGCTGTTCCTGCTCCGGCTTTTGCTGAAGAATCTTATGACGTTAATATATATTTTTTCTGGGGCGATGGATGCTCGCGCTGTGCTGACATTAAGCCCTACATAGATGGGCTTGAGGATAAGTTTCCAGGAACGGTTGTAAAGCAGTATGAGGTTTACCGAAGTAGGGAAAACCAGCAGCTGTTCCAGCAGGTTGCGGCTGCACACGAAACCCCGGTAAGGGGTGTCCCAACCACTTTCGTTGGAGAGAGAAACTGGGTAGGGGTATTCCCTGAAGGTGATTTTGAGGCTTACCTTGAAAAGTGCCTGGACCAGGGCTGCACTGACCTTGCCAGGCCAGTAATCTATGAGCCGGAAGAAGAAGAAAAGGAGCCGGTAGAGCTCTGCGTCCATGTTTTTGTGGACAGCAAGTGCCCCCATTGCCTGAGCGTTATAGAATATGTTGACCAGCTTGAGGAGAAGCTGGATGTAAGGGTTGTCCTCCACGATGTTGCCTTTGAGTCAGAAAGGGAGCATTATGAAATCTTCAAAGAGGCATACGGCTTGAAAGTAGGTGCTTTTCCTATTGCTTTCCTGGGCGAGTCAGTCTTAATCGGGGAAAAAGTTATACTTGAGAACCTTGAGAGAGAGGTTATAAAATGCCTCGAAGCGCCCTGCCCCTGCCCTGAAGAAAAGATTGCTGGCTTTACTCCTGTACTTCCAAAGCCTGGTGATGTTTCCCCGGACCATCCCGATCAAAGATATGTTGTTGATGTGCCTTTCTTCGGCGAGGTTGATTTATCTGACAGCTCACCCTTTGTATTCACGTTCCTTATAGCATTTGTGGATGGGATAAACCCCTGCTCGCTCTGGGTGCTTGCCTTTCTCCTGAGCATAGTTATATACACCCGCTCAAGAAAGAAGATATTTATTGTTGGCTTGACTTACCTTTCAGTTACAGCAATAGCATACGGAGCATTTGTTGCAGGGCTCTTAAGCGTGTTTGCTTATGTTGCCTACCTTGCCTGGATAAGGGTTGTGATAGCACTAGTTGCTGTAGTCTTTGGCCTGGTGAACATAAAGGACTACTTCTGGTTTAAGAAAGGGATATCCTTTACTATTTCAGACAAGTACAAGCCCAAGCTTTTTAAGAGAATGAGAAAGATAGTTAACCCGCAGGCAAGCCTGGGGCAGATGCTGCTTGGAACTGTTATTATGGCTCTGGGGATAACGCTTGTTGAATTGCCATGCACAGCAGGCCTGCCTATGATGTGGACAAGCTTCATAACCACGCAAGGCCTGGAGGGGACAGCAAGCTACGCACTGCTGCTTGGGTTTTACATCCTGGTTTACCTGTGCATTGAGCTTTTCATATTCCTTACAGCGGTTTTCACGCTGAACATAAATAAGTTCGATGAGAAGAAGGGAAGGGCGCTTAAGCTGGTAGGAGGCATGATTATGCTTGCTCTTGCGTTTGCGCTTGTATTTATGCCAAAAATAATGGAAAGCATAACAGGAACCCTGGCGCTCTTCGGGACAGCAATCGGGCTCTCACTGCTGATAATGCTGCTGAATAGGGCTTTTGGGAAAGGAAAGCAGGATTCAGCTGAAGAAGGGAAAGAAAAAAGCAAAGAGCAGGAAAGCGATAGAGAGGAAAAAGCTTAAGTAAGGCAAAAACATCCGTGGTGATAAAATGGCAGGCTTTCCTGAAAAACTAAAATACAATAAGGATTACTCCTGGGTTGAGGAAAAAGATGGCATTGCCTCTGTTGGGGTTATAGGGCCGGCAGCTGAAAAGGTAAAGGAGTTTGTCTTTATTGACCTTCCGCAGCAGGGCTCAAAGATAAAAAAAGGGGAAACATACGTCTCTCTTGAGGCAGTTAAGTGGTCAGGCCACCTCTCAAGCCCGGTAAGCGGGGAGATTGTGGAAGTTAACCAGGAGTTGTTTGATGAGCCTTCAGAGATAAATAAAAGCCCTTATTCAAGCTGGATTATGAAGGTAAAGCTAAGCAACCCCGAGGAATTGGATGAGCTTATTTCTGCAAAAGAGGCAGCTGAGTGGGCAGAGAAAAAGCTTTAAGCTAGCCATTAGGCAGCCGGCTTCAAAATTAATAAGCTTAATAAATAAAAAAGCGTGCCATAGGCAAGAGAGGCAGCAAAAATGAAAAAAAATGTTAAAGCGATTATAGCGATAGGCGCAGTTGCGCTGGTTGTGGTTTTAGGGGTTTTTCTTATAGAAGGGAGAATTTCCGGAAGAATAACTGAGCCAGTTGATAATGATAAAGATTTTTATGAAGACAAATTGTTAACTGTTCATTTCTTCTGGGGGGATGGATGCCCGCACTGTGCTGAACAGAAGCCCTTTCTTGATGAGCTTGAGGAAAAGTACAAAGAAATAGAGGTTCTAAGGTACGAAACCTGGAGAAACCCGGATAATGCCGACTTGTTTAAGGAAACAGCAAAGAAATACGGAATCGAGGCAAGGGGCGTTCCTACAACTTTTATCGGAGACAGGCACTGGATTGGCTTTAACGATGCTATGAAAGAAGACATGGAAGCCCAGGTCCAGAAATGCATTAATGAAGGATGCCCAGACCTTGCATCCCAGTAAAGCAAGATGAAGCGTGAAGCAAGGCTTATGCCTACAGACTCCGTTGAGGATTCTTTTATGAAGATGGCTGTGGATGAGGCCATCCTTGTTTCTGTTGCAGAAGGCAGGTCTCTGCCTACCTTAAGATTTTACAAATGGGGAAAGCCAGCAGTTGCGATAGGCTTTTTCCAGTCTGCCTGGCAGGAGCTGGATGTTGAGCAGTGCCTGCAGGACAAGGTAGAAATCTTCAGGAGAATCTCTGGCGGGGGCGCGGTCTACAAAGACCCGAAAGGTGAAATCAACTACAGCTTTGTTGTGCCGGAATCTTACAATCCTGAGCTCACTGATGTGATGGCTTCTTACAAGCTGATTGGCAAGGCTGTTGTGCAAGGGCTCAGAAAACTTGGAATTGAGGCAGAGCTTGCAGGCATAAACGACATTATTCTGAAAGGAAGAAAAATCTCAGGAAACGCACAGACAAGAAAGCTTGGGGCAATACTCCAGCACGGCACAGTCCTGCTGGATTTTGATGTTGAGAAAATGCTCAGATACCTGAAGATTCCCAGGGAAAAGCTTTCAGACAAGCAGGTAAAGGAAATCAGGCACAGGGTGGGCACAATCAAGGAGTTCTTCCCCCGCCTGGGGTTCAGGGAGCTTGAGCAGGGCATAATAAAAGGCTTTGAGAGAGTGTTCGAGTTAAGCTTTACCCAGGGCGCACTTTCAGGTTATGAGCATGAGCTTGCCCAAAAGCTTTACAGAGAAAAGTACTCAAAAGACGAGTGGAACCTAAAAAGATGAAGCACATTGACTACAAGCCAAAGGAAGGGAAACTGCTAAGGATAGATGCAGAAGTATGTGAAGGAAAGGTTGCAGAAATTAAGATAATCGGGGACTTTTTTCTTTATCCGGAAGAAGCGATTTTCCAGATAGAAGAGTTCGTTAAAGGCAAAGAGATAGAAGGGCTTGGAAAAGAGCTGGATGCATTTATGGAGAAAAACCAGTTCAGGCCAATTGGGTTTTCCGGAGAAGACATCGAGCATGCCCTGAGAATGATAAATTAATCAGATTTTCTTTAGCTTTATATAATCAATGCCCATCTTCTCTAAAAGCGCCTTTACGTCCTGCCTGTTGGGAATCCCCTTCCAGTCAAGGATTACCACTTCACCCTTAGGCACGCTTCTTTCCATAGCCATCCTTATCATCTCTTCATTCAGGCCTTCAGTATAATACTTAGGGCAGGCATGCGAGACAGCAAATTCATCGGACAGGAAAGCCTTTCTAAGGTTATTGCAGTAATGAGGGCCTCCTATTGCAAAGGCAACTTTGTACCCTAGCTTGTATTCAGGTGAGAAAATCTTCTCAAGCGTGTTCAGGACAGCTCTAGCAATCAGCTCACCAAGCCTTTCATTTTTCCAGTGCTCTTCAGAAGAGCCGATCTCTATAAAGGCATGCGGCTTCATCACAAGCGGCCCGTGGTGCGTTACTTCAGGCGTAATCTCCATCCCGTTGTCTCCTGCATTCAGCAGCAGCCAGGCAAAGCTTTCCCTGATGAAAGCAGGCCAGGAAACAGAAACCTCCCGAGAAACGCCGCCAGCCTCTGCCTCCGCCCAGTTTCCGGTTGCATGCATAGTCAGGGAGGCAACCCCCTGTGCGCTCTGGTGCTTAGAGATGAAGACAATAAAATCTTCATCCAATTGTTCCATGCCATCAAAAAAGATGATATCTTTCTCTGTTGTGTAGAGCTTTGCAGAGAAATCCTTTGAATTATAAGAGAAAACATGGCTACTTTCAAAGGACTCTTTGCTCTTTTCAAAGCCCAGCCTGGCAAGGCTGCTTTTTATGTTTAAGCCAGCAGCGTCTGTTGATGAGCAGATTATAGCGATTGAGTTCATGCATTAGCGAAGTAAAAGTTGCTTTAAAAAGGTTTTGATGTTTTCCAACAATTTAACCACTAAAGAGTAACATTTATAAATAAAAGTTCCTATCCCTTAGTGATGAACAGAGCCGTTTTCACAATCCTTGTATTCTTTCTGGGGTTCTTCTCCAGCCTGGCTAT
>CAYUJZ010000023.1:0-17497 GCA_964445165.1 uncultured Methanosarcinales archaeon
ATAATAACGGACGCAAGAACGGCAAGGCTTTCGAGGCTTGCCAGCGCAATAGGGGAAAAAAACACCAGCAGGGATATTTTTGACCTAAGAATGAGCTTAAAGTTTTTAATAAGTATGCTTATAAACCCAAGTTTCATTTTAATTCCTTCTTGCTAAAACTTCCGAAACTATGTGGGCGTCTATTCCCAGCCTGCAAAAGTACTGGAATATCTCATCATCTGAAAAGTCTTTCCTTAGCGCGCTGACTTCTGAAAGCAGGCTTTCTTTTTCAGATTCGGATAATGGAATTTTTGTCATGTTTTTTAGCTCTTCAAAATAAATCATCTTAAAAATCTCTGAGAGTGTTGGCTTCATCATGGAAATCCAGCTAAAGGCTGCATTGTTGCTGGCAAAAAATGCAGAGATCTCTTCTGCTGCAATATCTGGCTCTGTTACATACAAGGAAAGCTGCTCGCCCAGCTTAAATGAGCCTAAAATTTTTAATTCTTTTTTCTTGAGGCGATATAATAATTGCTGTTCCAGCCCTTTGTTCTTATCAGACATTCTGATTAATATCTTGTAAACAAAGCTGTATTTTGAAACAAGCTCTTCCTTGGAAGAGTCTTCAATAATCTTTCCTTCTTTGATTACAATAATCCTCGAGCAAAGGCTTTCCACATCTGAAAGGTTGTGTGTGGAAAAAACTATTGTTTTGCGCAGCGAATTTACTTTTTTAAGGATAAAAAGTATATTTGATTTCCTTATTGTGTCGAGCCCGGACAGGGGCTCATCCAAAAAGAGTATTTCTGGGGAAGAAATAAGTGCGCATGCCAAATCCAGCCTCCTTTTCATTCCGCCTGAAAGCTTTTTCGCAACTACATGCAATGAATCGCCAAGGTTTGTCAGGTTTATTATTTCAGAAAGGTTTTTTTTAAATGCTTTTGAGGGTATATTATAAAAAAGCGAAAAATACCTCAGGTTTTCCAGAACAGTCAGGCTTTCATAAAAGCTGTTTTGCTGGGTGCAGTAGCCAGCTTGGTTAAGGTAATGGCTCTTTGCCAAGCTTATGCTTTTTCCCTTAAAATAAACATCCCCTGAAGAGCGCAGCAGCCCAAGAAGCGACTTAATAAGAGTGCTCTTTCCTGAGCCAGAAATGCCTATCAGCCCAATAAACTCTCCCGGGCTTATACTCAAATTAATGTTTTCCAGGACTTTTTTTCTGCCAAAAGCTACCGACAGGTTTTTGCATTCAATTAGGCTTTGCTCGGACATTATTTATAAATTGCAAAAGGTATATATAAAGCTTTTTCAACATCTCTGAAAAACGAAAAAAAGCTTTTCTTTTTTTAGTTTAGCCTATAATGCGGCGCATTTTTCTTTTCAATATTGAAAATAATTATAAAAATAATACAAACATTTATAAACATAAGACTCCAAACTTTAAAAAAGGGGGCGAAACCATGAAAGATAAAGCTTTAAAACCTGGTGCCGAAAAAAAAGGCAACGGGAAAAACGATAAAGACATCACTGTTGTAAATATCGTTGTTAGCTCTTCTCTCGGAAAGGAGGTTCCTCTTGAAAAAATGGCCACTGTGCTCGCCAACACAGAATATAACCCTGAGCAATTCCCCGGTCTTGTGCTAAGGATAAAAGAGCCAAAGACCAGCGCCCTGATCTTTAACTCAGGAAATATTGTATGCACCGGGGCAAGGTCTCTCAAGAAGGTAAGGGAAGCAATTGACAGGATTAAGGAGGCTGTTGCCAAGGTTGGCGTAAATGTCACAATTGAGCCAAAGATAACCGTACAAAATATTGTTGCTTCGGGAAACATAGGCATGGACCTAAACCTGAACAAGCTTGCAATAACCATGAGAAACACAGAGTACGAGCCAGAGCAGTTCCCAGGGCTGGTTTACAAGCTAAATGACCCCGACATTTCAGCTACATTCCTTTTGTTCTCAAACGGAAAGATTGTCTGCACAGGAACTAAAAGCGAAGAGGCTGTGCATAAGGCCGTAGAAAAGCTTGTTATCAAGCTAAAGCAGGCAACAAAATAAATCTTGCCTGAAATTTTTCTTTATTTCTGTGCTTTAATAAATACATTTTTCTGGTTTATTCGGGTAGCGGGAAAGATTTTTACAAAACAAACAAAAACATATATTAATCAGCGCGGGTTAACCAAAAATGCAAAATGAACATTGAAGAGCTGATTGAAAAGTTCAGGGATTTTTTTGATTCTGTATATAAAAAGGCTCTTATTGACAAGTTCAGGAAAGATGCGAGCTTTATTCCCATTGACTTTTCTCTTCTTGCCAAGTTCTCTCCGGAAATTGCAGAAGCGCTGCTTGAGCAGCCAGCAGAGCTTATAGAAGCCGCGGAGGCGGCCATAAAAAGCCTCGAGTATTTTCCGCAGGACAGGTATGCGAAGTTCAGGGCAAGGTTCTTCAACCTGCCTGAAAAGAGCAGAATCGCAATAAGAAACATCAGGTCAGAGCACCTAGAAAAGTTTATTGTGGTTGAAGGCATTGTAAGGCAGAAATCCGATGTGCGCCCAAGAGCAAGGTCTGCCCGTTTTGAGTGCCCGCAGTGCGGAAACATAATAAATGTACTTCAGACCGGGGACAAGTTTAAGGAGCCAAGCAGGTGCTCCTGCGGAAGAAAGGGAAAGTTCCACAAGCTCTCTACTGAATTTATAGACTCGCAGAGGATTGTGCTTGAGGAGATGCCCGAAGTCCTGGAAGGAGATGCGCAACCTAAAAGGATGAACCTGCTTCTGGAGGAAGATTTGGTAAGCCCAATCAGCGAGAGAAAAACAAACCCTGGATCTAAGATAAGGGTTTGCGGCACGCTGAAGGAGATTCCAAAGTATGAGTCTTCGGGCACGCAGTCTGTGCAGTTTGACCTTGTAATTATCTCAAACTATGTTGAAGCCCTCGCAGAAGATTACCTTGAGCTGGAAATAACTGAAGAGGAAGAAGAAAGGATAAAGGAAATTGGCAAAAGCAAAAATGTTTTTGATGTGCTTGTGGATGCAATCGCGCCTTCAATATATGGTTATGACAAAATCAAGCTTGCGCTTCTTCTCCAGCAGCTTGGCGGTGTTGAAAAAGTAAAAAAAGATAAGTCAAAAACCAGGGGAGATATGCATGTGCTTCTCGTGGGAGATCCTGGCGCAGGCAAGTCTCAGCTGCTAAAGCGAATGAGCATTGTTGCCCCAAAGGCAAAGTTTGTCTCCGGAAGAGGTGCAAGCGGAGCCGGGCTAACTGCTGCTGTTGTAAAAGATGAGTTTATCAGGGGCTGGGCTCTTGAGGCAGGTGCGCTTGTGCTGGCAAACAACGGCCTGTGTGCAATTGATGAGCTGGACAAGATGACCACAGAAGACAGGACTGCGATGCATGAAGCACTTGAGCAGCAAACGATTAGCATAAGCAAGGCGAATATACAGGCAACGCTTATTGCAAAAACCTCGGTGGTCGCAGCAGCAAACCCAAAGATGGGCAGGTTCGACCCCATGACACCAATAGCTAAGCAGATAAACCTTCCACCAACCCTGATAAATAGGTTTGACCTTATTTTCATTGTGAGGGACCTTCCTTCAAAAGATAAGGATATTGAGCTTGCTGAGTACATACTAAAGCAGCACCAGAATCCTGATGAAAAAGAGAGGGACATTGATACAAACCTCTTAAGGCGTTACATTGCATATGCAAAAAAGAACTTTAAGCCAAAGCTAACAGATAAGGCGCTGCAAAGGATAAAGGACTTTTATGTTGACTTAAGAAACACCGGGCAGGATGAAACAGAGCAAATCCGGCCAATCCCGATCACAGCAAGGCAACTGGAAGCCCTGGTAAGGCTGTCAGAGGCAAGCGCCAAGGCGAGGCTTTCAAACACAGTAACAAAAATGGATGCTGAAAGGGCAATAAATATCCTTACTGTATCCATGCAGGAGGTCGGGCTTGACCCGCAGACAAAAAGGTTTGACATTGACCTTATTGCAACTGGAACAAGCTC
Source organism: uncultured Methanosarcinales archaeon (assembly GCA_964445165.1). GTDB lineage: Archaea > Nanobdellota > Nanobdellia > Woesearchaeales > JASKKU01 > DSBS01. Next base: position 3,994 of record CAYUJZ010000023.1, read on the forward strand.
AAACCAGAGAAGCAAAATTCTTATAATAAAGCAGATAATTGAAGAGCTTGAAAAGGATGTCGGGAAAGTGATTCCCATTGAAGAAATTGTTGACAAGGCCATTAAGTCAGATATTAACGAGTCACAGACATACGAGTCTATCGACAAACTAAAAAGAACAGGCGACATATTTGAGCCGAGAAGAGGGCATATACAAAGGATTGAATAATGCTGGAAAGCCAGGAAAATCGGGGGATTATAAAAAATGAGCGAATTTAAAATCTTACCTGCAAAAAACATAAGCATCTCTTCTATTAATTCAGGCAACATTGAAAAGGACGAGACAGGGCTCTGCCTTATGATAGGGAATGAAAAGATTGAGAAGGTTTGCGTGTACGGGGTTGTGGTTTCGGTTGAAAAAGACGACGTGACAAAAAAAATCAACATAACTCTGGATGACGGCTCAAGCCTTGTTTCTGTTGTGGTTTTTGACTCAGAAAGAATGGATGCGCGTGTTGTGCCCGGATGCTTCGCAAAAGCGATTGGAAAAATCCGGTTTTTTGATGAGAGCCTTTACATTGCATGCGACATAATAAAAAAGGTCACAAAGCCCTGGGCAGAATTCGGAAAGAAAATTGCAGAAAAGAGCAACTACCCAAAAACGCAGGAAAAAAAGCAGGAAAGCAAAAACTATCAAAAAGGAAAAAGCGACTCAGAGAGCGGAAAAGACGAAAAACCAGAAAAGCCTTCAGAAAAATACGAGAATAAAAATGAAAGCCCCTTTGATTCAGGATCGCTGGATATAGAAGAAGAGGATGTTGTTTTTGAAAGCAGCGATAAAAAGCTGCTTGACTTCATAAAAAGCAAAGACAAGGGTGAAGGCGTGGCCGCCTCGGAAATTATTGAGTCGGGCATTCAGGATTCAGAATCTGTGCTTAAAAAACTGCTCAGGGAAGGCGAGATATATGAGGTTAGGCCTGGCATTTACCGCGTAGTTTGATTTTTATTAAAGTTTTTTAAAACCGAAAGAAAACCGGCGTTACAAATACCTCAAGAAACGCTGCAAAAACCAGAATAATTATCGATATTATTACAAGATTGCTTACGTCAAGCAGGATGTTCTCGAACTTCTTTGTTAAGAAATGGTTCTTTATGATGGAAAAAGAGATTATGCTTCCGGCCAGCCCGGCAACAAAGTATGCTGCAATTTCCGGAATCCCGTGCAAGGAAAACCTAAAGAAGCTGAAAAAGAACGCTCTCAGATAATTAAAAAAATTAAACACTTCGGAGCTGGCAGAAAAGTCAAATAACTTTATGTGAAAAAGCGACGCCATTGCAAACCCGAGCACAGACGCATTCCAAACAAGGATAAACAGCGCACCCACACCAAAAACCAGCGAGAAAATCAGGCAGAAAATCAGTACCTTGAGGTTGTTTGAAAAAATGCTGGTAAACGCAGAAAAGGCATCAGAAAAAAAATTTCCGGTTAGTGTGGGGTTAATCGAAGAGAGCACATGCTGCTGGTCGCTAAAAAAATGCTCGCTTGTTGAGCCTGAAAGTAGCAGCGCAACAAGAAAAAAGCCCAGGGAATATCCTATGAAAAGAAAAACAAAAGAGTTTATTGCCTTGGCATGCTTGGTCATTATGCTTTTTTCAGAGTCATCCGATATGCCAATTTGCTCTTCGTGCTCACTAATCTTATAGAATATCGGCACAGTGGTGATAATTATTAAAGAGATTGCGACAAGCATCGGGTTTGGTGGAAAAACCCATATCGCAAAGAAGCTTGAAATTATCGCATAAGCCATTCCAAAAAACAGCAGGAGGTAAAATTTCTTTTCCAGAAATTCTGTCCCAAAATTGGTTTCAAGCACCATTGCTTTTCTTTTTGGAAAGAAGAGTTTAAAAAGCTTTTTAAAAAACAGAGTTTTGGAAGCTTTATGGGAAAAACGGAAAAAGAGACACACACGCCTTTGTTTCGTTTGGAGCTTGTTTATTTTTGGCTTTAAATTTTGAGAAATGTGAAAAGCAGTAAGTTATAAAGAAGCAACAAAGCCAACTAAATGCGCAAAAAAAAATAAAATATGTTTTTTAAGTAAATATATTTTTTTTATTTTCTATATTGAAAATAAAAAACATTATTATTATAATCTGAAATTCCACCCGAAACAAAGGGGTGGGGTGTACGTGCCCTTTGGAAAATTTTAAAAACAAGCCCGGAATCCTAATTCTTATGGAAAAGCCACTAAAGAATTTTTTTCAAAAATTTCTTCAGAAAGAAACTGTTTTTTTGAGCAAAAACGTCCTTAATATAGGGTTTACACCATCAAACATTCTTCACAGGGATGAGCAAATAAACGAAATAGCGCAGGTGCTTGTTCCGTCATTAAAGCTTGAAAAGCCATCAAACCTTTTTGTTTATGGAAAGCCTGGCACAGGCAAGACCGTTACTGTGCAAAGGGTTTTGATGGACTTGGTTGATGTTGCTAAAGAGCAGTCTGTTCCGCTAAAGTACCTTTATGTAAACTGCAAGCTGGGCCGGGCCGATACCGAATACAGGCTTATAGCTTATTTCTGCCGAGAGCTCGGGATAAGCGTTCCGGGAACCGGGCTTCCAACAGATGAGGTTTATAACATGTTTTACAGGGCTGTTGAAGAGAACGCACAAATGTTAATACTTGTGCTCGATGAGATAGACCAGCTTGTGTTCAAAATGGGCGACGATGTTCTTTATACGCTTTCAAGGGTTAATTCTTTCTTAAAGAAATCATTGATATCGCTCGTGGGGATCTCAAATCACGTAAGGCTGCTCGATGAGATAGACTCAAGGATAAAATCCTCGCTGGGTGAAGAAAACATTGTTTTTTCCCCTTACGATGCAAACCAGATTAAAGACATTCTTTTCGAAAGGGCGAAACTTGCATTTAAGCCTTCAGTTATCGAAAACGGCGTTATAGAGAAGTGTGCTGCAATTGCTGGCAGGGAGCACGGAGATGCACGAAGAGCAATTGACCTGCTCAGGATATCTGGCGAACTGGCAGACAGGGAAGGAACAGACAAGGTTAACCTGGCACATCTCGATGCGGCACAGGAAAAGCTTGAGAAAGACAGGGTACTTGACCTGGTTTCTTCACAGCCGAAGCAGCACCAGTGTGTGCTTTATTCGCTGATTCTCCTCGACCGAAAGATAAAAGACTATGAAAAAGAAGGTTTAAACACTGGCCAAGTTTATGACAATTATGTTTCCATCTGCAGCGCAATTAGCCTGAGGCCTCTTACCCAAAGGAGAATCTCCGATATTTTACTGGAATTCGATAACCTCGGGCTGATTAAGTCGTTTGTAAGGTCAAAAGGAAGGTTTGGCAGAAGCAGGGAAATCAGGCTGGCTTTTGACAATTCATTAGTAATTAAAACCGAAGCAATTTTAAAAGATTCTCTGGAAGCATGACATTTGCGTTGCTTTTTGCAAAAATTTTTAATAAACCCGGGTTCCCCAAAAGCCATGGCACATGTTTCTCTTTCCAAAAGCAGCAACATTAAGGAAATTGTTGAAAATTTTTTTAGAAAAGGGATGTTTCTTTCTCCGGACGTTCTTGACTGGATATCTGAATCCGGTGCAGACCTCGACTCTGCGCTGCTCTCTTTCGATGAAAAGTCAGAAGCCGTGGTTTTAAACCCGGCCGTAATCAGGGGAATAGGCTCTTCGGGGCTTAAGGGCCTGAACTGGCTTGACTTTGACAGGGCGGTTGTAGAAAAGGAAATTAGAGGGTCATCAAGGCTTTATGAAAACTTTGTTCTGCTCTTTGAAGGGAAAAAAACACCAGATAATGAACTGGGTAATGGAGAAAAAGATGAAAGCGCAGCAGGCGCTGTTGAATCGCATCCCGAAGCAGCTGAAAATCACGACAAGATCGCGGAGAGCAAGCCTCCAGCCACTCAAACAACGCGGGAAGAAACAGGCACATCCGACCTTCCAGAGCTGGAAATCCTTTTCGATTACCAGGATTTTGAGGTTAAACGCTGCGTAGAAAACTTTGTGGATTACTATAACTCCCGATTTCAATACCTTTCAAAGATGATTGCAAACAGGAGTGAGATGGGCTCTCCTGTTTCAATAGGGAGGCTGAGGGATTCAGGCGAGTGCTCTGTTATTGGTATGGTTTATGACATATCAAAGAAAAACAACATCAATCTTACCATCGAAGATAAAACCGGCACGGTGAGGGTTTTTATATCAAAAGAAAACCCCGAGCTTTTTGAAAAGGCAGACAACCTGGTTTTAGACCAGGCTGTTGGAATCAACGGCACGTTTAAGAAAGGGTCAATTTATGCGAAGTCAATTGTTGAGCCAGGAATTCCGCAAACAACTGCTATAAAAAAATGCAACGAAGATATTAATGTTGCTTTTATAGGAGACCTTCATGTTGGCTCAAAGCTTTTTCTGGAAAAAGAGTTTTTAAATTTTGTTTCCTGGATTAATGGAGAATATGGCTCTGACAGGCATAAGGCTCTTGCTGAAAAAACCAGGTATCTTTTTGTGGTTGGGGACCTGATTGATGGTGTGGGGATTTATCCGGGCCAGGAAAGCGAGCTGTCGATAAAAAGCGTCTATGAACAGTACGGCAAGGTTGCGCAGCTTTTTTCAAAAATAAGAAATGATATAAAAATTTTAGTCATTCCCGGAAACCACGACGCTTTGAGGCTGGCTGAGCCGCAGCCAAGGCTTTGCCCAGAGTTTGCAAAGCCGCTGTATGACTTAGTTAATCTTACTATGCTAACAAACCCGGGCTATGTAAGAATTCATAAGACCGCCGAGTATGAAGGTCTCAAGGTGCTTATTTACCACGGGTTTGGGTTTGATTATTACTTCGGCTCTGTTGAGTCTATTAGGAAAAACGGCGGCTACAGAAGGCCGGACCTGCTGATGAAGCTGTTGTTGGAAAAAAGGCACCTTATCCCTTCGCATGGCTGCACCCCGTTTATTCCTGACCCTAAGGAAGACCCAATGATTATTAAGGATGTTCCGGACATTTTTGTATCAGGTCATATACATTACACATGTGTTGGAAATGCAGGAAATGTTGTTTTGGTTTCTGCAAGCGCCTGGCAGGCTAAAACAAGCTTTCAGGAAAAGCTTGGGCACGAGCCTGAGCCTTGCAGGGTGCCGGTTTTTAACCTGAAAACAAGGAAAATCAATGTGCTGAGGTTTGGCTGAATGAGTGGCGTGTTTAAAAGAACGGACGAGTATTTTTCAAAAATCCTTGATGATACAAATGCTCTTTATCAGATTGCAGACAAGGCAAGAAAAAAAGGCCTCGATGTAGAAAAAAAGGTCGAGATTAAGATAGCCAAAAACATGGCAGAAAGGGTTTTTGGCCTCATTGCAGATGCTGCTCCGCACCTTGAAGAGGAAAAGCTCATCGCAAGAATTAAGGAGCTGGAAGAAAAGTATGAGCCCCTTGACTGGAGGGTGGCGCTTATAATTGCGGAAGAGATTGCGCAGCAAAAGTTTGGAAAATTTGCGGACAGAAGAGAAGCTATGGAAGTTGCGATAAGAACCGGATTTGCATATCATACTGTTGGTATTGTTGCCGCACCTCTTGAGGGCTTTACGGAGCTTTGCATAAAAAAAAGAAATGACGGCAAGGATTATATAAGTCTGAAGTTTTCAGGCCCAATCAGGGGAGCCGGAGGCACAGCAGCAGCTTTTTGTGTAATGCTTGCTGACTATGTCAGGATTAAGATGGGATATTTTGAGTATGACCCTGAAGAAAAAGAGTGTAGGAGATACATTACAGAACTGAATGATTATAATGACAGGGTAACGCCGCTTCAATATTCTCCTTCAGAGCAGGAAGCGCTCTTTCTTGTAAAGCACCTGCCAGTAGAGATTTCCGGAGAGCCTACTGAAACTATTGAAGTTAGCAACTATAAGGACCTTCCCAGAGTCGAGACAAACAGAATCAGGGGCGGCATGGCCCTCGTTCTTTCAATGACAGCATTAAAGGCGCCAAAGCTTTGGAAAAGGATTTCTGTCTGGGGCACGGACTTCGGCCTTGAATGGGGCTGGCTTGAAAAATTCATAAAGATACAGCAGGCTGAAAAATCCGGGAAAAAGGAGGAAGAAAAAACTGGAGCAGAGCCAGACAAAAGCATGCTGAAGCCAAACTTTTCTTTTATTTCTGAGCTGGTTGCCGGCAGGCCAGTTTTTTCATATCCCCTTACAAATGGTGGCTTCAGGATGAGGTATGGAAGGGCAAGGAACACAGGCTACTCAGCAGCAGCAGTTCATCCTGCCACAATGGCTGTAGTAGAAGACTTTATTGCCATAGGCACTCAGCTTAAAGTGGAAATGCCCGGAAAGGCTGCTTCTCTGGTTTCATGTGATTCTATTGAACCTCCTATTGTGCTCCTTGAAAGCGGAGAAGTGAGAAAATTAACGATGTATGAGGAGGCAAAAAAGATTAGAAAAGAGGTAAAAGAGATACTTTTTTTGGGGGATATGCTTTTTAATTATGGAGACTACAGCGAAAACAATCATCTTTTGGTTCCTCCAGGCTACTGCCCTGAATGGTGGTTTTTAGAGGCAGAAAAAAAGCTTAAAGAGGCAGGGAAGCTTCCCTCAGAGGTGTTTTCTTCTCTTTTCTCAGAACAGACAATGTTAAACTTTGACACAAAATGCCTTTTTATACCGGCTTTTGAAGAAGCGGTTGCTGCAAGCAGGAAGCTGGAAATCCCGCTTCACCCGAGCCATATATTTTACTGGAACCAGATAACCCCTTCCCAGCTAATTGACCTTTACAATGCCCTTTACAACTACAGCTCATTTAAAAAGGAAAGGGAAAAGGCAAAGCTTATTGTCAAGCTTGAAAAGAATACGCTCCTTTTTAAAAGGTCACTCGAGCTAATTGGGCTTCCACACGAGGTCGCTGCCAACGAAAATATAATTATTTCCGATCCGGCATCAAGGCAGCTTTTAGCTAATCTTGGAATTTCTGATAATGATTACAACGAATCTCTTTCCAGGATACTTCAGCAGATAAAGGAAATTTCTGTTGCTGAGCTAAAGTCGGCAATTGACCTGATAAATGTTTTTTCAGAATTCATTATAAGAGACAAGTGCGGTACTTTTATTGGTGCAAGGATGGGCAGGCCTGAAAAAGGGAAGATCAGGCAGATGAAGGGCAGCCCTCACATGCTTTTTCCTGTTGCACAGCAGGGCGACAGGCTAAGATCGTTCAATGCCGCCTTGGAGAAAGGCTTTGTGCTTTCTGACTTCGCGCATTTTGTATGCACTTCCTGCAAGAAAGAGTCAGTATTTTCATTATGTGAAAAGTGCGGCTCTGAATGCGAGCAGCATTATTTTTGTGCTTCTTGCAAATCCTGGATGAAGGAAAAAGAATGCCCTATCCACACCAGGCCTAACCTGGAGTTTGAGCGAAAAAAGCTAAATTTAAGGGAAACCTATAATTATGTCAGAAAGCAATTTAAGCTAAACGGGCTTCCTGACCTGGTAAAAGGTGTGAGAGGCACAACCAACAAAGACCACCTCCCTGAGCATTTTTTGAAGGGCATCTTAAGGGCAAAGCACGATGTTTATGTAAACAAGGATGGCACAGTTAGGTTTGATATGACCGAGCTGCCGCTGACACATTTTAAGCCAAAGGAGATACATACACCAATTGAAAAACTAAAGTCTCTTGGCTACGAGCTCGATATTTATGGGGATGACCTTGTTAACCCTGATCAGATAGTGGAAATATTTCCTCAGGATATTATTCTTCCAATTATTCCTGACTGCTTCGGCCAGGGTGCAGACTCTGTTTTTGTTAAGGTTGCAAATTTTATTGATGAGCTGCTTGAGAAAGGGTATGGGGCCCAGAGATTTTACAACATTTCAAAAAGAGACGATTTAGTCGGGCATCTAGTTATCGGGCTTGCCCCGCACATATCAGCCGGCACTGTTGGAAGGATTATTGGTTTTTCGAACACCCAGGGCATGATATGCTCGCCGTTTTTTCATGCTGCTTTAAGGAGAGACTGCGACGGGGACGAGGGATGCGTTATGCTGCTTCTTGATGCTTTCCTCAACTTTTCGAAAAGGTTTCTTCCTGATAGAAGAGGCTCAAGGACAATGGACTCCCCGCTTGTTTTAACAACAAAAATCAATCCCAGCGAGGTTGATGATATGGTTCTTGGGGTAGATATTGCTCCGGATTACCCGCTGGAATTCTATGAAGCCGCGTGCGCAATGAAAATGCCTTACGAGGTTAAGGTTGAGCAGGTAAAGCACAGGCTTGGAACAGCAAGAGACCTTGACGGGTTTTATTATACCCACCCGGTTTCCGATATAAACAAGGGCAATTTTATCTCTTCCTACAAAACGCTTCCCACAATGGCTGAGAAGCTTGAAAAGCAGATGCTGCTTGCTGTTAAGCTAAGGTCTGTTAAAGAAGGGGATGTGGCGAGGCTTGTCATAGAAAAGCATTTTCTTAAAGACCTGAAGGGCAACATGAGAAAGTTTTCCATGCAGAAGTTTAGGTGTGTTGCATGCAATGAGAGCTTCAGAAGGCCGCCACTCTCAGGAAAATGCACAGTATGCGGCGGAAGGATTATATTTACTATATCAGAAGGCTCTGTGATTAAATACCTTTCTCCGTCGCTTGAGCTCGCAGAAAAATACAATGTTCCAGATTACCTGAAAGAAACCCTCAGGCTGCTTGAGCTAAGGGCAGAGTCGCTTTTTGGAAAGGAAAAGGAAAAACAGGAAGGCCTTGGCAAGTTTTTTGCCGGCACTTAAAGCTCTTTAACTGGCCTTCTTGCCCCGCAGGCGTGGCAGACAAGAAAAAAAAACCCTTTTTCCTTGGCAATTTCCGTATCAGGCCTTTTGCACTCGTGGCACATCACGTATTTGTCAAGGTACTCTTCAAGCTTTTCATTAATCCTGTTCGGGTGAATTTTAGCCCCCAGGTAGAGCAGCTTGTTTTTTATTTCGCCGGGAGTTGCAAGCTCTCTCTGAAGAAACTTTAAAAGGTGCTCTGGCTTTCTTCCAAGCGAGTCGCATATTTGCATAAAGTTGCTTATTACTGTCTTGTTTCCTTCAATGTGGCCAGTGGCCTTTTTTAGCTCAAACCTCGAGTGCTCTTTTAGCTTGCTTGGCACCTTTGCAAAAGCCCTTCCTAATGCTTCTTTGTATTCCATTTTATTACCTCAGCACCTTTTCAGCAGCATACTTTATGTGTTGTTTTTGTATGGTTTTCTTTTTCGAGTTTTCAGAGAGGCTTTTTGCAATTTCTATTATCTGTTCGCATTTGTGGTCAAGCTCTTCCTTCAGCCGGATTAAGGCAAGCTCGCTTACCCTTTCTGCCTGGTTTTTCTTGAATTCTTTCTGAAGCCCGAAAATTGGCGCAATCTTCATATATAGGTATTAAAAAGCACATTATTTAAATATTTCTAAAGAAAGCCAGGATTTATGATTAACAGGAAAAGGAAGGGTACAAATGCTGAAAGGGAGCTTCTTCACCTATTTTGGTCTAAAGACTGGCCCTGCGTCAGGGCTGCCGGGTCAGGCTCGATAAGGTATCCTGTGCCAGACATAATTGCAAGCAACGGGATAAAAAGCGTGGCAATTGAGATCAAAATTGTCAGCGCAGGCTATAAGTATTTTTCAAGGAAAGAGATAGAAGACCTTATCAGGTTTTCAACAATGTTTGGCGCCATGCCTTTTGTTGCGGTTAAGTTTTCTGGGAGCCCGTGGTTTTTTGTTTCTGTTGAAAACCTTGTGGAAACGCCCCACGGCTTTTCAGTAAGGGTTTCAGAGGGTGAAATTAAGGGGATGCTCTTTGAAGACTTTATTTCTCTTGTTGATTCTCTCTCTTGATCAGCAGTAGTTAGCGGACTGGCAAGTGGTAAATAAAACTAAAAAAAAGAAGAGCCTTTTTAGGGTTTATGGATAAGGTTTCAGAGTGGGTTAAGGCAAAGGTTAAGCAGGGGTACTCTGAATCAGATATTAGAAGGGCGCTTATTGATGAAGGGCTGGACCCGAGCATGATTGATGTGGCACTTGGCAGAAAAAACCCAGTAAAAAAAGATACTAAAAAAGCCAGGCAGGCTCTGTTAATGGTAGTAGGTGCTGCATGCTTTGTAATTATGGCGCTTTTTGGCATGCTTTTTTTATTTGGCGAGGATTTTGAGCCGCAGAATGCCCCGCCGTATGCGGGCTCAATCTTATTCAGGGACCCCGGGCTTGGCTTTGTGCCTTCTGGCTCAGGCTTTACATACAGCCGCTTTAGCAACGTATCCAGCGATATGCTTATCTCTAGGGTTTATATGATGGGCCTGAATTATACGCACACGATGTTTCTTGTTGATGATCAGCTAAAGAAGTCTTACTCTTCTTTGAGGCTTGAGGATTCCGGCGAGTCGAGTTTTCATGGGGTTGATGCAAAGATTATGATATATTCGCTCAGGGAAGGCAATTCTGATAAATATGTAAGAAATGCGTTTTTTGACTATGGGGATTATACGCTTGTTGCCTCGCTTAGGTGCAATGTGGCTGATGACGAGGAATGCCGGCCGCTGTTTTTAGAAATTCTTGAGTCAGTATATGCAGAGTGAATCATCAATTCTGTAGTTTTTTCCGCCTGCTTTTATGTAGCTTATTTTTTTGCCTGACTTTTTTCCGATTTTGTCAGTAACTTCCTCTGGCTGGTAGTCTTTTCCAAGGATTTTGAGTGCTGGCTTTGCCTGCACAACAATGCCTTCCCTTTTTTCAAGCAGGCTTCCCTTTTCTGGTGTTCCTGAAAGCTTTTTTCCTGTTTCCAGGTCAAGAAGCTTTGTTTTTTTCCCGATGCTGACAACCTGTACTGGCTTTTGTTCCCACAGGAATGCCTGGCCTTTTTTAATCTCCGGGGCTTTGTATAATATGTTTACCCTGTGGACTTTTTTGCTGGTCTGCCTGTCCCAGGAAAACAGCTTTTCGCTCCGTTCAACGGTTCCGCCAAAAGCGCTTTTGAGCCTTTCTGCAACATGCATCATTTTTTTTTTGTTGCTTAGCCTGTAGTCGAGGCTTTTTCCTGCCTCTTTTTCTGAGCATACTGAAAGCCCTTCTGTTTCAATTAGCGCTTTAGCCTGTTTTTTTATCTCATCCGAGGCGTTTCTGAGCTGAAGCGTTCCCTCATAATACTTTCCGGCTTTCCTTGAGCAGCCTTTGCAGAGGAATTTTTCGATTTTGAGCCGAATCTCAAAATCCTGCTCAACGCTCTTCCCTGCCAGCCCTGCAGTTATTGTAATTATTGCAACAAGCTGGTTTTTTTCCTGGGCAAGCTCTGTGCTTGCCTTTTTAATAGAATACTCGTTGGCCGGTTTTATTGATTTTTTAATGATGCTGCTTATCTCGCTTACGCCGCTTATTTTTTTGTCCCCTTTAAAGAATCCCATGCATTGGGGGCATTTCTTTATTTTTGGCTCTTTGAAGCCCTTTACTATCGGGTGCTTTTCAGAGTAGCAACCTTTGCAGAGGTTTTCTATTTCAGCTTGTTTTTTTCCACATTTAATGCACTTCATTTTTGTTAAACCCCAAATAGGCTTTTGAAAAGCAGCACCGCAGTGCCTGCAGCAAGCGGGACAAGGAAATTATCATCCACATTGCTTTTGTTAACCTCGAACTCAAAGAACTCGGCAGCAGTGCCTCCTGCAGCTGCAACGAAAGCATATAGAGGGTTAATAAAAATCCTTGCTGCCAGGAACCCGACAAGCATCCCGAAAACCGAGGCAAAAACAAACTTTTTTTCTCGGTTTTTCTTTTCGTTGTAGTAGATGCCGATAATGGGAGTAACAGAGTCAGAGAAGGTCAGCACTGCAATTGAAGCCAGGGCGAGGTTTCGCTCAAATATTTGTATTGCAAGTAGCGCACCAAAAACGAAAAAGATGGTGCCTTTTCCCGGGAATTTTTTCCTGAACTCGGGCCTCTCAAAAATATCCAGCATCTTTGAGATAAAGAATATACGCTTTTCCCTTTCTATGATTGAGATAATTACACCGCATAGGATTACAGCAAAAAGCATAAGCGAGTCGAGAATCCCGTAGTAGAAGCCTAAAATTATTATTAGCCCGAGCATCAGGTGTAATGCCTTTCTCCGTATCTCAAAAGCCATCCTTTTCATTTTTCAATCCAGAGCCTTTCACACTTGCTTTTTATTCGCTTTTCGCTTATAGTTTCTTTAATGAGCGTTTCTGCGTTAGTGTGCTTCCTTGTTGCTTTTGCGTAAAGCCTCCCGTTTTTTACAAAATGCTTTTTGTGCTTTTTTTTAAATCTTTCAATGTCCTTTTCAAAGTGCTTTTTGTTTGGCGGGCCGGTAATTGTTTTTTCCTTTTCAATCTCTTTGCTTTTCAGCTCAAAAAACATTATTGCAGGGTTAACTTTATCCCACTCAAACCCGGAATCTTTTACAGCAAACCCGCCCGCATCAAGCTCTGATCGGATGTGCTGAAAAACCTTGAATGCCTTTGTCCCGGCAACATCCGGGCTTTTATTTTCAAAGGGCAGCGCCTTGATAAGTATTGTGTTTTCCTTTTTTCTTTCTGCAAGGATTTTTTTCTCGTCAAGCCAGGATACCTGGAAAAAGGCCTTGCTTGGGCTTTTAAGAAACTCTTTGCATTTTGCACTAAATGCTTTAATTTTCTCTGTGCTAAGCGCAGCAGCAGCATTCCTTTCCTTGCAAATAGGGTCAACCACAACAAACTGGTTTTTTACTTTCTCTTTATTCATGTAAAATAAAGGGTCTTTTTTTTTGTAGTGCTTTTCTAGGTCTATGATTACCGGGAGTTTCCAGCTGGCTGCTTCCTCAGCAAGCTTCTCGAAAGTTTTATAGTGGGCAAGCAGCAGGTCAACAGCATGCCCTGAAAAGCCATTGATATAAGATTCCGCGCCATAGACCTTTTGTGCTTTCATAAAAAGCTTTGTGACCCTTATTTCATCCTTTATTTCAGGGAATTTTGAAAGCCATTGCACATGAAATGGCGAGGCATCTGTGGTGTTCTTTGCCTCTTTAGGGCTGCTTATCCTAAGCACAGGCACGACCTCAAAAATAAGGCCGCCTTCCCTGAAGTAAAAGTAATCCCTTGATCCCTTTACTCTTGTCGGGGAAAAAGGCTTAAGTACTTTTGAAAGAAGCTCAGGAAGCTCTTTTTCTTCATAATTCTTGGAGAACCTTACAAAAATATCGCAGTCGTGGTCGTTCTTCAGGTGAGTGCCTTTTGCGTATGAGCCTCCTAAAAATGCATCTGCGTCAATCTTAAGCCTTTTTATCTCGCTGCTGATTTTAGCGATCACTTCTTTGACTTCTTTTGGCTCTTTATCAGGCTTAATCCCCGAGAGCACATCCTGCTTGAGTTCCCTTATTTTTTTCCTTGTTTCCGGGTTCACTGGCAGAGGTTTGTTATGGCTCTTTTTAAAGCTTTTTGCCAAATCCCGCAAAGAGAAAGCTTTTTATATCTTTTTGGAGTTTCTTGAAGGGCAAGGGCC
>CAYUJZ010000024.1:0-17374 GCA_964445165.1 uncultured Methanosarcinales archaeon
GTATTTTCCGAAAAATTCTTAACCTAATAGGGAGATGAAGCAAAAAAATGTCAATCCTTGAAGTAAAAAACCTCTCTTTCAGGTACAGGAAAGGGTTTTCGCTTGAAAACATATCTTTTTCCCTGAAGAAAAAGGATTTTTTAGGCATTCTCGGGGTTAGCGGCAGCGGAAAAACAACCCTGATAAGGGCAGTGGCCGGCTTAATCACCGACTACTCAGGAAGCATTTCTCTTGAGGCAAAAAAGGAGAAAATAGGCATTTCTTTTCAGCAGCCGAGCTTTTTTGAAGAGCTCACCGTAAGGGACAATCTTGCCTACTTCGCAAAGCTTGCCAGGTTCAGGCGTGAAGAATTTGCAAAAAGCTATTCTTTTCTTATAGATTCACTTGGGCTAAGGGCCTTTGAAAAAAGGCCTGCTGAAAGGCTTTCAGGAGGCATGAAGAGAAGGCTTGACATAGCGATTGCGCTTGTCAGCCAGCCGGAATTTGTAATATTGGATGAGCCCGTAGGTGAGCTTGACCCGCTGTTAAGAAAGAAGATATTTGAATTGATAGATGTTTTTTCCAGGAGGGGCTGTACTTTTATGATAACCTCGCACATACTTTATGATTTAGAGAGGGTGTGCAACAAGCTTCTTATAATCAACCAGGGAAGGCAAGCCTTTTTTGGAGACGCAAAAGATTTTATGGAAGAGGTGAATCAGACATTTAAGACCAGAATTGTGTTCAGCGATAAAAGCGAGCTGGAAAAAATGAAGAAGAGCTTTCCGCACCAGAAAATATCCTTTTCAGGAAACACTGCTTCAATGCTGCATAAGAAAGAGACAAAATATGTTAAGGCGCTTTTTGATTTTCTTGATAAGGAAGCAATAAAGATTGCAGAGGTAAAAGTAAGCCAGCCTTCCTTAGAGGACATGTTTGTAAGGCTTGTTTCCAAGGAGGAAAAGAAACAATGATAATCAAGAAGAACCTAAGAATTTTTTTCAGGAACAGGTCTTCATCAGTGATAATGGTGCTTGGAACCTTCCTTGTTCTTTTTGCCCTTGTATCTTTTTTTAGCGAGGATTCCCAGGTGGTGCATGTTTCCTATGTTGTAAACCAGACTTCAAACGTTTCAGATAATATCCTTTTGCTGCTTTCTGGCTCGGGCTTTACTTTGCACAACTTTTCTACGAGCGAGGAATGCATCTCCTCCGTAACAGAAGGGACCTCAAAGATATGCCTTTCGTTCCCTGACAATCTCACAGTCAGCGAGGACTACAATGAGTCGCTGGTTTTTTACATTGATTCCAGCAGGATAAATGTTGTTTATTACATCCTTGACCAGGTTATGTCCGAGTTTAGCGAGTATAGCACAATCCAGAGGCACAGGCTGGTTTCAGATATGCTGACAGCCATAGATGATGTATATGCAATGCTTGAGGCAGCAGAAAGCCAGGCTGAAGCAATTGAAGAAAACTTTGCTGAAGTGGAGAAAAGCCTGCTTTTGCTTAAAGCAGACATAGCAAAGATAGATGTTTCTTATCCAAGCCTGAATACCCTTAACCTCTCTCGCTCGGCATCTGTATTAATCACCAGATTCCGGCAGGCTTCCCTTAATTCAAACCGGTTCAGAAGGCTATCAGAGAGCCTTATTGAAGAGATGGATGAGTGTGGCTGCTTAGTCAACCAAAGCTACCTTGACACACTTAACAAGACTTATGTTTCCCACCAGGAAACACTGAACGGAACTGAAGCTGTCATAAAAACCCTGTCTTCAAATGTTAATAGCTTTACAAAGTTCTACACAGACTCAACCAAAAGTCTTGATGAGCTTAAAAAGCTTAAAAAAGCCATTGACTCTGACATTAAGGATGCGCTTGAGCTGGTAAATCAAAGCCAGCACGACCTTGCTTCCTTGTTAAATACAATTAAAAACAGCAAAGCCGAGTTTGATGCGCTTGAGATAAGGAAAGCCGAAAGAATTCTTGACCCGATAAGCGCAGAGATAGTCCCGATAGCTGATTCTTCAAGGCTGGGCATAGCAATCCCCTCAGTATTTCTTATTCTTCTGGTCTTTTCTTCTCTTCTTTTCTCCTCTTCGCTTGTAATCTTTAACAGGGATTCAAGGGGAGGGCTAAGAGAAACAATTTCCCCAAAGCCCCGAGGCTTATTTTACTTTTCAATCCTTGCATCAGCACTGGTTCTAGTGGTTAGCCAGGCGCTGGTTTTTATGGTAGTGGTTGCACTGCTGCTTGGGCTAAGCCTGGTTGTCTTCCTGCAGCTGGCTCTTGTTTCTGTGTGCACCGCGCTTTTTTTCATCTTTGCGGGGATTCTTATAGGCAATGCCAGCGATTCAAAAGAGATGGCATTTTTCATCTCAATTGTGGTTACCCTCATACTTCTTTTGCTTTCCGGAGAGATCCTCCCGGTTGAGTTTATTTCAGAAAGCCTTCAAAGCGCAATTGCCCATAACCCCTATGAGGTTTTCCGCTCTTCTTTTTACAGGATTATAATTCATGGAGAAGTCGGCCTTGCAGGGCTTTTTTCAGGCTACGCTTCAATTTATATTGGTGCGGCTGTGCTGGCGCTGTTCTCTTTTTACACTTTCTCCACTTTCAGAAAGCTTAAGACAAGCAGGCTTTACGGAAAGGCAAAAAAGCCCCAGCCTCAGAAGAAAGAGGAAAAGAAGAAGCAAAACAAGCAGAAAACCAAGCCCCGCAGGAAAAAATGAGGGTTCTTATCACAGGCACTCCTGGAACAGGCAAGAGCACTATTGCGCGCTTTCTTTCCAAAAGCCTTGGGTTTGAATGCCTGAGCATTACGGATTTTGTAAAAGAAAGAAAACTGGGCTCAGGGTATAGCCAGAAGCTAAAAACCTGGGAAGTTGAGGAAGGCAGGCTGAAAAAAGAGCTTGAAAGCTACATCAGGAATAAGCCCAATATAATAATAGAAGGCCACCTGTCCCACATTGTTTCTCCCCGGATTTCTGGCTTATGCATTGTGCTGAGAACAGGAAACCCTGAGCTTTTCAGGAGGCTTAAGCAGAGAAAGTATCCAAAAGCGAAGATTGAGGAAAACATCCAGGCCGAAATATTTAATGTCTGCCATGATGAGGCAAAAGCCAAAGGCCACAGGGTTCTTGCCATAGACGCAACCACCTTCTCTAATTTTGAGAAAAGCCTACTGAAAGATTTTATATATAAGCTTTCGCTTCAATAGTTTTTATGGCAGGCGTAAAGGCCAGCAGGGGCTTTTCATCATTGGATGTGCATTTTATGGTAAAGGAGCTTAAGGACTTTATCCTTGGCTCAAAGCTTGTTAAGGCGTACTCTATTCAGAAACAGGGCAGTTTTCTTTTGAGGATGCATAATCCAAAGCACAAAAAGCAGGACTTTGTCTTTTCTGTGCCGAGCTTATTCTTCAGAGCAACCCTTGATTATGACAAGCCCCAGAAGCCAAGCTCTTTTGTGATGCTGCTAAGGAAGGTGCTTTCAGGCGCAAGGGCTGCCAGCTTTAGCCAGCTAGGCTTTGAGCGCGCGGCAGTGATGGAATTCCAGCGGGAAAGCCTATTCAGGCTTTACTTTGAGTTTCTTCCGCCGGGAAACGTGGTGCTTTGCGATTCTGAAGACAGGATTATCCAGCCCTGGCACTCTGAAGAGTTTAGCACAAGGAAGGTTAAGAAAGGTGAGAAATACTCTTTCCCAAGAAGAGAAGACCCTCTTCTCTTTTCGGAAGAAGAATTTTTTTCAGCGATTAAAAACTCTGAGAGAGAGAGCCTTGTGAAAGCCCTTGCGGTCGCTCTTGGGCTGGGAGGGTTTTATGCAGAAACATTGTGCGCCTGGTCTGGATTAGACAAGAACCTGGCTCTTGCTGAATTTGATAGGAGTGCCTCGAATGCAGTTTTTTCTGCTTTCAGGCAGCTTCTGGAGTCAGAGCTCAGGGGCTTTTCCTCTGAGAAGGTTCCCTTTTCCCCTGTGCCCTTTCTGGGCCATGATGAAAGCAGGCAGGCGGAAACATTTTCCGAGGTTGTGGAGAGATGCTTTTCTTCCCAGTTTGAGTTCGCTGAAAAGGCAGAGGTTGAGAAAGAAAAGTCAAAAACCAGGAAGATTCTCGATTCGCAGGCAAAGATTCTTGCATCAGCAGAAAGGGAGCATGCAGAGTGCAAGATCCAAGGCGAAGCAATCTATGAAAACTACCAGCAGCTTTCACAGCTGGCTTCAAGGGCAAATGAGCTGAAAAAGCAGGTTAAGGACTGGAAAAAGGTTGAGGAAATTCTCAGGCAGGAAGGAAATAAGGTTTCGATAGAGCCAAAGACAGGAAAGCTTATTGTTGAGCTTTAGGCATAGATTTCTGCTTTTTGGAAAATGTTTATAAAAACCCTTTTTCTCTTGCCTTTTTATGATAAGGTACCCTATATGCTCTGTTGTGGGGCACGTGGATCATGGAAAATCAAGCATCCTTGACTTTATCAGGTGCAGCGCTATCATTTCAAGGGAAGCAGGCGGGATTACTCAGGCTATCGGCGCCTCAAGGGTCCCGGTAAGTGAGCTAAAGAGATTTTGCGGCCAGCTCTGGCAGTCTCTTGGAAAAGAGGTTTCAATTCCCGGCCTTCTTTTTATAGACACTCCCGGGCACGCTGCTTTCTCCAATCTGAGAAGAAGAGGAGGAAGCCTTGCAGATATCTCAATTCTGGTGGTTGACATAAACGAAGGGTTCAAGCCGCAGACTGTTGAGTCTCTTCAGATTCTTAAGGAGTACAAAACCCCTTTTGTAATAGCTGCAAACAAGCTTGACCTGGTGCCAGGCTATAAGGCAGACCCTAAAGGATTTGTGCTTAAGAGCATTAATTCCCAGCCCGAGCAGATAAAAGCAGAAATAGAGAAAAGGCTATATGAGCTGGTGGGCTCTGTGTTTGAGCAGGGCTTTAATGCAGAGAGGTTTGACAGGGTGGAAGATTATACGAAGCAGGTTTGCATAGTTCCTATTTCTGCAAAGACAGGAGAGGGGATTCCTGAGCTTATCACAGTAATAATGGCACTTTCCCAGAAATACCTTGAGGGATCGCTTAAGCTTAATCCCGATAAGGAGGCCAAGGCAACAATACTGGAAGTGAAGGATATTCCCGGGTTCGGGACTGTCATTGATGCAATCCTTTACGATGGTGTGCTAAGGGTTTCTGACAGCATTGTTTTTGGCACCCTTGATGAGCCGGGAACGTCGAAAGTAAAGGGGCTTTTTGTACAGCCTCCACTTAGCGAGCTTAGGGACAAAAAATGCAGGTTTAAGCCTGTAAAGGAAGTAATAGCAGCAGAGGGCATAAGAATCTATGCCCAGAACCTGGAGCGGGCACTTTCAGGGATGCCGCTTGTTTCTGCCAGAAGCCCGGAAGAGCTGAAAAAGGCTGTTGCTGAAGTAAGAAAAGATGTTGGCCAGGTAGTTTTTGAGAAAGACCATGACGGGCTGATAGTTAAGGCAGACAGCCTTGGCAGCCTTGAGGCGCTCCAGAAGCTTCTCCAGGAAAATAAGGTTCCTGTTAAGAAAGCAGGAATAGGCAATATCACAAAAAAAGACCTTCTTGAGGCTAATGCGATGAAGGAAAAAGACCCTCTTAAAGGAGTTATCCTTGGCTTTAACTCTGAGCTTAAGGACGAGGTTAATGATGAAGGCATAGAGATAATCTCTGAGCCGGTAATCTACAAGATTATTGAACGCTATCAGGACTGGGTGGAAGAGAAAAGCAGGCAGCTTGAAAAAAACAAGATAAGCAAAATCCCTTCCATCTGCAAGCTTAGGATACTGCCGAATTATGTTTTCAGGGAGTCTAACCCTGCAATCGTTGGTGTAGAGGTGCTTTCTGGCGTGCTCAAGCCAGACACCCCGGTAATGAATACAGAAGGCGCACCTGTAACCAGGGTTAAGCAGGTTCAGCTAAATGGGGAGAACGTTCCAGAGGTAAAGAAAAATGCCCAGGTTGCAGTATCGCTTCCCAAGGTTACTTTTGGCAGGCAGATTAAGGAAAATGATATTCTTTACACCCTGATTTCCTCAGGCGAATTCAAGAAATACAAGGATGCTAAAAAGCTTCTCTCGCCTGACCAGGTTGAGCTGCTTAAGGAAATAGCCCATATTATGAAGCTAAGAGACCCTTCTTTTGGGCTTTGAATGAACCAGAAAAGATTTAAAACATGCTTTCTTTTCTAATGGCTATGAACATCTCAGGCTACACAGTAATGAATTCGCGGGAAGTAAAGCAGTTGCTTTCCCAGCTAAGTGAGGCATTCGGTACCAACCTGAGCCCTCTTTCAAAGCAGTACCACTTCTTTTACTCAGAGCCGAAGCAGCGTGTTTATGTATTCTCAAGGCAGGAACTTGAGCTGGATTTTTCCAGGCTAAACATCAACAGGTTTGGGGTTTACTTTGCCAGCCTTGCAAAGGAGCCCCGGCTTTCCAACGAAGGCTGCTTTATTGTTGGACCCCTGGCAAAAAGAAATGTGATTAATGTATCTTCAGGGCATGCAAAAAGCTGGTTTACGGGTGAGGATATCCCGATAGATGCAAGCCTGAAAGAGGAAATAGAAAAGTCAGCCAATCCAAAAGTAAACCCTTTTGTCATACTAAGGCACGGCAAAGACCTTATCGGCTCAGGCAGGCTGGCCAAAGGCAGGATTCTTAACTTCCTGCCAAAAGAAAGAAGAACTACTTCTGTGTTTTAAGAGCCGGGCCAGCCTTTCTGAACACTATGCTGGCATAGCCGACAAATGAGCCAGAAGGCATAATCTCAGATGATTGGTAGTATTTAAGAAGCTCTGGCTTTGAATCTACTTGCTTTGTTTTCTCAGCCAGACTGATGTAATGAAGCAGTGCTGTTATCGTGTGGATGCCGCAGATGGTTTTCATCCTTGCAGCGTTAAAGAAGTCCTCTGGGCTTTTCTTAAGTATGTGCTGTATTGTGCTGAGGTCATCCTCTTTAACCTTTTGCTCAGCACTCTCTCCAAGCCCGGTTTCCCCGTAATTGGGCCCATAGTGCGTAAAGTCCGAGCTTGCAATTACCACAACTTCCCTGGCAAGCTCCTTCGCAGCCAGGAGCATGGCGGAGGCAAGCTTGGCATAGTCGCAGCTAAAGTCCACAATAATTGGCACTATTCTAAGCCTCTCCCGGCATATGTACTGTAGGAACGGAACCTGCACTTCTATTGAGTGCTCGTAGAAGTGCGGCCTCTCGTCAGAAGGAATCATGGAGAATGAAGCGATTTTCCTGCTAAGCTGTAGGTCATTCCTTGCAGTTCCTAATGGAGTCTCAAAATCGCTCAGCGAGACAGAGCTCGAGCCAATTTCCGAGTGGTTTACCCCAAGAATAACGAAAGCCGCCTCTTTAGCAGGGTTTAGCTGGGCATAGGCATGGGCAGCGCATGCACCTGAGAAAGCATAGCCGGCATGAGGCGCCACGAGCCCCAGAACTTCAGGTTTTTGCTTTTCTCCGGGAAGATGGCCAGGCCCCCTGCAGGAGAAGAAGCAATCCTCTATCTGCTTTATAAGCCTTTCACGGGATGCCTCGTAAAAAGCCCCTGAAACCGCAGGCTTTCTTAGCATAAGCCAGAATTAATGCGTAAACTTTAAAAAGTTATCTAACTTAAAACAGCCAGATAATAAAAAAACAGCGAGTACATATAAAGAACATTTCGAAGACAACAGGGAAAAACAAGGAGAATTTTTCTCTTCGAAATAATGAGAGCAAGCAAAAAAATTCAGGACTGGGTAATCACATTTCTCTGTGGAGAGGATGTTCTGCCAATTGTGGAATACCTAAAGGGAAAGGAAAATATTTCAGAGTTTATAATAGCCGAAGACCTAAAGCTGGACCTTAACGTTATGAGAAACCAGCTTTACCGCCTCCAGAAGCACAATTTCCTGACTTTTAAGAGAAAGAAAGACAAAAAAAAAGGCTGGTACATTTATTACTGGACCCTTAACCTCTCAGACATACCTTTCCTTTACCTTAGGATAAAGAACGAGGAGCTATCCCGGCTTAAGTCAAGGCTCGAGAGGGAGAAGGCAAGCAACTTTTTTTCGTGCAACAACTCTTGCATGCGCCTGAGTTTTGAGCAGTCGATGGAATTTAACTTCAGCTGTCCTGAGTGCGGCTCAATAATGAATCAGGTAAGCAATGACCACATCATTTCTGATTTAGAGGAAAAGATAGATAAGCTGGAGCAGGAGATTCAGGATTTCGACGAGAAGTATATGCAGCCTCAGGCAAAGCCCGAGAAGCAGAAGCAAAAGCCAGAAGCAGGCAAGCCAGCCCCTAAGAAGAAAATGCCAAAGCCAAAGGCAAAACCAAAAGCAAAGCCAAAAAAGGCCGCCATAGCAAAAAAGAAGCCAAAATCAGCTTCAGGAGCCAAAAAAACCAGAAAAAAGCCGTCAAAGCAGAGCAAGCCCCGAAAAAAGCCAGCCAAGCCAAGAGCCAAGAAAAATTCACTCAGGACTCCCAAGACGAAAGCAAAGCTTAAGCCCAAGCCGAAAAAGGGCAAAAAACGCTAACTTTCAAAAGGCCTAGCCTTTCTTAAAGAACCAGTTGTACTTTCTCTTTATCTCCTCAGAAAAAACAACAGGGGAGTATATTCCCAGCTCGGAGATTACGCCGGAAAGGTATTTGGGGTCTACCCTTTCAAACATAAACTTGTTTATCATAACCTTTTCCGGGCAGTCGTGCCAGAACTCGGCCTTTTCTGCTTCCTCAATGTTAACCTCATACCCGAAAACACTGTGCGGGTCAAATTTCCAGGAGTTTGTGCATGCATAGACAGGAACGTCGTAAGTTGAGGCAACAAACGAAAACAATTCCGAGCCTATCTTATTAATAATCTTGCCCTCATTCGTAATTGCATCAACTCCAATAAGCATAATATCTGCTTTTTTGATGGCAATCCTTGCAGCCGAGTCTATAAAGTATGTTACAGGAATGCCATGCTCGCTTAGCTCTATTGCTGTGCGCCTGCCTTGGTAGTGGGGCTTAGTCTCTGTGCAGAACACCTCAAACCTTGTGCCTTTATCCCAGGCCCTTTTTATAATTCTCATTACAGTGGAAGAATGGCAGTGAGTGTAAACCACAGAATTCTTTTTAATTTTCTTTTCTCCAATCTCGGCAATAATCTCATCACTTTCTTCAAAGTGCCTTAGCACAAAGTTTATTCTTTTAATAATCTCTTCGATTAGCTTATGCTTTTCTGCCTGGCTCTGCTTTGGGAAATCTGAAAAGTGCAGGGAATAGTTCAGCGAGTTCATCATTGCAGGCTCGGTTGGCCTGGTTTTTCTGAGAATTTCGCTGCAGTTTTTCAGCCTTCTTTTTATCTCGCTTATTTCCCATTCCTTTGTTTCTTCTACAACCTCAAGAATTGCGTGCATTGCCGCCTTTGCAACATTCTCTGCTCCCTGAATCTCGAGAGTCTGAATCTTTTCTACATAGTCCTCAAACCTAACCTTGCCCTCTTTGCTCATTCGCTTCTCCTCCTATTCAGGGTAAAATCAAAAAATAAATTAAGAATTCTGGTTCAGTTTCTACTTCTTTTTCTTCTTTGCAGGCCTTTTCTTTGTGCTTTTTTTCTTTGCCTTTGGCGCCTTTGCTGTCTTTTTTGTTTTTCCCAGGAACAATCTTTCGATTTTCTTTTCCTCTTCAAGGATCTTGTCTTCGTCCCTGTAGATCTTGTTCACTATTTTCAGCATATTTATGTCCATCCTGGCGATTCTCCTCTCCATTATCACAAGAACTCTCAGGGAGTACAGCACTGCAAGTATCATTCCTATTATAATCCCCAGAATTATCTTTATGAGATTTACATCAGCTTCCATTTTTATAACCTCTTATCCACCTTTTGGCGAGGTTTTTTAAATACTTTTCTTTTAACTCCGGGATGGTTTTTGTTTGGCGTTGATGCATGTCATAGGGGCAGATAGGGTTCCCAAATACAAAAATATAAAAATAGCCATTTTTTCTTTGTTTTGTTGGAAGAAAGGGGCCAGTTTATGAAAATTCTTAAGCCTTCAATGAGAGAGAAGGGTAGGTATGTGCTTTTTGAGCTTCAGGGCGGCACTTGGGAGAGGTGCAGGACTGAGCTGATGAACAGGATTAGGGAGTTTATGGGAGCGTTTTACTTTTCCCTTTCCGGGGTTAAGCATGTAGAGAGCCTTTCAAAAGGGCGCTTTTTTGTGCTTCGCGTGGGCAGGGAATACCTGGATTTGCTTCGGGCTTCCGCAATTTTTATAAACGATTGCAAAGACTCACCTATATTCGTAAGAAGCGTGATTGCTTCTGGCACTTTGCTCAAAATCAGGCAAAAGCTTAAGGAGGTATGCAAAAATGGAACTGATTGACCACCAAATGATGGGATATGACCGCGCTATAACCCTATTCAGCCCAGATGGAAGGCTGCTTCAGGTAGAGTATGCAAAAAAGACAGTGAGGCAGGGCTCAACTGCTATTGGCGTGGTGTACAAGGACGGGGTTATCCTTGTTACTGACAAGCGTGTGCTCAGCTCGCTTCTTGTTGCGGACTCCGTTGAGAAAATATTTGTTGTAGATGAGCATATTATCGCTACTGCAGCCGGAATCATCTCGGATGCCAGGGTGCTTATTTCAAGAGGCCAGGTTTATGCCCAACAGCACAGGCTTAACTACGATAACCTTATTGATGTTTTCCTGATAGTGAAGGACCTGTGCGACCTTAAGCAGTTCTTCACGCAGTCAGGTGGGGCAAGGCCTTTCGGAGTTTCCCTGCTTATAGGCGGGTTTGACACTGAGCCAAGGCTGTATGAGACAGACCCTACCGGGATTTACTTTAGGTATCTTGCAAGAGCGATAGGCGAGTATGAGGAAGAGGCAGAAAAAATCCTTCAGAAAGAGTACAAGCAGAACATGGGCTTTGATGAGGCAGTAAAGTTCTCTTTAGGGGTCATGAAAAAGCTTCTGAAAGATGAATTTAACCTTAAGAGAATAGACCTGGCTTATGTTGACTCCTCTAAAGAAAACAAAAAACTCTCGAAGAAAGAGATAGAGTCCTTTATGAAAAAGTGAGGGTGCTTTGCCTGAAAAAGCACAGGAGGCTGATAAAAAGTGGTTTTTATTCCGGAAAAGGAAAACATTAGCTTTAATGTGGCAAGGATGAAAAAAGCAGGCCATAATTTTGAGGTTGTGATTGAGCCTGAGCAGGCTGTCAGGCTTAGGGAAGGCAAGGATGTTGGCCTGAGCGACGTTGCTAAAAGCATGCATGTGTTTTCAGAGGCAAACAAGGGAATGCTTGCTTCTGAGAAAGATATCCTGGAGGCTTTCGGCACTATCGAGCCAGAGAAGGTTGTAAAGAAGATTATTGAGGAAGGAGAGGTGCACCTTACCGCCAAGCTCAGGGAGGAAATCAGGGAAAAAAAGCTCAGGAGGCTTATTGACATAATCCATCTGAATTCTGTTGACCCCAGGACCAGGCTGCCCCACCCGGTCTCAAGGATTGAGGCAGCAATAGAAGAGGCAAAGCTTCATGTTGATGAGTTTAAGCCGGTTGAGGATCAGATAGAGGGCTTCATAAGCAAGCTTAAGCTGATACTGCCGCTGAGCTTTGAGAAGAAAAAACTGGATATAACAATCCCGGCAGTATATTCTGCAAAAGGCTATGGCTATGTAAAGCAGCACGGGCCTTTCCTTTTTGAGCAGTGGAACAACGACGGCTCTTTTTCATGCAAGCTTGAGGTTCCGGCAGGGCAGGTTGAGAAGATAATGGATGCTCTCAACAATATGACTAAAGGAGAAGTTGAGATTAAGATTCTTGACAAATTATGATAAAAAACGAGGTGAATAAATGGGAGAAGTAAAAGTTAGCAACAAGCAGGTTGTAATCCCTGGAGAGATTCTGGCAGAGGGCATGGACTATGTCCCTACTGGCGCAGCTTACAGGGAAGAAGACAAAATCCTGTCAATGCAGACAGGCCTTGTAGAAGTGAGCAACAGGGTTATCAAGGTGATACCCTTGTCAGGCCCGTACTTTCCAAGGGAGGGCGATACGATTATCGGAAGAATTAGCGATGTCCTGCTTTCCGGCTGGAGAGTGGAGATAGACATGGCTTATGAGGCGATTCTTCCGGTTAAGGATGCAGTTAATGAGTTTGTGGGCAGAGGCGCTGACCTGAGCAAGTACTTTGATATCGGAGACCTGATATTCTGTACGGTTTCCAGGGTTACAAGCCAGATGCTGATAGACCTGTCTATGAAGGACAGGAATTCGAGGAAGCTTTTTGGCGGCAGGCTGCTTAGCATTGCACCAGTGAAGATCCCAAGGGTCATCGGCAAGAAGGCTTCAATGGTTGCCATGCTCAAGAACGCAACCGGGTGCAAGGTTTATGTTGGCAAGAATGGCTTAATATGGATAGACGGCGAGCCAAAGATGGAGCAGGTTCTTGCGAATGCCCTGCAGATGATAGATGAGCAGGCGCACACATCCGGCTTGACGGAAAGGGTGAAAAAGTTCCTTGAAAAAGAGACAGGAAACAAGATAGGTGATAATGATGAGTTTCAGCAAAAGAACTGATGGAAGAAGCCTGACTGACCTCAGGCCCATGGAAGCAAAAGTAGGTGTGATTGACAAGGCAGACGGGAGCGCTTACTTTAAGATAGGAAATACTGCAGCATACGCGGCTGTTTATGGGCCAAAGCAGATGCTGCCAAGGTTTATGCAGGATCCAAGAAGAGGAGTCTTGAGGTGCTCTTACAGCATGATGCCTTTTTCAGGCATGGGCGAAAGGGTTAGGCCTGGCCAGAATAGGAGGGCCAAGGAAATCTCAATGGTAACAGAGAAGGCGCTTCTTCCTGTGGTTGACATAGAGAAGTTTCCCAATTCTGTTGTGGACGTCTTTATAGAGCTTCCGCAGACAGATGCAGGCTCAAGGTGCGCAGGAATAACCGCAGCAGCGCTTGCGCTTGCTGATGCAGGGATACCAATGAAGGATATGGTTTCTTCTGTTGCCTGCGGAAAGATAGATGACAAGCTTCTTGTTGACCTGAGCTATGAGGAAGAGGCATTTGACGGCGAGGTTTGTGACATACCCTTTGCATTTATGCACAACTCGGGCAAGATAACCCTTCTTCAGGGTGATGGTGTTGTGGATACAGACTCCCTGCTAAAGCTTTTTGACATGGCAAAAGAGGCAGCAGGAAAGGTCTATGAAGTGCAGAAAAATGCGCTTCTTGAGAAATACAAGGTGGAGGGTGATTTAGATGCTGACCAGTAAGAATGCAAAACTGCACCTGGCAAAGTACCTTAAGGAAGGGCTTAGGTACGACTCCAGGAAGCTTGATGAATACAGGGATATTAGGATAGAGACAGGAGTGAGCAGCACGGCCGAGGGCTCTGCAAGGGTAACTCTTGGCAAGACAGAGGTTATTGCCGGGATTAAGCTTTCCCTTGAAAAGCCTTACCCGGATACACCTGACAGCGGCAACCTTATGGTTGAGGTTTCATTGCCTTCACTGGCTTCGCCTGAGTATGAGTCAGGCCCCCCAGGCATAGATGCAATCGAGTTTTCAAGGGTTGTTGATCGTGGAATAAGGGAAGGCAAGGTTGTTGATACTAAGAAGCTCTGCATGGAGCCAGGCGAAAAGGTATGGAGCATTTCCATCGACATAGTTGTGATAAACAATGATGGAAACATTATTGATGCTTCGGGAATAGCAGCCATGGCGGCTTTGCTTGACACAACCATGCCAAAGGTTGAAGGCAATACAGTAAATTACAAGGAAAAGACTAAGGACAGGCTTCCAATAGATTCCTGGGTTGTGCCAGCTACAGTGCATAAGATTG
The DNA here is from genome assembly GCA_964445165.1 of uncultured Methanosarcinales archaeon. GTDB lineage: Archaea > Nanobdellota > Nanobdellia > Woesearchaeales > JASKKU01 > DSBS01. Next base: position 13,818 of record CAYUJZ010000024.1, read on the forward strand.
GAGAGCATTTCCTTGTTGACCTGACATGTGAGGAAGAAGAGGCTTCAGACGGAAGGCTTACCCTTGCAGCCAAGGAAGACGGAAGAATATATGCTCTTCAGAAAGGCGGAGACATCCCCCTTACAAAGGAAGACCTAGCTACAATGCTTAAGCTTGGGCTTGACTCGGGAAAAAAATCCTTGGCAAGGCTTAAAGAGGTGCTTAAATGAGCTACACCCGGTTTGAGAAGGCAAGGATAATTGGGGCGAGAGCCCTCCAGCTTTCCATGGGGGCTCCCATGCTGATCAAGCTTAGCGAGAAGCAGCTTAAGGAGCTTAAGTACAACGTAAACGAGATAGCCAAGCTGGAGTTTGAGAAAGGGCTTCTTCCCCTGACCGTAAAAACCAGATGAGAAAGGCTAAGCAGGGAAAAAAGGAAAAGAGAAAGAAGTACATTCTGCTTTTTTCCTTAGCCCTTGCTGCCTTATTTATTTTCTTTTTTCTGATAGTTGGCTTTTCTGTCCACAAGTCTGTGCCTGAAATAGGCGATGCCCCTTTCTGGAATGAAAGCCAGGAGAGTGTTTCACTTGATGCAATGACCTACCTTCTGAACAGGCTGCATTTCTACAGGCTTAATTCTATGCCATTCTCACCTGAGCCTGCGCTAGTTAAGATAATGGTGCTTGACACCCAGCAGGAGGTTTTTGCTTCAATTGCCTCAAGCTTTATGCAGGTATTTGACTATAACCCCGGAGAGCATGTCCCTGATATAATTATTTATCTTGAAAGGGATACGCTTTTTAGCATATACCTGAACCCTGAAGACAGGGAGCAGGTTAGGCTTTTCAGGAGCCAGGGGAAGATTCTTGTGGATAGGGTTAAGGACAGGGTTACACTTTTTCTTAAAGGCTACTCGGTGCTTGGCTACCTTTACTGAAGCCCAAGGCTTGCTACGATATCCTCTTTGCTGAAATCTTTCAGGTCTTCGTAGTTCTGGCCTGTGCCCAGAAAAAGGATGGGCTTTTTGCTAATGTAAGAAACAGAAAGTGCAGTACCTCCCTTTTCATCTGTATCTGCCTTTGTGAGTATGATTCCATCAATCCCAATCTCACTGTCAAACTTGGAAACCTGCTCAATGCAGTCGTTTCCAGTAATGCTTTCCCCGATAAATATTTTCAGGTCAGGATTAATTACCCTGTTTATCTTTTTCAGCTCATCCATGAGGTTTTTGTTTGAGTGCAGCCTGCCTGCTGTGTCTATGAGAACCACGTCAATATTCTTTGCCTTGGCATAGTTTACAGCGTCAAAAGCAACAGCAGCAGGATCAGAGCCGTACTCATGTTTTATCATCTTTATGTTTAGCTTGTCAGCATGCTCTTCCATCTGCTGGATAGCTGCAGCCCTGAACGTGTCCGAGGCAGCAATTACGCTCGTCAGGCCTTTGTTTTTCAATAAGCTGGCTACCTTTGCAATTGTAGTTGTTTTGCCTGAGCCATTTATTCCCAGGAACGCAATTATGTATGGTTTTTTCTCTTTTGCACGCTTTATTATGTCAATCTTTTCGAAGTCAAGAACTTCCTCAATCGTGCTTTTTAGTGTATTCAGTATTATGCTGTCAAGCTTCTTTTTTTCAACAGGCTTTTCTGTGAGGGTTTGCTTAAGGTTCTCCTTGATTTTTTCTACAATCTTTAGCGCAACATTGTTTTCCAGTAGCGCCATTTCGAAATCAAAAAAAAGCTCATCGAACTTTTCCTCGCTGATTTTTACACTGGATACTCTCTCTTTGAGCCTTTGCATGAATCCTTTTTTTTCTTCACTGGGCTCTTCTGTGATTTCCTCATCCGGCTTTTCTATTATCTCTTCAGGCTCTTTCTTTTTTTCTTCCTTGTGAATTTTTTTAATCTTTTTTTTAATCTTCTTGAGTTTTTTTTCTTCCTTAGGCTCTTCAGTGATTTCCTCCTCAGGCTTTTCTTCCTCTACTGTATCTCCTTCTTCGATTGCTTTCCTTGAGAACTTGCTTACTGCGTCTCCCAACTTTTTCTTGAAGAACTTAAACATCTTTATTCACTCTCCTGACTTGAATAAAGCTCTGCCTCAAGCCTTCTCAGGTATTCGTTTAATTCGTACAGCCTTGCGCCTATGAAGTCTTTAGCCTCTTCACGTGTTTTCTTCACAAGCACGCCGTTGCCTACATTAACAAGGAAATCCTTAACCTCTGGCTTTTTCCCTTTGATGAAGATTCCGCCTACCAGCGGGATTATTATGTCCTGCTCCTTGCTTGTTGCCATCTCATCAATGCATTGCTTAGAGTATTCAAGCTCCATAATCATTTCAGAGATTTTTTCAAGCTCGTTTTCTATTTGCGCTTTTGTTTCACTATCCATTTCATTCCCTCAGGAAATTGTCTATTTCGTAAATCTCAACAGCTGTGCTGTGCTCGCCTATTGCATAGCCTGAATCGTTCATTACAAGCCCTGAGCTTACGAAGTTGTTGCCGAAGTTGACACTCATTTTTATGCACTCAATGCCAAAGGCTTTTGAGATTAATTTTATTTCCTCTTCGCTTAAGGCAGGGCTTGTCACAGCCTTTGTGCTGTTTTTTGAAACAAGCGATCCCACAAGCGGGCTGGAGAAATTTTCTGCTTTGATTATTTTCAGCTTTGCTTCCTTTTTTATCGTTTCTGCAGTTTTGTCGCAAATCTCAGCAGAAAGAATTGCCTTTTCTTTTCCAATTAGGGCAAGGTTTCCAAGCGCAGTTGACCTGTCTTCAGAGATGATTAGCTTTGCCTCATGCTTTTCGCAAATGCTTCTTATCTCTTTCAGCTCTTCTTTAAAGCAGATGTCAGGAATAACGATTAAGTCGTCATTGCCTGCGATGAAAACCCCGATTAAGTCTGTGCCGGCAAAAGTAATCCCGTAGAAAGGAACACCAAACAGGCTCTCCAATTCTTTTTTGAACCTTTTCTCATATGACTTGCCTATAAGCCCTAGCTTATTGCTTACAAAGATTCCTGTTCCTATGTTAGGGTTGCTCTCAAAAGAGAGCTTCATAGCTTTCATGATTCCAGAGGTTTGTACAGCCCTTTTAAAGCTTTTGCTGAAACTGTCAGATTTAAGCAAGATTTATATATTTTCTTAGATTTCTTTATGCTGAGGTGATATTATGAAGGCTGTAGGAGGATGGCTTTTTGGGCTTGGCGTGACAGCACTGGCGTCGGTAATGCTTATACTGCTGGGAATAGTGTACTTTATGCTGGCGACCTGGATAATAAAGTTAGGGGCAACATGGGCAGGAGTAACCCCTGTTGATGGAAACATGGTAATCCTGACAGCAGGAATCATCACAGCAGCATCCATGATTGGCTCTGCGCTGAAGCGGTGAGTTTTTTTAAATTTTTTTTAAATTTTTCTTTTCTGTTTGTTAATATACTGCTAATACTTGTTAAATCCAATAAAATTTCCATTTCTTTTTTTTAGTTTTGGGGAGTTCCGGTGCTTCGCACATATTGGTTCACAACTTCGTTGTTCGATATTTATTAGTAGAAGGGGGAGTTCTTTAATTTAAGGGGGGAGTTCCTA
>CAYUJZ010000025.1:0-2530 GCA_964445165.1 uncultured Methanosarcinales archaeon
CCCGCAAAGAGAAAGCTTTTTATATCTTTTTGGAGTTTCTTGAAGGGCAAGGGCCCGTAGTCTAGTGGCTATGACGTCTCTTTGACGTGGAGGAGGTCCCCAGTTCGAATCTGGGCGGGCCCATTTTTTAATTTTTAAAAGGAATGTTCTTATGAAAAAGAAAATATCAGAAGAAAAGGTTATGGAGCTGCTTAAGGATGTGTATGACCCGGAGATGAATGTTAACATTGTTGACCTGGGGCTTGTTTACAGCATTGAGGTTCTTGAAAAGGATAAGAAGGTTAAGGTTTCCATGGGCCTGACAACGCCGTTCTGCCCTCTTGCGCCGATGATTCAGGGTATGGTTAAAAATAAGATTGAAGAAGAGTTTGAGGAATATATGGCAGAGGTTGAGTATGACTTTAATACCCAGTGGACTCCTGAAAGGATGTCTCCTGAAGTGAGAAACGAGCTCGGGCTTTAGAGCTTTACTTTCATAAAGTCGTAAGCTGAGATGGCGTTAGGGAATATCTCCCTTGCTTCTTCTTCCAGCTCGGATACGCTTTCATACCTCTGCGAGAAGTGGAACAGGATGAGCTTTTTTGAGTTGCTTTCGAGCGCAATCCTCGCTGCATCCAAGGAGGTAAGGTGAAGCCTTTTTTCTGCCTTTTCCCCAAAAATCCTTCCATAGGTGGACTCGCAGATGAGAACATCGCTGTTTTCTGCGAGCTGGATTGCCTCATCACAAAGGGCGGTGTCTGTTATGTATGTGACTTTTTTTCCTTTTTTTATTGTGCAGATGTCGTTCTGGGAGATGCTTTTTCCGCCTACCTTTACGCTCTTTCCTGCAATGACATCCTTTAGGTACGGCCCGTCCTTAAGCCCGAGCTTTTTGAGCTTTTCTGTGCTTACCCGAACCTTGTCTTTTTCTGTGAAGCTATAGCCGAAGCACTTTATGCTGTGCCTGAGCTCTTTTGCATGGATGAGGTAATCGCTTGTTTCAAAGATAATTCCAGTTTTTATGTCGCTTACAATGGTTTCTACTGTGTTCTCGAACGGAAAAATCTCCATAAGGAGCGCAAACTTGGTTTTTGTTCCTTCCGGGCCGAAAATGGAAAGCCTGCCTGTGTACTCGTTGGCTGCTAGAGTCTGAAGAAGCCCGGGAAGCCCTATTACATGGTCGCCGTGCCAGTGCGAGATATAGATGTTTTTTATCTTTGCCGGGCTGATTTTTGCGTGTTTCATCTGCTTCTGCGTGCCCTCGCCGCAGTCAAGCATGTGGATTTCACCGCCATGCCTGATGATTACTGAAGGCTGATTTCTCTCCTTTGTGGGCGCCATCGAGGATGTTCCCAGGAAAATTATCTCGTTCATGCATATCAGGCCAACTTTGTTTTTTATAAACTTATTCTTTGCAAAAGCTTTAAAAACAAGAAGGATTACTTGGGTTTTGCTGGGGGTGTGGTGTAAGCAGGCAGCACAGCTGGCTCCAGATTTCGCTGGAGCGTTGAGCTTTTTGCAATGAAAGAAGAAACCAGCTAATCAGGGTTCAAATCCCTGCATCCCCACCATTTCTTTTTTAGCAGTTGAAGCAGTAGTCGTTGTCTATGGATGGCGTGCTTGAGACAGGCGCATCTTCCTCGAACTGCTCAGCCTGCGTGAAGCTTGTTTCTATGATTATTTCAACGCACCACTCGTCTCTGAGGAACTGCCTTCCGATCTGGGTGAGCCTTGTGCTTTCCCCCAGGTAAGTCATGCAGAGGTGGCTCACGCTTTTTTCTGAGTAGGTTGCACTGGAGTAATAGAGGGGCCTTTGCAGGCTTACAGATGCGTCTCCTTTCCCGTTTCCTGTAATGTCAAGGTAGTATTTTTCAGGCCCTTCCTTAAGGTAAATGGAGATTACTGCAGGCCTTTCACTTGTGATGAGTGCAGGGTCAATCCCGGCACCGAGCCTGTAGTAGTATGTTGTTTTGCCGTCCCTTACATAAGCGGGCTGCCTGAAAGCCTGCATGAACAGCGCAGGCTTCCCGCCGTAAGATGCAGAGTGGCCGGTTGACTGCTCTATGCCTGTTTCAAATATTGTTTTGCACAATCCTTGCGGAGAAAGCCATTTTCTAAAAAAATCAGAAACGGGCGACCCTAAGTTAGCATAAGCATCCTGGATTGTTTTCCACTCAGGAATATACTGGGCAGCAAAATCAGAAATCCGCCTGAAGTTAGTTCCTGCATTAAACGCGAGCTCAAAGCTTTTTATTGTGGTCACCTTTGGAACAAGCAGTCCTTCGGTAAGTTCGCCTTTATAATTTGAGTTAATAGTTATCTTGTCTGCAAAGATTTTTTCTGTTTCAATTTTATCATTTTTTTTATACTGAATTTCTATGTATTTCAGGTTTCCTTCTTTATCCAGCTCAAAGTTGATTATATCGTAATTAGGATCCAGCTCAATTCTGTCTTTGAGAATTTTCGCATTTTCCTTCCGGATGTCTTCAGCAGAAAGCTTTTTTGTGTGAGATCTGTTCCTAAGTACAAGCGCATTGATTTTCCCACCGAA
>CAYUJZ010000025.1:2630-4922 GCA_964445165.1 uncultured Methanosarcinales archaeon
CAATGTTATTAAAGCCAATACAACGCTCCAAACCATATGCTTGCTTTTCATCTTGAATCAATTGTTTTTTCATATCTGGTTGTAACTTTCGTTACATAATCCATATCTGTCTCTCCAACCGCATAGCTTTTTATTTCCTCAAAAAGCCTTGTAGCCTTGAATATCGAGTCAGTAAATTCAGTGACCATAATGGTAAGGGTTCCTATAGAGGTTTCAGGCAGCTTTGGGCTTATAAGCGAGAATAATGTCACGGCCATTGAGATGGGGTCTTCAAGCACATTAAGCGCCATATCCCTGATTTTCCCTATAGCTTGGGCTTGGGGAATTATTTCAAAAAAGTCCCCGAGAATCCATTCGCAGTAAAGCTGGCTATGCATGTTGTCGCAGTGGTATATTGGCAGCCCGCTCTCTATTGAATTCAGGTAGCAGTCCAGAGTCATTGCCTCAATCACCATCATCTTCTGAACCCCTGTAATCACATACGGCCAACAGCCGTATAATGCAGCGCTTATCAGGTTGTTTTTTGGGTCAGGGCATCTTACAGTAATTGTATTATCCTTAATGTTATCCTCTTCTTCTAAAAAATTAAGCCACTCAATGTCTTTTGTGGCTTCCCTGCATGTTTCTTGACCCCAGATAATTCCTCTCAAACCTTGTTCATCAAATCCAGGAATAGGATACAGGTTCTTGCAAGAAATAATATTGCAAACTTCTCTACCAAACTTAATAGCAGCTTCACCAACTAACTCATTAAGCCCTTCTGCTATTCCTGTTAGCATCACGCCGCTTATCAGCTCTATGTCAGCCAAAGCAAGTATGTTAAATGTCTCAACACCTATTGTTAATGTAGTGAACCCGGCACAGGCTTTTTCAAAAACATTGTACCCCTTTAAAAGCCCGGCTGCCCAATCTGCATCTTTTAGAAACTCCCCTCTCCTTTTGATTTTATCGTATGCATTGTCCCCCGACACTCCAAGAAAGCCGTCATAAAATGTCAATTCCAGCTCAACGGTTTCTTTTTCAGGGCTGGTGGTTATAGCATCCCCTGTGAAAGTAACGAGGTCCATGGTGCAGGTAACCACATCTGAATTAACCTGGATGTTCTGCCTGGACAGCTCCATGTAGATGGCAATGCTCTTGGTGCCCGGGCTTCTGTCAGGCGTGAAAAGAAGGTCTGTTTTTTGTATTTTTACCTCTTCCCCCTGGCACTTGAGGTTCTTTATGCTTACCAAGGCCTGCCTTTCATTCCTTGCCCTGAGGTCGAAGTTTGCAAACACGCGCATCGTAGTTTTCGCAGCAAGGCTCCTGTCAATCATTTCCGGGCTTACTTTCTCGTTTGCAGCAATCCAGAAGTCTGTGTCTTCCCGCTCATCCCTTCCATATATGTTTATCCTGATAGTAGCTCTTTCAGTGTTGTTTGCCTTGTCCTGGATGATAATCGTGACATCCTCAGAAGACGCTTTCAGGCCGGAGACAGTTATCGTGCAGGTAAAGTTCCCCTGTTTTTTGCATGTGCCCTTAACAACATCCTGGCCTTCAGTTACCCTGGAAAAGTTCCCGCTTACATAAACCATGTCCGAGTCGTCAGAGATATCAAGCTTTACAATGAGCGAGTCTCCTTCCTTTATGAAAAGCTCTTTGGCATTGTTAGTTACATTAATCGAGTTTATCACAGGCTTTTTTGTGTCTATGAAGAAGCTTTCCTTTCTATCTCCCTCCACCCTGTTGGCGCATTCATCCCTGCTGTCCTGTGTTACTGAAACATCCGCTGTTGAGCCATGGTGAGAATCCGATATTGTAAACCCTGAAAAAGAGCACACCCACTGGCTTCCGCCTTCATGCACGCACTCATTTGCCCGCCTTCTCCCAAAAGCTGCGCTTGTGATGAAAACCTGCCTGTCGTGCAGCCCGCAGCCCTGCTCATCAAGCTTCACAGTGATTGTAGGCTGCTTTCCCAGCGTCTTCGGGTCGAGCGAGCTTGCAGCGATTATCTGCGTGGGCTTTGGCCTGTAATTGTCTATCTTAAGAGTGATATGCCCCCTGCCTTCACCGGTGTTGCCTGCAGCATCTTTTGCAAGCACAGTATACTCCAGCGTAAAAGAGTCTCCTGTGGAAGGAAGCGAAAACGAGAAAACAGAAAAAAAGCAGGAAAAGGTTTCGCCTGCTTTTGTGCACTGCAGGTTAAGGTTTCTTGCTTCCCTAATAACAGTTTCCCCGCTTTTAATTGTTAGGTTTGCTCTTGCAGAAACGCTTGCAGAATTTTCAGATATGTTTATGAAAGGAACAGCATCG
>CAYUJZ010000025.1:5022-14097 GCA_964445165.1 uncultured Methanosarcinales archaeon
GTTGACAGTGCACTCATGCCTGTTTTCACCAGCATCAGCACAAGAATAACCTTCAAATTCACTGATTTTGTATGTGCCAACCCCGACTTCTTCTTCATCGAATTCTTCAAACACATTTTCAATTAGAATCGTAAGGGTTACGGGATCAGTGGCAGAATCCGCAAGCCCGGGAAAGCCTTTTTGGCCTGTTCCGTTTACAGAAACAGAATGAGCATTGGCAGGCAGCGCTAGCGCAAATGCAATCAATACAAAAATACCCATTGCTGCCGTTGCTTTCATCTTTTCACCTGAGCCTCGGCATAAACCTCTCCGACTCTTCATTTATCCATTCCTGAAGGATTGCAAGGCTCTCCAGCTCATTATAGCTTTTCGGGGGCTCTGTTGCCGGGATAAGCATATGAATTGTATCGCTGGAGTACAGGGCTGGGGCAGTTATCTCAAACAACTCGCCCTCTTTAATATTTACAATTGAAAGCGGGTATTTCTCAAGCACAAGCTCGTCTAAAGTATAAAGCAGTTTTTGCTCTTCAGGAATCACAATCTCTTCCTCGTGAATGATTATCGCAAACACCTCATACGTGCCTGGCACAAGAAGGGCGCTGGTAGTTGCAGGCTCTCCCTGCTCAGGGGAAAGCGCAACAAAGTACTGCTCATCTTCTACATTTTGCATCATAAAGAGAAGGCTTTCCTCGCTCCCAATCTGCTGCCTTATGCCGGCCTGGTAATTCCTGTCTTTTAAGTCCTGGCTTGAGAATACTAGCTTCTCAGCACTAACTTCAATCTCTTTCTCAGCGAACCCGTTAAGATGATATTTTGCTCCAATATGCTTTGTGTTTGCCAAAGAAGGCCTGACAAAGTAGCCTTGCTTGAAGCCTTCAAGCGTTACTACGCTTTCTTTTGGAAGCGCAGTTACAATCCTGCCAGAAGAGTCAGTTATGCCCAATCCGCAGGATTCCCCTATTGCAGAGGCAACAAGCGAAACACCTTCAAGCGGCTGGCTGTTTTCGTCCTTCACCTCAATCTCGTAGCTTCCAGCCCATTGCTCTTTATTGCACAGCACCGAGCCAGCTCCGGCAATGATGGAAATCCCTCCCCCTTCCTCAAGGACCTCGTTGTTTCTGATATTTCCCTCAAGCGCCAGCCTGAACGAATAGCCTTCACCGCCAAGCGCCCTTGGGTCATTTATCTGGACCAGGACAGGGAAAGAAACCTGGTAGTTGAACTTGTATTTCACCATTCCTACTATTCCTGTCAGCATAAGGAAAGGGTTTCCGTCAAACCTTGTGGTTTCCGGCATAAGGAATCCTTCGTGAGGGAAAAAGGAAACAAAGGGCTCCCAGGCAGGGTTGTAAAAGACATCAATATCATAATTCTGAATCAGGCTTCTTTTTGCACTTAAGTCCCAGTTTAGAAAGTTTTGCATAACAGTGCTTTCCACATCAGGCAGCTCTGGCTCCCTGAAATTCTTTGAGCCTTTGACAGACACCTGGTTAAGGTAAGCAGACATTAGGCCTTTCAGAAGGCTTTCAACATAGTTAACATTCCAGTATGTGGGTGAGTAGTCAAACAGGGAAACCTCATACATAGGCGGCAGCGCATCAGAGTCTGTATCAGAGTACATCCAGATCAGGTTAAGCATCGCCTGCTCAAGGCTTCTTGTCCTCATCTGGTAGCCTGCAATAGCCTCTGCAGCCTCGTATATCTTTTTGAAATCCAAGTCGAGCTCAGTTTCAAAAGTGCTTATTTCCCTGACAGCACCGTCCCCCCTTACAGAGACATCAACAGGAAACTCTGCCTTAACCCTTACCCTGTTGCTTACAAACAGCACCTCTACATTGGGCAGCTGCTTTATTGTCATCCTGTAATCATCCCCGTGCTCCCACCTTTCAATAACGCACCCCAGCATAGAATAAGAGATATATTCCTCAATATCTACCTTGAGCTCATCAAGGGGCTTTGCCATGGAGCCGAAAGAGCAGTCGCCGGTGCAGTAGTTGTTAGAGTGCATAAAGTGCCAGTAGGCAACAAAATCCTCTTTGGAAAGCGGCAGAGCGTTGCCTTCTGTCGGGCTGTCCGGGTCAAAGAATGCATCTCCTGAGTAAAGCATGCCTCCCTGCTTGCCGAGGGTTATGAAAGCCCTTTCAACAGAATCGTCGAGGCAGATGTAAATCAGGTTTTCAACCGGCGACAGGTCACCAGGGGGTCTTACCTGGGTTTCTTCAGGCCTAATCTGGAGAATCAGAAGTGCAAAAACTGCGACAACGCCTATAAGCAACACTGCTGCAACAAGCAATACAGAGCTTACAGCGCTTTTTCCCAGGAATTTCAAGATAATGCCTCTTTTAATAGTTTTAAAGTTTTTTAAGCAGTTAGCCTTTTTTTTGAAACAAAAATATATAAAGCTTTTCTTTTTTTGTAGTTTTGGCAGCGAGAATAAAAAAGCCTCTGCCGGGAATTGAACCCGGGACCTGCTGCTTACGAGGCAGCCGCTATAGCCGCTAAGCCACAGAGGCACAGGCTAAAAGGCAGAAGCGTGCTTATTTAACCTTTTCTTTTTTAGGCTTTTACGGGTAATACCTTACCATGGTCCTTGGGAAAGGTATAGCATCCTTTATGTGGTCGAGGTTGCAGAGCCATTTCACGATTCTCTCAACACCAAGCCCGTACCCGCCGTGCGGCACAGAGCCGTACTTTCTTGTGTCAAGGTAAAAGCCGTATTTATCAGGGTCTTCTCCCTGGCTTTCCAGCCTCTGCTTTAGCTTTTCCAGGCTTTCCTCCCTTATTGAAGCCCCGATTATCTCGCCATGCCCTTCAGGCGCAAGCAGGTCGTAGCCAAGAACAAGGTCTGGGTTTTCATCATCTTCCTTCATGTAAAAAGCTTTCACAATCTTTGGGTATTTTGTTACAATCACAGGTACATCATAAAGCGAAGTTAATTCATCCTCTTCAATTGTCCTAAGGTCCTTGCCCCATTTAACATTTATGCCTTTCTTCTCGTAAAGAACCTTAAGGGCTTCGTCATAAGTCATCCTGATGAAAGGCTTTTCAATTATAGGCAGCATTTTAGATGTGTCTCTTTCAAGAACCTTTAGCTCTTCCTTGTTTTCCTGCAGAACCTTTTTGAAAATATGCTTAATAAGGTTCTCTCCATAATTCATAAGTTCATCAAAATTTATCCAGGCAGCCTCCATCTCAGCGTGCCAGTACTCGGCAAGGTGCCGGGAAGTCTTTGACTTTTCAGCCCTGAAAGAAGGGGCGATGCAAAAGGCTTTCTCAAGCGCGAAAATCATCGCCTCAGCATGGAGCTGCCAGGTCTGCGCCAGGAAAAGCTTCTTGCCAAAGTACTTAACCTCAAACAGGGTAGAGCCGCCTTCACACTGTGTTGACTGTATGATTGGCGACTGGACTTCATAGAAGCCCTTAAAAATAAAATAACCCCTTATTGCCTGGAAGACCGTGCTTCTTATCTTCATTGCAGCAGTAACCTTTCTGCTCCTTACCCAAAGGTGCCTTACATCATCAATAAACTCCCTGCTGAGGTCTTTTGATATTGGGAAATTATCGCTTTCCCCAACGATTTTTATGCCAGATACATGAAGCTCATAGCCATTTGGTGCCCTCTCTTCCTTTACAACCTTGCCACGAACATAGAGTGAAGCCTCAATCTTTGCTTTTTCAGCAATTTCCTTCCATTCCTCTTTGCTTAACTCTTTTTCATTGGCAACACACTGGATTATGTTAGAGCTGTCCCTTAGCACAATAAACGCAAGCGAGCCCTTTTTCCTCTCCCTGTAAATCCATCCCCTTAATTCAACCTCTTTGCCTTCCTTTGAGAAAGCCTGCTGAATGCTGATAAATTTGCTCCACATGTTAATCGCCTTGCTTAGGTTTGCTGCGGCTTTTTAAATTCTTTTTGCCTTTTTCAGCTTTTTTGCGCAAAACCAGGTAAACCTCTCTTTTCCGCGGGTCATCTGCATTTAATACCTTTGCTTCTCCTTCAAGCCCCTGGCTTCTGAAAACCCTTAGCACTTTTTCCATCTCTTCTGAGCTTTGCGGATAGAACTGAATTACGCATTTTCCGTTTTCTTTTAGCACACAGAAAATTTCTCCTGCAACAGAAGCCAGCCCTTGGCTTTTTTTAATCCATTGCAGGGCAGACGCAGAGATGACAGCGTCAAACTCCTGGCCTTTTAGCTTATCTGAAAACCGCCTCATGTCTGCCTTGATTGTTTTAATGCCTTTTTCAGAAGCCTTTTCAAGCATTCCGGGAAGCAAATCCAGCCCAATAACATCGTGGCCCTGCCCAATAATCCAGGAAGCAGTGTAGCCAGGTCCACAACCCAGGTCAAGTATTTTGCCTTTGCCCGCTAAGTCAAGAAACCCGCAGATTCTTTCAGCAATCCTTTCCTGAGCCATTCTCACGCCTGTCGAGCCGCTGTACCTTTTAATCTCGTCTTCAGTATAGTAAAACTCAGGCCTGCCAAGGTACTCTTCCGGCCTCTCCTTTCTTACACGCCAGGGTTTTGGTTTTGGCTTTCTTTGCATCTTAGGCATAAAAAGAGCTTTATGTGTTTAATATTATTATCTGTTTCTTATAATATTTCCTATGCAGGCCCCTATAATAATATGATGTAAATCTTGCACAAATAAAAGAAACATTTTTAAAAAGGATTTTTACCCAAGGGAATAGCTGCCCCGGTAGCTTAGTGGTATAGCGTACGGCTGTTAACCGTAAGATCAGGGGTTCGAATCCCCTCTGGGGCGCGCTCTTTTTTCTTTTTCCCGCGCAGCTTATTCGAAGCTTTCTTCAACCTTTATCTTGCTTTTCCTGAGCAGCATCCCTGCAATCTCCGGCGTTGAGAGAAACATCTCCCTTTCAATCTCCCTTATAACATACTCTATCTCTATCTCCCTAATAGAAAACTTGTTTTCAATCTCCTCGACAAACCGGTCAAATTCCTTAATGTCCGCGAAAATAGCCTCGCACAGCAAGTCAAACCTGTTGTTCACTTTCCAGATGCTGTTTACATTAATGCACTTTCTTAAAAAATCTATCAGGGCTTTTTTATCCTCGCTCTGTATTTTTATTCGCAGGAAAGCCTTTGTCTGCAAGCCCAATCTCTCGAAATCAACAACCAAGGTGCTCTTTTTGATAAGAAGGCTTTTCATGCTTTTTATTCTTTCAAACAGGGTCGAGACAGGTATCCCTGTTTTTTTGCTCAGAGCGGTAAGCTTCATCCTGGAGTTTCTTCTAAGGTGTGCCAAAATGTCAAAATCTTTTTTGTTTATGGATTTCATACAATCTGTTTTGTGGCAGAAAAGACTTATTTATTCTCCTTAAATACCTTAAATGCCTTAAACAAAATTTAAGAAAAAGCCTATTTTTTTGTCTTAAGACCTAACTCTTCCCACTGCTTTTCAGAAGCTATGCTCGGAGAGCCGTCCATGGGGCACTCAGCCTTTTTGTTTTTCGGAAAGGCAATGAATTCCCTTATGTCATTTTGGTTGTTTAGCAATGCAAGCAGCCTGTCCAGGCCTAATGCAAACCCTCCGTGAGGCGGAGTGCCGTATCTGAAGGAATCAAGGAAAAACCCGAACTTTTCCCTGGCTTTTTCATGGCTAAGCCCGATAACCTTCATTACCCTTTCCTGAAGCCTTGGCTCAGAAATCCTGAGCGAGCCTGAGCCGAGCTCAACCCCGTTTAGCACAAGGTCATAGCAATCTGCAATAACCTTTCCAGGATCAGATTCAAGAAGATTTATGCATTCTTTCTTTGGCATTGTAAACATGTGGTGCGAAGGCTCCCACCTGCTTTCATCCTCATTCCACTCAAAAAGCGGAAAATCCACAATCCAGCAAAACCTGAATACATCTTTTTTAGCCAGCCCAAGTATTCTTCCGATATCATTTCTTACATTTGCCAGGGCATCATTAACAACCTTTTCCTTTCCGGCAACAATAATTATTGTTGCCTTTTCATGCTCTGAGCTTAGGGAAACAAGTTTTTCCCTGAATATGTTTCCGAGAAACTTTGCAAACTGGCCGCTGATTTCGCTGCCTTCCTTGCTTAATGCAATCACTCCTTTTGCTCTATATGCTCTTGCTGTTTCAGAAAGTGCGTCAACATCCTTTCGCGAAAGATGCCTGCCCACTACAATGCATTTAATGCATTCTGCAGAGGAAAGCGCATCAGATGAAGAGTCTTTTCCCAGCTCGCTAATGTTGTTAAGCTCCAGCCCAAACCGCAGGTCAGGCTTGTCAGTGCCGTATTTAGCAATACATTCTTTATAGCCCAGCCTTAAGAAAGGCGTCTTTATACCTGATTTAAGTACATCTGCAAATATTCTTTTGACTACGCCTTCAACAACATTGAAAACATCTTCCTGGTCAGCAAAGCACATCTCCAGGTCAATCTGGGTAAACTCAGGCTGCCTGTCTGCGCGCAGGTCCTCATCCCTAAAGCACCTTGCAAGCTGGAAGTACCTGTCAAACCCGGAAATCATGAGAAGCTGCTTGTATATTTGGGGAGACTGCGGAAGCGCATATGCGTGCCCTTTATGCACTCTTGAAGGAACAAGATAATCCCTTGCGCCTTCTGGGGTTGAGCGCATTAAGAAGGGTGTTTCAATTTCAATAAACCCCTGTGAGCACAGTTCCTGCCGTATTGCCTGGTTGGCTTTGTGCCTGAACAAAAGGTTTTTTTGCATTTCCGGCCGCCTCATGTCTAAAAACCTGTACCTTAACCTTGTATCATCTGAATTGTTTTCAGCATTGTCCAGGTCAAGAGGGAGCGGATCTGCTGCGTTGAGCAAAGCAATTTCAGTTGCAGCAACTTCGATTTCCCCTGTTGCCATCTCTTTGTTTTCCTCACCTTTCTTTCTTCCCCGGACAACCCCCTTGGCGAGAATTACGCTTTCCTTTCTTAAGTCCTTTAAGGCAGGGTGCTCACCAGAATTTGCAATCACCTGGGTTTCCCCGTGCATGTCCCTTAAAGCGATAAAAACCAGCTTTCCGAAACTCCTCTTTCTGGATACCCAGCCAGCAACAGCAACCTCTTTGCCGATGTCCTTCTTCCTGAGCTCTCCGCAGTTGTGCGTTCTTAGCATTCTGTTAGTTATGGCATTAAAGTATAAAAAGCTTTTCCTAAGTAGCCGGACTTTATGATTTAATTTTTGATTTAGAAATCTTTTTAAACCTGCCACTTTACCCTTCTATTGTATGGGAAGGATAAAAACCTCAAAAATCAAGAGAATAACCCTGGATTTAGTGAAGTCAAACCCGGATGTGTTTACAGATAATTTTGATGAAAACAAAAGGCTTGTTTCAGGCTTCCTGGATTCTGATGCGAAGAAAATTAGAAACCCTGTTGCAGGCTATGTTACAAGAATAATTAAGAAAAAGAAGCTTTTTGCTTAATCTCTTTCTTTTTATTTCCGTTTTTTGTTTCTTAGTTTTAGTCTCTTTAAGAAAAGGAGTGATGAGCTTAAGGGAGTGGACTTATGATGCCAGCCCCTGTTAGCCCTGAATGCCTCTCCACTCTGTATCCTTCGAGCACCCCTGACTGGGATTAAGGCTGCTTCCTTCCGGACCTGACCTGGTTCTCCCAGCCCGGAGTCCCGGAGGGCAGAGCTTCGACGAGACAAGCAGGCAGGAATTAGCACCAAAAAGCCGCCTCCCTTTTTTTCAGCCCTGCCTTATAGCCCGTTTGCAGTAACAGGCAGGGGCTAACTGCCCGGCCTAGCCCATCAGCTAAGTAAAAGGCTCTTTCATATTTAAACTTAGCGGAACCTCTTTCTAAAAGTCCCTTTTCAAAATCTTTATATGCTTCGACATTGCTTTCTTAATTGTGTCTGACGCTGAGGAAAACAGGAAAACGTATAACAGCATTTCAGAAGACTGGGATTTAAGAAGAAGGCATTTTGACTCAAAGGCAAAGGAATTCCTTCAGCAAATCCCGGAAAAAGCTGCTGCCAAAATCGCCGATGTAGGGTGTGGGACAGGCAGGCATCTTGAGCTTGCGCTTTCACTTGGCTTCAAAAGGGAAAACCTCTTCGGCCTGGACTTTTCAGAGGGCCAGCTTGAGATTGTTAAGAAGAAGGGCTTTAATGCAGTTAAGTGCAGCATGCTTTCCCTGCCCTTTGAGGAAGTTTTTTTTGATGCCGCGCTTTGCATCGCCTCGCTGCATCATCTTTTGAATCATGAAGGCCAGCTTGCTGCCTGCAGGGAAATTTTCAGGATTCTAAATAAGCATTCGTCTGCAATTTTCAGCGTTTGGCACCCGGACAAAGAGTATGTAAAAGAGCAGGAGAAGAAAGGCAAGTTTATTTTTACGTCAGAAAAGAAAGCAGCTGTTACTTACACTTCAGAAGGCAAGAAATATAACCGCCACTACTACTTTTTTGAAAAAGATGGGCTGAAAAGGGTTCTTGAGCAGGCTGGCTTTATCATAGAAAGTTCTGCAGTTTCTAAAGGAAACCTATATGTTACTGCAAGAAAGCCGGCCTGACACATACTCCGTTCAACTCCGTTAATAAAGCAGCAGCAAAAAAACAAGCTTTATCTTTTTATGAATTATCCTAAGCGTATGGAAAACAAAGATTCCGGCGTTGATGATGTCGTAAGGGTAGCTTTTGATTTGAGTATTTCTGAGATGGGAAAATGCCCTGAAGAAACATTAAGTGAGATTTTTCCTGATCAAGCATTTCAGAATATTAAGAAGGAGCTGGAGCAAAACAAGGTTAGGGTTTGTCACAATCAGGTTTACCCTTGGGCAATCACCTGTAATGTTTTTGTGGAGGCAGAAAGCCCCGATAAGATAGAGCGTTTACTCTTAGACCTCGCGTCAAAGCACGAGCTCCCTTTTTATCATCCTTGCGATTATTCGCAAGGCTCAAACGGAAACGGGAAAGGATAACCCGCCCCGTCCGGGATTTGAACCCAGGTCTTGCTGCCAATGAGGCAGCCGCTCAACCGCTCGATTTTATCGTCTGGCTCAGGCGCAAAAACTACTCAAAGAGCCATTTCGCTAAAATCGCTCAAAACTATAAAAAAATGAGTAAACGTGTGTATAATAAC
>CAYUJZ010000026.1:0-12771 GCA_964445165.1 uncultured Methanosarcinales archaeon
CAGACAGCCTTACGGCTGCTGAGGGTTATAAATCTTTAGATTTTGAACAGAGCCTAATTTTGATGAAAAAGAAAAATAACTTATTTGTATAGCAAAAAAACCAATAAAATTTATAAACTCGCAGCAAAATTAGCTGAATATGCTTAGAAACATGCTCTCTTCACTGAGGTTTTCAAAGAAGGAGTTCAACAGGCTCCTGCTCATGGCTCTTGTGCTGGGGTTCTCGCTGGGGATGAATGACGGCAGGGAGACTGTTGAGATTGACGACTACTGGATTGCCAACTTCTTTGCCTCGTTCCTCTCTGCGATAATAATCTGCTTTGCTTTTGTGGCTGTTGGAAAGCTGGTAGCGGGCTATTATGGCTACAATGCGACTCATCAGTGGAACCCTGTAACCCTGCTTTTCACAGTCACGCTTGCCTTCATTACTTATGGCTACCTGCTTTTTTTCATTCCCGGGAGCATGGCGATTGAGATGAATAAGCACAAAAGGCTGGGAAAGTTCAGGTACGGCCCGAATGTGGCTGACAAGGCTGTGGTAAACCTGCTGGCTGTGCTTGGGATGATTGCTGTTGCATTCCTTGCGATTCCGTTCAGGGAAGGCATTCTGGGCAGCAATCTGTTCTACCTTGCGCTTCTGCTTGCGATGTATGCAATGCTGCCGATACCGAAGAGCAATGCCGGGCTTTCTGTGATGCACTTCTCGCCAAAGTTCTTTATTTTCTCGATTCTCTTTGTGTTTTTCCTGTGCATAGGCTTGTTTATGTTCAACACTTTTGCAGGCGTGCTTGTTTCAGCTATAGGCGGGGTTGCGTTTTACTTCTACATCCTGAGCAAGGGGAAGCTTTGAGGCATATATGGCTAAAAGCCATAGTATTATGACTCTAGCCCATAGTTGTTACAAAAACTTGCCCTAAAAGAAAGATTTATAAAATTCTTCCCTTAATTCAGTGCCATGAAAATCGCGGTTATCTCGGACACTCACGACAACTTCTTTGCGATTGAGAAGATTGTCTCTATAATGAAAAGGGAAGGTATCAGCACTTTTATCCACTGCGGGGACATTGCCTCTAAAAAAAGCGTCCAGGCGCTTGCCAAGTCCAAGGCGAAGGGCTACTATATCTACGGCAACATGGACAAGGACTTCGCCAGCCTTCAGGTAGCTATCAAAGACTCGGGGTCTGAGTTCCTTGGCTCAAATGGCGTGCTTGAATTAGGCGGAAAGAAAATCTTTGTAACGCACGGCCACTTTGCCCCTGAGCTGGAGCAGGCAATACAGTCAGGAGAGTACGACTTTGTGTTCTTCGGGCACACGCACAAAAAAGAACTCAGGAAACAGGGTAAAACTACCGTTGTTAACCCAGGTGCGCACAACCCGCTTAACACACCGCAGGAATCAAGGACTATTGCTATTATAGACTTAAAAACCGAAGAAGCCAGGCTCGTTAATGCTTAAGCCATTTCTGCCTGCTCTTTTGGCACGACCTTGCTGTAGTCAATTATTTTCTTAGAAAGCACTTTTATTGATATTGTGGAGAAAACCACGCTCAGGAACAAAACGCCTATTGCAAGGTTTATCAGCTCAACGCTGACCAGGCCGGTCATCTGCACTGCGATTATTGCTACTGCAGCAGCAATCCCTTTTGGGAATGAAAAAGTGAGGAAGAGCTTCTCAAGCTGGGTGTAGCTTGATTTCCTGAATACAAGAAGCACTGCAAACAGCCTGACCAAGCAGAGCACTGAAAAGATAAGCAAAAGCTTTAACACAAAAGCGGCAGTGATTGTCCTGAATGAAAAAACAAACCCTATGAGCACGAACACCAGGATCTGCATTATCTCAGAAACCACAGAGGAATAATGCTGGAGAAGGTCTTTGTTCTTGAAGTAGGCATTCCCGAAGAACAGGCCCAGCGTGGTTACAGCAAAAACCCCGCTTCCATTAACGAGCTCAGCGAGAGAGTACGAAAGGATTGCTGCAGTGAATATTGCAACAGGAGAGAGCTTCTCTGAATACTTATTCCTCATCAGCTTAAATATTACAATGCCGACAACAAACCCTGCGCCAATCCCTGCGATTACCTGTGCGATGAAAGACAGGAGAAACTTATCAAGGAAATTCATGCTTACGCCCGGGACAAGCCTTATGTAATCCACGAATATAAGCGGGATAACAACAGTAAGCGGTGAATTGAAAATGGACTCTATAAGCAGAAGCCTTAGCGACTTGTTCTGCTTAACCTCAATAAGGTTGGCTATTGCAGAAGGGTCGGAGCCGATGAGCAGGGAAGCAAATATAAAGGCTATGGGAAGCGATGAAACACCGAATAAAAAGAACATCATTAAGCCTATAATAACTATCAGCATGAGGGAGCAGACGGTTGTAAGCCTAGTTGCATCAAAGGAAAGCTTGTCAAACTCCTTTAGCTTTATCCTGGAGGTGGAGTCAAAGACTATGAGTATCAGTGAAAGAACTCCAATTGTTGCAACAACCTCGATGCTCATTGGGTTGTTTTCTATGATGTAAGGATGGATGGAAATAAGAAAGCCCGCCAGGATCAGAAGCAGCATGTTGGGTATCTTAAGCTTTGAGGAAATAATCGAGATAAATATCCCCAAAAGAAATATCACTCCCAGGAAGGTTATGCTTAAAGAGGGGTTCATTAAACTGTAATCTGGGGTTTTTATTTAAAAGGTTTGTTTACGATTAAGCAATAACTAAAGCAAAAGAGCACAAAAAGAAAGGTTTAAATAAATAAATGTGCAATAGCCGTGCCCCATATGCATTTTCAGGAATGCTTTGGGAGAGGTGAGAACATGTCCTTTGAGGATGAGGATTGGGGAGATAATGATTACGACGATGACTCAGGCGAAAGCGACTGGGAGAGCGATTCTGACGAGTAATCCAGCGACTTTTTTTTTTGTTTTTTTAATTAAGCTTTTTCCAGGATTTCCGCCTTAAGGCCTTCCTTCTCACAGAGGCTTTTGAATTTTTCTGCGTCTTCCTTGTCGCCGACGATTTTCCCGTAGTGCATTGGGATGGATATGCCTGGCTTTATGGCCTTTGCAAGGGAAAACGCTTCTTCGCTTGTCATGACAAACTTTCCGCTTACCGGGACAAGCAGGACATCTACATTAAACAAGTCCTTGAAATCCACTATAAGGTCGCTGTCGCCTGTATGGAAAAGCCTGGTTGAGCCGTCAAATGTAATAAGGTAGCTTACCCATTTGTTTTCCTTAGGGTGGTAGGGCTTGTCTAGGTTGTAGGCAGGGAAGGTCTCAACCTTAATATGGTCGAGGCTGTAAAACAATCCTGGCTCCACGGTCATTTTCATGTTCATGGCAACGTCTGGCGGGGCAAATATTCTTGTATTTGGGAGCGATATTTTTTTTATGTCTTTTTCGCTGAAGTGGTCGTAGTGGGAATGGGTTATTAGTATCAGGCCTGCTTTAGGGGGCTCTTCTTCATCAATCCCAAAAGGGTCAATGTAAATTACTTCTTTTCTTGAGAGCATGGTAAGCCTGAACCCTGAATGCCCAAGCCACTCGATCTTTACGTTTTTCACAATAAGCTCTTTCATGGCTTTCACCTTTTTATCTTGACTTCATCTGGAAGAGGATGTCCTCAATTTTGCTGAGGCTCCACTTGACTGAGTCTATCTTTTTTCTCAGCTCGCCTGCGTAGCCTGTAAACCCGAGAAGCTTCTCATAAAGCTCTCTGGCAATTTCTTCTGCTTTTGCAACGCCTTCTGAATTTCCCTTAATTGCCAGCTTTACTGCTGCCCTGACCAGCTCTCCTGTTGAATCGCAGATGCCCATAACGTAGTCCTGGGGGGAAACCAGCTTTAGCAAGCCTATATTGAGCACATCTGGATTATTTCTTAAATGCCTTATTGAGTTGAAAAGGGTTACTGCCTCTACAAACTCCTGGCAGGCTTCTGAAAACGCCCCTATCCTGGCAAGGGTTAATTCGTCCTGGCTTTGCCTTAGCTTTTTTATTGAGGATTCGCTTGTTTCTATTAGCTTTGCTGCTTTTGTAAAGCTGCTGTCGTGTATGAGAAATATTGCTTTCTTGGAGTCTTTCAGGATTTTCCTGGATTCCCTGATAACCTTCTCCCTGGACTCGTCAAATGCGGCTATTCTTTTGCCTGCTTCCCTGAGCCCTGAGCCCAGGCTGCTGGAAAAATGCATAAAATGCTTATTAGAACTGAATTATAAAAAGCTTTCTAATTCTGGCTTTGTCCTGCTTCAAGTGGCTTTTCTTTGCTCTCTTCTGGCTTTTTCTCTTCTTTTTCCTGCTTATTTTCTGGCTTGGCTTCTGCTTTCTTTGTAGCTGGGTTCTTCTTGGCCGGCTTTTTCTTCTTTTCCTGGGCTTGCGGCTCTTCGTCCTCTGCTTCATCGTCAATCCCACCTGACTGGAAAACAAGCAGGTCTTCTGTGGTGAGCTTCTGGCCCGTTTTCATCTTTTCCTCAATCTGCCTCTTTTTTTTTTCTATGTCCACTGCGGTCTTTTTCTTTTCCTCTGCTTTGGTGTCTTCCTTAAACTGATTAAGCTGCTTTGAGAGGCTTCCTGTCTGCTTGAGCATATCCTTCAGCTGGTTGCTTTTCTCCATGAACTCTTTCTTCTTTGCAGAGGCCTCTTCATTCAGGGCTCTCTCTTCTTCTTTGAGAGCCTCAATTTCCTTGGCGTTCTCTATGATTTTCTCATGTATTTCCTTGGTTTCCATTGCCTTCTGCTGGATGTCCCTGTGATGCCTGTCTGCCTCTGACTTAATCTCCCTAAGCTTGTTGTTCAGCTCGATGATGTCAAAGAATTCTTTTGACTGCTTTTTTGCCTCTTCGAGCTCCTTCTTTAAGTCCCTGACAACTCTTCTGAGCTGGCTTTCCTTGTTGAAAGGCATTACTTCTGTTTCAAGCTTGAACTCTATCTGGCTGATTTTTTTTTGGGTAAGCCTTGGGTTTACCTTGGGCTGCTCTGTACTGCTGTCTTCCCTTAAAAGGCTTTTTGCATCGCGAATTTTCTGGCTGAGCTCCTTTATCTGCAGGTTCAGCGGGTCTCTTTTCTTCTTTAGGTCGCGAATCTCTGCGTTAAGGCCGTCCCTTTTTTTCTTGAGGTTGCGGATTTCGCCGAAAAGCTCCTTTATCCTCTTAGAAATCTCTTTCTTCTTGCCAAATGTCTCTTCCTTGTCCTTGTTCAGGGCATTTACAACATTCCTGAGGTCTACTATGTCCTTTCTCTGCTTGCCCAGCTTTTGAATTACTTCCTTTACTTCCATGAGCATCTCTCTGTTTTCCCAGGGCTTAAGCGCCCGGATGTTAAAAAAATAAAAAAACAATAAAAGGTGTGTTGCTTGTTGTGCTTTCAGCCGAACAGCGCGCCAAGACCTGCTACTGCTTCTTCCTCATTCTTCTCTTTGTCTTCTTCTTTCTTCTCTTCTTTCTTTTCTGCTTCGTCGCCTTCTGCTGCTGGGGCTCCTGCCTGTGCCGCGGTAGCTGGTGCTGCAACCTGTGCAACAGACGCCTCCTTGATGGCTTCCTCTATGTTAACATTCTCTAAAGCAGCAAGCAGTGCCTTGATTCTTGCAGCCTCTGGCTTTACGCCGGCAGCCTCAAGCACTTTCTTCATGTTATCTTCGTTTATTTCCTTTCCAGCTTTATGCAAAAGCAATGCTGTATAGACATATTCCATTTTTCTCCCTCCTATGCGAGTCCCTGAAGGGCAGATGCCCTTCTCTCAGCTAGGACTATAAGCTCTTTAAGTGTCTCGCCTGTGAAGAGCTCTCTTGAAATTGAGAGGCTCCTTGCAGCCCTGACTGCCCTTGAAATAAGCAGGCTTATATTTTCTTCTGTTGGGTATGTGATTCCAAGCGAGAGCATAAATGCATCCCTGTGGGCTGCAATTAGTGAGTTGATGTATTCTTTTTCATCAACAGCGAGTATGCTGTGATCGTATATTACGCCGTTTTCGTAGACTGCCTTGAGGTCAAGGCCTACTTCCATTGGCTCAATTCCGAGCCTTGTGAGGACTGAGGCAACCTTTTCTGAGATGGCTTCGCCTTTTTTTACAACGACAGCATCTTCCTTGATTGCGACTTTGCCCTTGTCCACTCCTGTCTTGAGGCCGATTGAGCCCAGCTCGCTGATAACGGGCCCTGGGGCAAAGGGTGTAACCATTGCCTTAATAACTATGTCTTTTGGCGCTTTCTGGCCTGGCTTTGCAGGGGCAGGGGACTTGTTTTTGTCAAGCACCTTTGCAAGCTTAAACGGGTTATCGTTTGTTGCGACAAGCCCAATCATGCCATCCAGGTACTCATTAAGCTTTTCAGCGCCCTTCTTGCCTGACTGCTCAAGTGCAATCTTAATGAGCCTTTTCTTGCATACAGTAATTACGACAGAGCCTCTCAGAAGCTTCCTCATCCTGTTAAACTGAAGCGCGGGAAGGCTGTCTATCCTTACTATGCCAATTACATTGTAAGAGCCCATTGTCTTCTTCAGCTCTTCTACTGTTGCTTTTTTTGCTTCTGAAACATGCGCCATCTAAATCACCCTCACCGGCTTGCCCATTGTTTTCTTTATGTAGACACTCTTAAGGTTGTTGTGGCCTTTTGGCAGGTGGTGGACCAAATGGTCTATGAGGGCATGCAGGTTTTCTGCAAGGCTTCTCTCATCATCGCTTTCCCTGCCTATGAGCGTATGGGCTACAAGGTCATTCTTTGCCTGAATCCTGATTTTCTTTGAGAATCTTTCTTTTAATCCTGCAAGGCTTCCCTTTGGGGGGAGAACGCACCCTGCTTTTGGATTTGGCATCTTGCCTCTTGTCCCGAGGATTTTACCGAAGACCATTGCCATCTTCGGCATGAGGTTCGCTTGGGCAACAAAGAAGTCATATTCGTTTGTAAGCTTCTTGATTTCCCTGGGCTTGTCCTTGTAATTATCTATATCATCTGCTGTTATCACAAGATCAGCGTTTTCCCTTGCCTGATCAAGCAGCTCCGGGCCGACTATTGCGCAAACCTTTGCATTCCTTACCGGATGGGGCAAATCATCAAAGAAATCTACCTTGTCTTCAGGGTTTTTAAGATTTAGGTCCTTCAGGTTAATTGCAACATCTATTGTCTGCGTGAATTTTTTTTTCTCTTCGCTGTTATTCAATAGCTTGATTGCCTTCAGCGCCTCTTCCTTGCTTATCATTCTAACACCTCTCCTCCTACCTCTAAAGGTAGTCTGTCGGAAAACATACGGCTTATCCTGATGGTTTAGTGAGGGGTTTATAAAGTTTTCTGAAAATTTTGCCAAGAGATAGCAAAAACTCAAGAAAATAAAAACCTTTAAACAGTACTTGATACATACTAAGTAATACGATGGAAACAATAAGCCTGAAAATGGATAAGAATCTCCTCAATGATATTGACAGTTCTATCAAAACCCACAGGTACAGCACCAGGATAGAATTCTTAAGAGACGCAATAAGGAGCAAGCTAAATGAGCTGGACAAAGAGGAGGCAATAAAAAGCCTTCATGGCCTTAAAGGGAGCCTTAGCTCAAAGAAAGGTGACGAGGAGATAGGAAAAATCGCCTTAAGAAAGATTGCCAAGAAGCTTAAGGTCAGCCTAGACTAGCTCTTCTGGCTAGCAGTTATTTAAAAAAAGTTTCCTTCCATGTTGAAAAGCTTTCAGAAAAGCCTGCCTCCAAAAACACAAAATATTAAAACAAAGGGAAATAATTGGGTTTCATGGAGCTTGAAGAAGCTATCGGAAAGAGGGTTTCTGTGAGGGATTACCTGGACAAGCCTGTGGACAGGGAGATGCTTGGAAGGATTCTTGAGGCAGGGAGGCTTGCGCCCAGCTCTGGGAACCTGCAGCCGCTTTTCTTTATAATCGTGGAGAGCAAGGAGAAAAGGGAGAAACTTGCTGTTGCGTGCCTTGAGCAGTACTGGATGGCAAAGGCTCCTGTGCATGTTGTGATTGTATCTGATAATGAGAAGTGCAAGCAGTACTACGGAATAAGGGGTGACAGGCTTTACAGCATCCAGAATGCTGCTGTTGCTGCTGAGAACATGCTGCTGATGTCTACTTCGCTTGGGCTTGGGTCTTGCTTTGTGTCTGCCTTTAATGAAGACCAGGTTTCAGGGGAGCTTAATATTCCTGAGGGCTACAGGCCGCAGGCTATAATTACAATTGGGTATACAAGAACCTCTAAGAGCACGCCTAAGGCAAGTCTTTACAAGCTTACTTTCCTTGAGTCGTTTGACAACAGGTTTGAGGACAGGGATGCTGTGCTTTGGGACTACAATTTCGTGGGCAGGGCTATGGAGAAGCCAAAAGGGCTGCTCAAGAAAGCCAAAGAAAAGATTAAGGCTTCTGTTAAGCCGATAATCAATAAGAAAAAAGAAAAAAAAGAAGAAGAGAAGGAGCCTGAAGCCTAAATCCAACTGTCTGAGAACTGCACATCCACGCTTCTTAATGAGTTTCTCGTTAGTTCTTTCATCCTCTGCTCGAAAAGGGTTTTTACGAATTCTGTGTCTAGGTCTTGCGCCAGCATGCTTATCACCAATCGGTATGTTGCTGCTTGAGTTTATATACTCTTTTTGGGGGGAAGTCCAGTGTCCAGTGGTGCATAAAAAGGCCTGTTTTTGCTCATTGCAATGGAAAAGGCTCTATTATATTATATACCGGGTCGCCTGGGGTAAGTGTGCTTTTCATTAGCTCAAAAGAGTGCACTTCGTGCTTCAGGCTGAATTGGCTATTGGACAATGCCTTTATTTCTTCGGCTAACTGTGCTGGCTCAATTACATGCTTTATCCTGAAAAGCGTGAGGTGGGGCTTTGTCGCCTGGGTTTTTATGGGTATTTTTGCTGTTTTGAGGGCTGTGTGGATTTTTTTTGACATTTCTAAAAGCTCTAGAGAGATTGCCTTCAGGAATATGACCCTTGGGGAATGCACTGGGCCGAAGAAGCCTGGGCTGCTTATTATAACAGGGAACCTGGGCTGCCTTACTGTGCGGAGGGCTTTTTTTGCTTTTTCTGCTTCCTGCCCTGAGAGATCGCCGATGAATGCAAGGGTGAGGTGAAGATTTTGGCTTTCCACTGGCTTTAGCTTTGCATAGGGGCTTAGGGCTTTCAGGGCCTGGTGCTGGAATCCTGCGAGCTGCTCTTTTGCTTTTTCAGGAAGCTCAACTGATACAAAGCATCTCATGGCATGCTACCAGGCTTATTAATATAAAAAAATATCTTTTTTCTGGGTTTTTGTTCAAAAGATTTAAAAAGCCACAGGATAAACCAGGCAGAATGGGAGTCTTTGGGAATATGCTGGGCGCTGATGAAACCCTGTTCAAGAATGCTATTGCCCTGGATTATGACTATGTGCCTAAGATTATCCCATTCAGGGAGAGGGAGCAGAAGCAGATAGCTGCGTGCATTAAGCCCTTGTTTATGAAGAGGAACGGGAGGAATGTCTTTGTGCACGGGCCGCCCGGCGTGGGCAAGAGCGTTGCCATAAAGAAAATCCTTGATGAGATTGACGAGACTACTGACGAGATTATCCCACTTTACATTAACTGCTGGAAGAAAAATACTTCTTACAAGGTTTTTTCGGAAATCTGCAGGCTACTTGACTACAAATTTATACACAATAAGAACACTGATGAGCTTTTTGATGTGGTTAAGAGGATGCTTAACCCAAAGGCTTCTGTGCTTGTGTTTGATGAGATTGACAGGGCTGAAGAGACGGACTTCTTGTACTATATTCTTGAAGAGATTTTTCTTAAGAGCATTGTGCTTGTTACAAACTACAGAGAGACTGTGGTTAGCTTTGACTCCAGGATTAAGTCCAGGCTTCTGCCAGAGATTATTGAGTTTAAGCCTTACTCGCTCTCTGAGACAAAGGAGATTCTGGTGCAAAGGAGCGAGTATGCCTATTACCCAGGTGTTATAAGCGAGGAGGCCATTGGAAGGATTTCGGAGGCGTCCCATAAGATTGGGGATATCAGGATTGGGCTTTTCCTGCTCAGGGAATCTGGGAACAATGCTGAGGCAAGGTCTGCAAGAAAGGTTGAACCCGGGGATGTGGAGCTCGCTGTGTCCAAGCTGGACAAGTTTTCCATCAAGAGCTTTGATGTGCTTGATAGTGAAGAAAGGAAGATTTACGAGCTCATTATGGCCAACCCGGAGACAAAGATTGGCGAATTGTTCAAGCTTTACCAGAACAAGGGCGGAAAAGGGGTTTACAAGACCTTTCAGCGGAAGATAGAAAAGCTTGAGAAGAACAGGTTTATCGCTGTTGACAAAATTGATGGCGGGGCTGAGGGCAGGACAACCATTATTAAGCCTAATGAACTTGACAAAAGGCTTACTGAATTCTAAGGAAAAAAATTTTACCTGTATAATACAGACTTAAATACTGCCGGCATCCTGTGAAGTATAACCCTCATGTCTGAAACCAGCATATTCCTAATCTGCGATGAGTCAATGGACTGGTCTGCCCTTGGGAAATGCTCATATTGGCCTGAGCAGCACACGACTGCAAAATCTCCGGGAACCACTATTCCAGGCGGGCTGCCCTCGCAATACTGTACTGAATACTCTGAATTTGTGATTTGGCAATCATTGTACCCGTGGCAGTCTATCCTGCACACCCCGTCTATGGTGCAATCAGGCTGGCAGAGGCTAGCAAGGTCAGAATCAAGCATATAAAAGTTCATCTCTCGGCTATCTTCAATGCCAAACCTTACTGCATTCCCGTGGAGCCAGAAAACCTTGTCCTGGACACCATACTCAGGAGGCGCGGATATGGTTACGAGGTAAGTGAAATTCTTGTTGATGATTGCACTATATTCTCCATAATCCCCGCTTGTGTAACTAAAGTAGTCCCGCGGGGCTGGGCTCCAGCCTGGTTTGATGTTTATAACCCCTGGCCCAAAAATAGATTCCCAGTTAAGGTATTTTGTTTCAGCAGTTATTGAAAAGTTAAGGTTTGCTCCTTTGATCTCATCCTCAGGGTCTGATGATGAGCCTTTGTAAACAGCCCCATAAAGCCTAAGCTTCGAGTTCATTTCAGCATCAATGTAACCATCTGTTGTCCCTATACCAGGTGTTGGAGTGCGCCTCCAGTAAACCTCCCACGGATTTGTAACAGGCGGCTGGCCGAAGTCTATCCTGCCGTTGCAGTTGTTATCCAGCCCGTCAAACATTGCTGTGTTCCACCATTTAGGGTCAAGCTCTTTTGCACCGCACTTGAAATCGCCAACCATCAGGCCTTTCCTGGTGCCGCCTTCAATAGCCTTGAGATTCAAATTTTGAATTGCCGTATTATCCCAGCACCCTGTGCCATCGTTGTCGATGCTGTCGTCGCAGTGCTTGTAATTCCAGTAATCATTATAATTTACTCCATAAACCCTGTGGAAGTAATAGAAAAGGTTGCAGTGCTGTAAATCGTCATGCCTGAAATTTTCCCAGGTGCAACCGGTTTCGCCTCCTGAAATGGCTGCATAGCGGTCACCGCTTGGATACCAGCCCTCTGCGTGGACATTAGCAATATCGTCGTTCTCCCAGGCATCGTAGGAGCCTACCTTGCACACTTCCTCCTGGGCAGGCATAACCTCATTACAATCAGTATCCAGATAGTCAAAGCATCCATATATGCCTCCGAAGTACCACTCGCCACCTTCGTTTTGCTGAATGGCTGTCTTTTCATCATTACGATACCAGAAAAAGTTAAATTCCTCATTTCCCATGCAAGTAAGGCCATGCTGCTCATTGCATTGGAATTGCCTGTTGCATTCCACTTCCTGGGGCTCTCCGTTCGTACAGATGTAATGGGCGCCTCCGTACGGAAGTGCTGTGTTTCGATCGTAGATTGGGTCTCCGTGGTTTACGCATGTTGTCCCATCAGGATGTACACACTGGGTTGGGCTGGTGCAGCAGGCAACCTGCTCTCCTGCATACCTGTAATTAAAATACCTTCTGAACTCATCGCTATCATCCCCGCAGCAGGCATTTGCGCCGTTTGGTGCGTTGCCTCCGAGTTGCCAGTAATCATCAAACTCTGAGTAGCCCCCAGGAATGTTTGATCCCGCAATATTTGCATGAAGGATGCATGTAATCTGGCAGAACTCTTCGGTATGGTCAGGATCCATCCATACTCCGCCCTCGCCACTTGGGAGGCAGTAGCTGTTTGCCATAACGCCATCATAACACCCGGATTCGGTGTAGCAGTTGCTATCTGCATCTACACAAGCCCTGGAATCATCGCAGCATGCATAGGTTTGTGCTGCTGCGCCTTTGGATAAAAACAACACTAATATGAATACGAAAAATATAGAAAGCAACTGTACTGCCAATGCCTTTTTTTCAGCTGAGCCTTTTTCCAGAATAGAGCATTTCATGATATCCCTCTATGAACATTATCTTTTTTGAGCTGCTTATATAAAAGCTTTGCCTTTCAGCAGCTTACACCAACCTGGGCATTCCCTGAGTCTATATTGCACCTGAGCTTGTGCTCATCAGGATCGTCACCACAGCACGTCGTTGGTGACACGCTTCCACCCAAGTTCCAATGGTTTAAGCCTACAATCGCATCGCAGGCATTTCTGGAGTCATCCCCGCCCTGCCATACATTGCTATTGCAGTAAAGGTTAGTAAAGATTGTGTTTTCTCCTAAGGGGTTTGTAACAGTAGCGTGGTTGTAGCAGAGGTTATTATATGTGCACTTGTTGTTTTGGGTGCAGCAGCTTGGGGAAGCTAGGTCTGAATCTGGCATGTTTCTTTCTTGGTCATGG
>CAYUJZ010000027.1:0-10038 GCA_964445165.1 uncultured Methanosarcinales archaeon
TTTTGGTCATAAATCAAACTGCAGAGTTTCATCATAATGAAGTGTAAGGTAATCCTTTTTTGAAAGGTAATTAAGAAGGTGAGGCTCATTAACAACGAGGTAAGCATCCAGGTGATTAGCCTTAAATTTGCATAACCTACTGAAAAAATCAAAAACTAAAGGCTCAATAAAATCAAAAGCCCTGTAGCTATCTTCTTTTACTATTAAATAACTAATATCCAGCCCGATTTCATCTGTCACGGATTCAAAATAGTCAGAAGAAGAGTATAAATGAAATAAGTATCTATCCAAATCAGGCACTTGTTTTTTTCTTCCAATTGCTTTCTCTATTTCTAAAGTAACAAAGTCAGCAGGGTTCTCAATTAGCTCGCAGAAAAAAGCATTGTTTATCGCCTTGATTGCTTCCGGCAGGTCTGAGACTTCATTTACTCTAAAAGTAACCATTTCAAAGGAGAAAAGAATTTATTTTAAAAGCCTTTCTGAATGCTTAATTAGGCTATTCAAAGAATGCAAGAAGAAAGTCTTTTAAGCTAATTCATATACCAAGAAGGAATTGCGTTTTGTTTAAAAGCCAAAATGAGAATAAAATACCTTCCTAAGCCAGAACACATGACTTTGCAGTGGCACATTACAGACCGATGCAACTGGAAATGCAAGCATTGCTATCAAAAAGGCGAGTATCTGAATAAAGAGATGAGTTTTGATGAGCTTTTAAAGGTTTTAGATGATTATCTAAGACTTCTTAGGCTTTGGGAAGTTCCTGGAAGGATTAATGTTACCGGAGGCGAGCCCTTTGTCAGAAAGGATTTCTTTAACTTGCTTGAAAAATTCTCTGAGCACGGAGACCTGATTAAGTATGCAGTTATGACTAACGGCAGTTTTATTACAAAAGATATTGCAGAAAGACTTAAAGAACTTAATGTTGAATTAGTTCAGCTCAGTCTAGAAGGCGGAGAAAAAACAAATGATAACATAAGAGGAAAAGGCACTTATAATAAGATAATCACAGCAGCAAAGATTCTGGTTGAAGAGGGTATAACCACATCTTTTTCATTTACATCCAATAAAACAAACTACAAGGAGTTTGATAAAGTTTCAAGAATTGCAAAAGAGATAGGAGTAAATTTTGTTTGGAGTGACAGAATGGTCCCATATGGGGAAGGAAAAGCTCTGAAAAAGGACATGATGACTCCATCGGAACTAAAGGAATTTTACAAATCTATGTTCAAAAGCTGCATTGAATCCTATTACAATAAAAGCAAGACTAAGATTCATGCATTTCGTGCTCTGAATTTCCTCGCATACGAAAAACAGGCTAAGAAAACCTATATCTGCCCCGTTGGAGAAAGCATAATTATTGTCATGCCAAATGGAGATGTAATGCCCTGCAGAAGACTGCCTGTAGTTATTGGAAACTTAAAAAATCAGAGCCTGACTGAGATTTGGTACAGCAACGAATTTCTTTGGAGACTAAGAGACAAAAATGAAATCAGCCAGAAATGCAGAAACTGCAAATACTTTGAGAAGTGCATGGGAGGAGCGAGGTGTATTTCTTATTGCTATAGTGGCAATGCCTTTTCTCCAGATCCCCAATGCTGGATTGCTTTTGAGGATTTACCATCACCAATTGAATTAAGAGAAAACAAGCCTGAAGGAAAGAAAGAATTTCTGCCAAGATTTCCTGAGAGTTACGAATGCAAGGAGAATGCCAAAGAAGAAGAGATTCTGTCAGAACCTAAATGTGAAACAAATGACAAAACATATAATGTCACTAGTAAAAACCTGCGAGAATTAAAAAATAAATTAATCAAAGATAAGCCTGAAAAAGCAATTCTTTTTTTTGATTTGTATGAGGATGACCTTCACGAAAATACTGGGCAGAGAATTCTTGATTTTTTAATTGAGCTAAAAGAAGCAGAAATTAATTTTCTTGTGGCAAACCCTCTGCCTAAATGCCTTATTGAGTTTAGTAATTATAAGGCTATTGAAGCTCTTACACAAGCTAAATCCTGCAGAGATTGCCTGGAATTATTTAAAATAAATAACAAAAACGAGATTGAGCTCTGCAATGGAAGAAAAGGACCAAAAAAAAAGTATTTAAGCAATAGGAACCAAATATACGAGTTATTTTGCCTTTTCCGGAAAAAAACTGACCTTGTTAAAACATGCAAAGAGTGCATGTGGCTCTTAAGGGGAGAATGTGAAGGGCTTTGCATTAAAAAAAGAAAGAAGCCTGCTAAAAGCCTTTCCAAATCTCTCTCCTTGAATTAATCACAATTTTTATATATGCGCTCGCAAAAATGCCTTTTGAAGATGGCAACCATAAAAGCAATAAGTGCAATGCAGGTGTTTGATTCCCGGGGAAACCCTACTGTTGAATGTGCTGTTGAGACTGAAGATGGCCTGTTCCGGTCAATCGTCCCTTCCGGGGCTTCGACAGGCAGGCATGAGGCTGTTGAATTAAGGGATGGTGAAAAAGCATACCTTGGAAAAGGCGTAACAAAAGCTGTGGAAAACATAACTAAGGTTATTGCTCCTAACCTTGTCGGGATGAATCCTGAGAGCCAGAGGGAGATTGACTTCTTAATGATTGAGCTTGACGGCACAGAAAACAAGGGAAAGCTTGGCGCAAATGCTATTCTTGCAGTGAGCATGGCTGTTTGCAGGGCTGGTGCTGCTGCCAGAGGCATTCAGCTTTACAGGCACATTGCAGGGCTGGCCGGAAACAATGAGCTTGTGCTTCCGATTCCTTTTTTTAATGTGATAAACGGGGGGCAGCATGGCGGCAACAACCTGGACATCCAGGAGTTTATGGTTGCGCCTGTGGGCGCTGAAACCTTCGCTGAGGCAATGATGATGGGCACAGAGGCATACCATGCCCTGAAAGCAATAATTAAAGAGAAGTATGGGGTAAACGCAATAAATGTTGGTGATGAGGGCGGGTTTGCCCCGCCTCTTGATGACAATGAAGAGCCGCTAAGGCTAATCTTAGAGGCAATTGCCAGGGCTGGCTATGAGGGGAAGATTAAGATTGCGCTTGATGCTGCTGCGAATGAGTTTTTTAAGGAGGGCAGGTATTCTATCAATGGAAAAAGCATCTCGGGCAAAGAGCTTGCCGGGCTCTACCTGAAGCTAAAAGAAAGCTATCCTGTTATCTCTTTTGAAGACCCATTTGCTGAGGATGACTGGGACAATTTTGCTGAATTCACAAGCGAAGCCAAAATCCAGGTGGTTGGGGATGACCTGCTTGTTACCAACCCGAAAAGGATTGCACAGGCTATCGAAAGAAAAGCCTGCAATGCATTGCTCCTTAAAGCCAACCAGATTGGCACGGTTTCTGAGGCAATTCAGGCCTGCGCTGATGCAAAAAAAGCCGGCTGGAATGTTATGGTGAGCCACAGGAGCGGGGAAACTGAAGATTCTTTCATTGCAGACCTTGCTGTTGGGCTGGGAAACGGCCAGATAAAGAGCGGGGCTCCGTGCAGGGGGGAGAGGCTTGCCAAGTACAACCAGCTGCTTCGGATTGAAAGGGAAACAGGGGCAAAGCTTTGGAAAGGCTTCTAAGGCAATTCAGGTTTTCAAAAGATTTAAAAATAAACAGGAATAAGGGGAATACATGAAATACGAGCCGAGCGTGCCAGGGCTATCCGCAAAGCTAGGGCAGATGGATGCTATTAAGATAAAAAATAAGTTCATTGGCTATGACCTTCTTATGAGGGTTGCGCTTGCCATTGTTTCTATGCAGCTTCTTAACCTGCTTCTTTATGCCAGGACAGGCACGCTCCAGAGTGTTATCATTGCAAACGCTGTCCAGCTTATGCTGGTTTTTTTCAGCAGGAACCTTTACAAGGCAATAAGGACAGGGCTCAGGCTTTCTTTTGCCTTTATTGTAAATGCAGTGCTCTGCGTGCTTTTCGGGTATTCTCTTAGCCGGGGCTACTTTCCGGTTGCCATAATCCTTGCTGGCTTAATTCCT
The DNA here is from genome assembly GCA_964445165.1 of uncultured Methanosarcinales archaeon. Classification (GTDB taxonomy): domain Archaea; phylum Nanobdellota; class Nanobdellia; order Woesearchaeales; family JASKKU01; genus DSBS01. The sequence goes on from CAYUJZ010000027.1 coordinate 3,977, forward strand.
GCTGCTGTGAACCTGTCCTCAAACTCTTTAAGGACAAGCCTGAACAGCATGCTTAAGGTAGAGAAAAGAGGAGCCATACTGAAGTTCATCAACCAGATAGGCATTCTGCTTACTTCTGCTTCCATGGTGCTCGCTGGCTATATTATTGACCGGTTCCCTGTTAAGATAAGCCTTGTCCAGAGCAATATCTTCAATGTCTTTCTATCCCAGGACGGGGCTTTTGTGCTTTTTTTCATTGGAGGCGTTATCTTCGCTGTTTATTCTGTTTTTTCCCTGTTCACTACGACGAGGAATGTGCAGGAAAGCGAGAGCATTAAGATTGGGATGTCTAAGGAGGTCCTGAAAAAGGCTGCTGAAGGCAAGGTTATACTTTACTCTATATTTCTTTCCTGTGTTAATGTTGCCTATATCTTTATTGCGCCATTTGTTTATGACCTTGTTAAAAGGACGCCTTTTCCTTTTGCGCTAACCATGGGCATTATTGGGCTTGGGATTCTTGTGCCTATTTTTGCTCCAAAGACTGTAATGAGAAACCTTAGCCGCTTTGGAAATGAGTTCGGCGCTGCTGTCGGGCTTGTGCTCTTTTTGGCTTTTCTGGCTGCAATCGCGCTTTCACTTGACCCTAAAATTGTGCTTGTGAGCTTTTTTGTGGGCGTGCTGGGCATTTCCTTTTCTAACCTCTCTTATGAGAGAATATTTTCACAGAGGTTTGGGAGGAGCGAGCTTGTGGATGCAAAGAAGGCCTGCTCCCTGCTTGCGCTTGGGTTCAGCCTTATGCTTCTTGGGATCTCAAGCGTTTTGGTTTATGTGGGCAGGACAGAATATGTTTTTATTGCCCTAGCAGGGCTGGCTGGGCTCCTGATAGTTACCAGCATTGGGGCCCTGCTGGTTTTCAGGAGAGAGAGAAGGGCGCTGCTTAATGGTTAAAATGAGGTTCTGGGCTATGAATAAGAGAGGGATTTCCCCGCTGGTTGCGCTGATTGTGCTTGTCTCGTTTTCTGTTGCCCTGGGTGTGCTTGTGATTAACCTGCTTTCGCTGCTTTTTGTTGAAGATGCCTGTGAGAGTGTTGAGGTTGAGCTGTTGGAGCTAAGGGACTTTAAGCCTTTGTGCGTGGACTATGCAGGAGGCAGGGTTATCAGGTTTGTGGTGAGAAATGCGGGCACTGTTGAGATTGAGCAGCTTAAGATTGCGGTAATTACTTCAAGTGACCTGTTTCAGGGGGACCTTGTGAGGCTTGTAAAGCCGGCTGAAAGGCTGGACATGAGGGATGGCTTCAGGTTTGATGCTGCCGGCGAGGTAAAAGAAATAACTATTACCCCGATTGTAAGGCAGGAAGGCAGCATAAAAAGCTGCATACACAAGGAAATGACCTATACTGACATTCCTGTCTGCTGATGTGAGTTAAGATGATAAAGTCTAAGGAGATAATCGGGTGGGTGCAGAACGACAAGACGCTTAGCTGGAGGGATATCATTTACCGGATAGTCAAGGAGCAGAGCCTTGACCCTTGGGATGTGGATGTCTCGCTGCTTTCTGCAGAGTACTTGAAAACTGTGAAGAAGCTGAAGGAGCTGGACTTTTATCTTTCAGGCGAGATTGTGCTTGCGTCTGCGCTTCTGCTTAAACTGAAGTCAAAGAAGCTGCTGGAGGAGAACCTGAAGGACTTTGAGTCCCTGCTTGCCTACCAGGATGATGAGGTTTCGCCTGACGAGTTTGGGTTTGTGGGTGACTTTTTTGAGCAGGGCGAGCTTGGCGGGGCAATTGAGATTGGAAAGAAAAGGGAATGGGAAGGCCTGGTGCTTAACCCAAGGATTCCGCAGGCAAGGAGGAGAAAGGTTTCTATATATGACCTGCTGGATGCGCTTGAGCATGCGCTTGAGACAAAGAAGAAGAGGAAGGCGCTTTCTGATTCTGACCGGGCGGGGCTGAAGAGTTTTGCGAGGAAGCCCGGGTTTAACATAAGGGAGACTATGGCTAAGGTGTACAGCAGGATTGTTGACTTATGCAAGAGCATTTCGTCTAAGAAGCTCGGGTTTTCCCAGCTTATGCCTGAGAATGCAGGAAGAAAGGAGCAGGTGCATACTTTTGTGCCTTTGATTCACCTCGACTACAACGGCAAGGTGCTTCTGGAGCAGGCTGAGCCTTTTGGCGAGATTTCTATTACCTTAAAAGGGAAGGTTTAGGGTTATCTTTTGAGCCTTTCGAGCTTTGCAAGTGCTATCCTTGCTGCTATTGAGATTGGCTCTTTCAATGGGCTTAATGCTGGGTTGTAGGCGAACTCTGCTTCTGCTAGCTGGGATAGATTTGCCCTGCTCTGTATTGCGAATGCGAGGAGGTTGAGCCTTGGGGCTGTTTCTTCCATGCCTGCAACCTGGGCTCCAATGAGTATGCCTTCCTGTGATGCTATGAGCTTTACATGGATGGGCTTTGCGCCTGGGAAGTGGTCTGACTTTGTGGTGGATGTGAAAACTGCCTCTACTGAGTCTTCTGCCTGCTCTCTGAGAAGGCCTGCTGAGCCTATGTGCATATCGCCTGCTTTTGAAATCACTGGGTTGATGATGCCTGTGAGAACTTTCTTTTTTCCTGCAAGTGTGGATGCGACTGCCCTTGCCTGTTTTTCTGCTGCTGTGGCTGTGAATGGTGAAAAGGGCTTGTCCAGAAGCAGGTGGGTTGACTCAGTGCAGTCTCCGCAGGCGTAAACATCTTTTGCTGAGGTTTCCAAGCATTCGTCTACTTTTATGCCGAACCTGCTTGCTTGTATTCCTGAGGATTCTGCGAGACTTGTGCTTGGGGAAACTCCCACTGCGAGTATGATTAGTGATGGGTTGATATGGGTTTCCTTTTTTTCTTTGTCTTCCAGTATTAGCCTTTTGTTTTCTATCTTTTTTGCAAGGGTGCTTTCATGGATGTGTATGCCTTTTTCCTTGAGATGGGCTGAGGCATACCTTGCCATGTTGGCGTCAAGTATTGTGGGAAGTATCCTGTCTTTTGCCTCTATGAGATGTACTGTTGCGCCTTTTTTTCTTAGCTCTGCTGCTACTTCTGTGCCGATTAGACCTGCGCCTATTACTGCGATTTCTTCACCTGGCTTTGCGTAGGGGAGTATTTTTTCTGCGTCCTGTATTGTCTTGAGGCAGGTGTGGGGGAGGGTGTCCAGACCCGGGATTAGCGGGATTGCTGGTGTACTGCCTGTGGCGAGCACGAGCTTGTCGTAGCTTAGCTTGAGCTCTTTTCCCTGGCGGGATGCTGTAAGCGTTTTGTTTTCAGTGTCTATGGATTTTACTTCGGTGCTGAGCATAAGCTGTATGTTTAATTCTTTGTAGTCCTGCTCTTTCATCACTACTGCTTCTTCTGGTGCCTTGAGCTCTCCGCCTATGAGGTAGGGGAGGCTGCAGGGTGAGAACATGGTGTTTTGGGTTTTTCCTATTATGGCTATTTCGCACTCTTTGCTTAACTTTCTCAGCTGGATTGCTGTGAGCGTGCCTGCGGGGCCTGTGCCTATTATTATTACTTTCATAGGGGCTTTGGGGGTGAAATGATATTTAAATGTTTGTTTCAGAAAACGAAACTTAAGCAGAATTAGCATAATGTTTATAAAAGAGGCTGGGCTTTCTTGGGATATGAAGAATGCAAGAAGGTACGGGTTTGAGAGTAAGATTGAGAAGGCTAAGAAGGTTGTGTTCCTTGAGCCTGCTGAGAGCCTGGAGGGCTGGCCTGAGATTAAGGGTTATGATTTTGAGGGGAAGTTCAGCTTTGATGAGTTCCTTAAGGCCTATGCGCATACTGGGTTTCAGGCGTCTGAGCTGTACAAGGCGATTGTGATTGCGAGGAAGATGAGAGAGGAGAATGCGCTGATTATCCTTGCTTACACTTCTAACATGGCTACCTGCGGTGTGCGGGAGCAGATTAGGTTTCTTGCGAAAAACTCGCTTGTGGATGTGCTGATTACTACTACTGGCGGGCTTGAGGAGGATATTATCAGGGGGATTAAGCCGTTTGTGCTTGGGAGCTATGATGCCAGCGGGAGGGCGCTGCGCGAGAAGGGGATTAACAGGACAGGGAATATCTTTATCCCGAATGACAGGTACCTTTACTTTGAGAGGCTTGCCAACCGGCTGCTTAAGAGGGCATATGCTGAGAAGAAGGTGTGGGGCGTGAGCGAGCTTGCTTTTGAGTTTGGGAGGGAGTGCGAGACTGAGAAAAAGGGAAATAAGGAGTTTGATGCAGAGGGAACCATTGCTTACTGGGCTTACAGGAATAAGATTCCTTACTTTGTGCTTCCTATGGTGGATGGCTCGATTGGGGATATTATCTACTTCTTTAAGAAGAGCCACCCGGACTTTGTGGTGGACGAGAGCAGTGCTATGACTGAGGCTGTTGACCTGTGCCTTGGGGCTGAGAAAACGGGTGTTATTGCTGTTGGGGGGTCTGTGCCTAAGCATCTTGCGGCAAACGCGAACCTTTTCAGGGATGGGGCTGACTATGCTGTGTATATTAATACTGCTGGCGAGTACGAAGGGTCAAATGCCGGGGCTAACCCTGATGAGGCTGTGTCCTGGGGAAAGTTTTCTGACAAGGAGAGTACTGTGAAGGTTTGTGCTGAGGCTTCGCTTGTGTTCCCGCTTTTTGTTGCCGGGGCTTTTGCTTTGGCTGGGAAAAGAGCCAACAGATAAAAGAAAGCCAACTATACTTCCAGAATTTCCTGGATCTCCTCAGCAACAAAAAGCCTTCCGCCTTTCTCTCTTTTTATCTCTTTTATAATCCCTGCTGACAACAGCTTCTCAATGTTATACTTTGCCTTAGGGTAATGGCAGTTCAGCTTTTCCTTTGCTTCAGAAATAGTCAGAAAAGGATTTTCAAACAACAGGTCTATGACCTGAAGGGCTGTTGTGCTTTGTGAAAACCCCAATACCTTTTGCCTGTACTTTTCCCTGAGTGATTCCATCATCTCGACTCTTAAAACTGCATCGTCAGCCTGCTTTTTAACCCCTGAAAGAAAAAACCTCAGCCACGCCTCAATCTTTCCTTCTGTGCTTACCTGCTTAAGCTTGGCTTCGTAATCCTCTCTGTAATTGTCAAAAAAGGCGCTGATGTAAAATAAGGGCTGGCTTATTATTCCCTGCTGGCAAAGGTACAAAACTATCAAAAGCCTGCCAAGCCTTCCATTCCCGTCCCGAAAAGGGTGAATTGCCTCGAACTGGTAATGTGAAATACCCACCTTTACCAATTTGGCTTCATCGTAATTGTTTAGGTAACCGGTCAGGTTTTCCATTAGATGTGCAACTGACTCTGGGCTGCATGGCACAAAATTTTGCTTCCATAATATCGTAAGAGGAGCCTATCCAGTTTAGCTCTTTCTTGAAAATGCCAGAGTCTTTGTCCTGCCCTCTTACCCCGCTCATCAGGATTTTGTGGAGGCTTTTCAGCATCTCAGCCGATATCTTTTCTTTCTTAATCAGCTCGAGGCCTTTTTTCATTGCATTGACATAGTTCACAACTTCCTGAAGGTCGTCGTCACTTGTCCACTTGCTTTTTTCTGCTTCATGCCTAAAGAGCTCTGAAAGAGTGGTTTTTGTGCCTTCAATTTTAGAGCTTAAGACTGCCTCTTTTTCCAGGTAAGGCATTATGAGAAGATGCGGGTTGGGAAGGTTTCTGCCTGCCTCAGACAAGTTTCCCAGGCTTAAAGAGGCTTCTGAGAGAAGCTTAACAATTTCTTTTGTATACTCAACTTCTATAGACAGCTCTTTTGGCTCAAAGCACTGAAAAACAGTATTTGGGATTTTCTTTAGCCTGCCAGCCCTATTGCTTTTGAATTCTGATTCTTCCACTATGAAAACCGCATTCACACTTATAAAGGTTTTGGTTTTCGTTACTGATTTTGGCGTAAAATAGTAATCTTTTCAAAAGACATTACTAAAAATGATACTGATTTATAGCAATATTATTGATTTTGCCTAAAAATGGTAACCTAACAGCAGGTTGCTGCTGGCTTTAATAGCTTTATATCGGCTCTGTTCAAAAAGTCCAAATAAAAAACAAATAATATTGTGGGCGATAGCCC
>CAYUJZ010000028.1:0-9608 GCA_964445165.1 uncultured Methanosarcinales archaeon
AAGCTTAACAGTTATTTTTCCGCAAGGGATTTAAGTTTTGTTTGATTTTTGTGAATGGTTAGTTTTAGAGGTTTAATCCCGATGATATTTGCATTTATCAAAAAATTAGATAAAAATATAAATAATAACACTGCGTTTTACTTTTATGAGTCATATTAAATTATTCATCATATTCACTGTTGTAATATTTATACTATCTTCTTGTTCTAATGATCAGGTTTCACTTATTTTGGATTGCGAAAATTATAGTAATAATCTTTCAAAAGCTTACTGTTATTATCAGTATGCATTAGATAATAATGCTTCAATATATTGTGATTTTGCAGATATATACTCTAAAGAATGCCATAAAAAGCTGACATATGATACTCATTATTGTGTTATCAACTCAGATTATTATGAAATAGAAAACTCAACAGTAAAGGTTGGATATGATGTTAAATTGGTTACCAATTACACAGGAATCAAACTAATAGTTTTTTTTTGTTATGGTTTAGAGGATTCTAGGAGTCAGTGGTCCGCTATTACTGAGTTTACAAAAGAAACAAATGAATACTCATATCATACTTATTGTAATTATCCCCTTTCTTTAGAAGAACCTTTAGCACCAGGTTTTTATGTTGGTATTAATACTACAATTATCTGCCAAACATACTTTGAATTTCCATAAATAATAGAATGCGCAATAACCGCAGGTCATCTACCACAAATCATTAAAAGCAAAAACTTAATCTCTTTATCGCTTCGCTTCTCGACAAAGCTACGCTCTCTTATACAGGTTCGGTTTCAGCTAAATAATTAATTCTTGAATTAGCATTAAATATGCGTAGCCCCGCCCGGATTCGAACCGGGGTCACAGGCTCCAAAGGCCTGTATGATTGGCCGCTACACTACGGGGCTTTGTTCCCAGAGCGCTTCTTAGGTTTTATAAGGTTTTTGATTGGCTCCATATCAATCCGCTTAATATGCAGCTTGCCATTTATCCGAGTAATCCTCTGAAAGCCATTCCTCACATGCGACATTACCGTAGGAATAGACTGGACACCCTCAGCAGGCAGTATCCTGAAAGTCCTCATTATAATCTTGTCAGTGCTAATCTGCTTGAAAGCCCTGATATCCTTTATTGCCCTGTAAAACCCAACAAAGCAAATCACCCTCAGCACAGCCGAAGTCAGAAACATCATCCTGAACGGCATATCAGAAATCCCCGAATATACCGAAAAAACCAGCCCAGATGCCAAAGCACCCAGAAAAGCACCTATAATAACCACAAAATTAAACCAGGACACAATCAAAGTCCTGTTCTTAGGCTTAGAGTACTCAAACAGCAGAGTCACAGAAAACAAGTCCCAAAGCGCCCAGCCGACCGTCATAAACGCATCCAGCATCAGAAGCAAAGGAAAATGCTGGATAAAAAACCAGGAAAAAGAAAGTGATGAAAGTATCAAAGCCCCAACCATAAACATCCTTGCATGCCCAAACTCATCCCCGAGAATGCCCGCAGCCCTGCTCACAACAAACTTCACCAGCACAGCAGCAAAAGAGAAAGAGATAAACTGCAGGTAGCTAAATCCCAGAACCCTAAGCATATACTCCACAAAATAAGGCGCAGCAATAAAAACAGAGAACATAAACAAAGTAGCAAAGCCCGCAAGAGCCTTTATCTCATGAGAAAGGTGCTTCCTCGGATAAAGCATCTCAGAAAACTTAAACTGCTCCTCAGGAGAATGCTCGATAGTAACATCCTTAATCTTCCGAAGCAAAAAGAAGTTATAGAAGCGAGAAGCAAACGCCACAATAAAAAACAAGCCGTAGCTAAAGAGCTCCCCGTCAATCCCAAGCACAGTGCTTCCCTCAAGCGAGTTAATCAGAATCCCTGAAAAAAGCAGGCAGAAAAACAAAGAGAAATTGATAATCCTGTTCCTGTACCCAAAAAACTTGCCACGCTCCTTCTCATCAACAAAGTAGCCTATCCATCCAAACCAGATAGGCCCGGCAAGAGAGCCAAAGAAGAAATACGCCATAAAAACCCCAAGAAAAACCCAGAAATCCAGCTTGAACACACCGCACAAAAGCAGCAGAACCCAGGTAAAAGACTGAAGCAGGACGAGCACAGAAACCAAGCCCCTGCGGCTCTTAAGCCTATGCAATAAAAACCCAGAAAGCAGCTGCCCAAGCGCAGAGAAAAGCCTGGGAAAAGAAAAGAGGTAGCTCATCATAACCCCGGAAAAGCCCAAGAAAAGCGCATAAGCCGGCACATAAGCTTCACCAAGCCCAAACATAATCGAGAAGAGCATACCATCAAAAAGAAACCTCTTCAGGTCCGGTTTAGCGTCATACGGCTTTTCCTCTGCCATGCGCCCGGAATGCCTGCTCCAGGAATATAAACATTATTGTAAGGCAAAATCAATACCAAAGAATATAATAAAAGCTATACTCAAATACAAAAGTCTCCACTGGAACCAAAGGGGTGTATATTAAAGCCAGCCAAAAGCAAGCAATTCAAAAGCTTTATATAGAGGTTATTCAATATCCGCGGCATGGGGGACGTGAATAATACGAATTCGGATAGAGAGGAGTATGCGGTTATCCTGGATTATCTGCCAAACGGGTACCCTTTTGACAATACTCCCAGCTACTTAAAGAAGCCAATAGCGCAAGCAGTAGGCACAAAAAACTTCGTGCTGCTTGAGCTAATCCCAAAGAAAGAGGCTTTTCTTCAGCCAATGAAAGAAGTTTACATAGGAATGGGAAAAAGAGAAGAGATCCACCATGTAACCGGCATAATTACTTACGAAAAGCTCACAGCTGCAGCAAAAGCAGAGCTGGCTTATGTTATCCAAAGCCTTGTAAAAAAGAAAGAGCAGCAGTTCGTCGAGTTCATCAACAAGGCAAGATCGCTCACTACAAGGATGCACTCTCTGGAGCTCCTCCCGGGCCTTGGCAAAAAAAGGATGTGGGAGCTCATAGAGGAAAGGGAAAACGAGCCTTTCAAAAGCTTTGAGGACATCAAAAAGAGAGTAAAGCAGATGCCGGACATAGTAGACATGTTCACAAAAAGGATTATAGAAGAGTTCTCAAACGACGAGCAGAAGCACAGGCTGTTTGTAAAGATACGAAGAGAGCCAGGCCAGCAGAGAAGGCATTGAGTATTGATTTTGTTTTGTTTTTTCAGTTTTAATGGGTTTTAATGACTATTCAAGAAAGCGATAAATAATTAAAAGTTTTAGCATACTTTTAATTAACCTGTCATAAAGATGTTAATCAGGAACTATCAAAAATTCTAATTAAGAAGCAGTATTTAATGATGCTTTAAAACCCAATCTTTATAGAAAAAAAAACTCATTCTCCGGTTATTGCTTCCAGAAACCTTGCATTCCTTCTGCTTGCCTTATAAAAAGTGGGCAAGTCAATAATCGGCTCAAACTCAGCCTTGAATATTCGATTTTTATACCTTAAAATTCCCACATAAGCAGAATTGCCTATTATATAATAATAGGTGCTTTTGGGAATGCCCAGCCGAGAGCACGTTTCCCTGAAATTAACGCCCGCAAGCCGGTCAGCGAAGATCTCCCTGATAAGTTTTGCCTTTTCCTCATCAATAACCAGGGTTTTTCCCTCAACCCTATACCCCAAAGGAGGCCTGGATAAGTACTCTTTCATCGAGAGCTTCTTGTCAAAAGCCAGCTTTACCCTTTCAGTCACCATCCCACGCTCAAGCTCAGCAAAAACCCCGATTATCTGCATAAAAGCATTGCCAATGGCGCTGGTTGTGTCAATCGGCTCAGAAGCAGAGATAAAGTTAACCTTTAAGCCCTTGAACTCATCAAGCAGAGTAATCAGGTCTTTCAGGTTCCTGGAAAACCTGTCTATCTTGTAAACCACAATATTGGAAAACTTTTTAGTTCTTGCATCATCAAGCAGGCGCTTAAGCTGCGGTCTTTTCAAAGAACCAGCGCTAAACCCCTCATCTATGTAAAAATCAAAGATATCAAAATCCTTGGCTTTGCAGAAAGCAGCCAGCCTATCCTTTTGGGCAGGGATGCTAATACCTTCCTTGGCCTGCTCCTCAGTTGATACTCTGATATAGATTGCAGTGGGGTTTTTCATCTTATACGGCTGGCGTTACAAAGGGCAAATAAGGGGTTTTAAGTCAGATTTCATTCCAACAAGGGTTCCCTTCTTGGAATAATGCGTAAAAAGAGTATTTAAATGTTTCTAAAACGGCGATTTTTGCTGGAAAAAATCAGAAATCCAGCCTGAATTCTTTCCCATGGTCCTTAAAGCCAAGGCGTTCATACAAATCATGAACCTTTGGCTTTTCATACCTGCTTGTACAAATAAGCTTGTAGCAGCCTCTTTGCTGAGCCTCTTCGATTACCTTCTTAACTAACTCAGAGCCAAAGCCCTGGCCACGCAGGGATTCATCAACAAAAACATCTTCGAGCAGGCCAAAAGGCCTTTCATGAAGGTCATTGGCAAGGACATAGAGGTATGCCCTCGCAACTTCTCGGTTTTCTTGATTAATGTAGAATTTAGTGCCTGACGCAGATATTGGCTTTTGTTCAATGTACATAATAATAAGAGGAAGAAGATTTAGCTTAAAAGCATTTTGAAAGAAAAAGAAACACACTAATTATTTTCAATATTGAAACGAAATAAAGCTTGCAAGAAATGTTGATATAATGCACAATATAAATATCTTAATCATTATGATAAATACTTAAATATTTTAGAACTTATTTAAACAGATTATGATTAAACTGGTTTCAATAGACTATTAAATATTTCAATTATTAATTTAATATTCTAACAGTGATTTAGAATATATCGAAACGCTAAAAACCTAAAAAAGGAAAATCTCTTTTTCGTTAACGCCCTGGCTTATCAGCATCTTCTTTGCTTCTTCAACAAAGCCAGGCGGGCCGCAAAGGTAGGCTGGTTTTCCTGAGAGATTGCTCTGTTTTAGAATGCCTGATATGAGCTCCTCATTAATTCTCTCCGGGTTTGCTTCATTACCTGGCTCTGTAACAATAAACCTGGCTCTTTTCCCAAGCAAAAAATTAAGCTCTTTCTGTGCTATTATATCTCTCTCTGTCCTGTTTAAGAACAATAGAAAGGACTGCTCGAGCTCTTTTCTGCCTTTTGTTGTTTTGCTGAGGCCTCTTAAAATGCTTAGAAATGGCGTAATCCCTGTGCCTCCTGCGATGAATAAGCCTGGCCCCTGGTAAGCGTCCATTCTCCTTGGTTCGGAGATAAGGAGCCTGCTTCCTGGCTCCAGCTGGTGCAGCCTGGCCGTAACTCCGTTGTGCTCTGGATAGCACTTAATGGTAAACTCAATTATGCTGTCGTCTTTGGAGCTGGTGAAGCTAAAAGGCCTTGTTTCTTCTTTCAGCTCCGGGGTGTCGATTGCAATTAAGGCATACTGGCCCGGGTTAAACTCGTAGCCTTCGGGCTTCTCAAGAATAAACCTCTTTACATTATGCGTCTCAAACGAAGTGTACAGGATTTTTGTGTTGTAGAATTTCATATAAAGGTGAATAAATTAAAATATTTAAAATTAGCTTATCTCTTAAAGAGAATAAAAAAAGAATGAAAAATGCTTAACTAAGCACCTCTCCTGTTATTATCAGGTTGTCTATTCTGAGGGTTCCTGCGTTGCTCTGGGCATTTTCTGCAGAGATTATAATGCTGACCGGCTCATTGAAAGCTTCTGTTAATTCTGCTGACAGATCAATGGTGGCTGTCTGGAAAGAAGTCTGCGCTTCTAAGCTATAGCTATGCTCCTCGTTTATTGTTATTATCACATTTTCAGGCCCTGTTCCTGACCTTCTCAGGTCAATAAAGAGCTCGTCTATTCTTATCGCATTCTCTTTTGGCTGCATTATAAGCTCTAAGTATTGCTCCTGGCTCAGCCAGTTGTTTAATGATAAAGAGTAGCCTGAAGTCGGGTTTCCCTGCGCCCAGGAAGGGCTGCTGGCATTATTGAACAGCATTAGCTCGCTGGCTATAATCCCCTGATGAACCAGAGACGGCTCAACTGCCTGCTCGTCAAAATCATAAGCTAAAAGGCTATATGTTTCTGGTTCTTGTTCTGGGAAGGAGTTGATAATATTTTCCAGGCTGGTAATTCTTTCTTTCAACTGGATAATTTCCTGCTGCATGTTGCTTATTTTAGCATAAAGCCCTGATGCTTTTTCTTCCAAGATTTCTTCAATAATTTCTTGAAAATCAGCAGGGTTGCAGTCTTCACCTTTCTCTCCGGGTTCTCCTTTCTCCCCTTGGTCTCCTTTTGGACCTGGCGGACCTCTGATATTCCATGAGATTGGAACCTCATAAGGCCTTGGGTTTCTATTCCCTGCCAGCCTTAGGTGGCCGGTAAATATATGATAGACGGCATTAATAGATTCTTCGCCTGTCTCGGCGTGAGAAAATCCTGACTGTGACAAAACAAGCAGGGCAATTATCCAAAATGTTCCAAATACAAATTTTTTGTTCATTTTATCTACCTCGCTTAGAGTGAATTGCTTGTTAATGCTCTTTAAATGCCTTTTTGGGAATTTACAGAAGGGTTTTTTGAATTTTGGTTTGTTTTCTGAAATAAAAGTTATGAAGCGTGAATTACTTATAAGCTTATTTTGCAAAACCTTTATAACCCACTCGTGGTTTTTTCTCTGTATGCAAAAGAGAATTGAGGTTAACGGAAAGGAGCTGTTTGTTTCAAAAGCCAGCTCTTATGACAATTGCATAGAGGAGGCATGCAGCATTATTGAGTCAAGCAGGTTCTTCAAAGGGCTAAAAGAAACTGACAAAGTCCTGCTTAAGCCTAACTTTCTCTCTGCAAGAAAGGAAAGCGATGCTGTTAACACCAACCCCCGAATTGTTGAGGCAGCGATAATCTCCTTTAAGAAAAAGCTCAGCAAGGATAACATAATTGTGGGAGACTCGCCTGGCACTGCATCTGCGCTTGCTGTTGCAAAGGCATGCGGGGTTTATGATGTATGCAAAAGGCACGGGATAAAGATTGTAGAGTTTAGCTCACACAAGCTGGTTGGGCTGAAGACTTTCAGGAGAATTTCGCTCTGGGAGAATTACGATGAGTTTAAGATTGTGAACCTGCCTAAGATAAAAACGCATGTTTTCATGACATTAACCTGTGCTGTGAAGAACCTATATGGCCTGATTCCTGGCAAGGTTAAGGCTGGCTACCACTTAACTCATCCTGTGCCTGCTGACTTTGGCAGGTTGCTGTACGAGCTTGCGCTTAAGGTTAATCCTGAGTTCACTCTTGTTGACGGGATTATCGGGCTCGAGGGCAACGGCCCTGGCTCTGCTGGCATCCCTATAAAAACCGGTGTTTTGATTGGCTCTGATAATGTGTTTGTTGCTGACTTCGCTGCGTGCTCTGCTGCAGGGATTGATTACAGGATTATTCCTTATATGGTTGCTGCTGCCAGGGAAAAGAGCATTAACCTTTCTGCACTAAGCAAAGGGCTTTCCGGGCTTGGCTTCCCTTTGGCCTCTTACAGGCTCCCTGACGGAAAAAAGCTTGTTTCAAGGATTACCCACAGCAGGCTTGCAAGAAGGGTTTTCAGGAGGTTTTCTTCGAAGCCAAGGGTAATTACCAATGCCTGCATTAAGTGCGGTGAGTGCAAAAGAATCTGCCCTGCTGAGGCAATATCTATGTCTCCTTATGCAAAGATAGATTACTCTAAATGCATCCGGTGCTTCTGCTGCCACGAGATCTGCCCTGCAAAAGCGATTGAGGTTGCAAAGGGAATTGACAGCTTTCTTAGAAGGAGATAGGCATTATGCTTCTTTCAGGATGTACTTACTTGGCTTGTGTGCTGGCGTGAAGCGGAAGAACACAGAGCCTGGGTTTTTCTTTGCATAACTGGTTACTGCAATCTCCCTCTCAATTTTGTTTAATGGCCTGAACCTTGGCTTATCATCTGGCCCTTCCTGAATAATTGCTGAATACCTGTAAAAGTCTGTTATCTCTGAAAGCTCTTTTGTCGGAAGCGCAAATGGGCTAATCTCTATCCTGTAATCTTTCTTCCACAATCCTTTTGCAAGCAGGTAGTATAGTGCAACGGCCTGGGCAGGGAGGAATATTCTCTCTCTTTCTGACCTTTTTTTCCTGAGCCTTGACCTTGCCTGGCTAAATTCTGCGCTTTCTACATCTGTATCTGCCTTAAAATTTCTCCATAAATAGAAGTTAACTGTATCCTTTTCGTCCAGGCTGTAGATAATGGGAACTGACTGAAGCACAACCTTGTGAAGCTCGCCTGTGCTTCTTGATGGGACTTTGGCTGAGAATGTGTCCGTGTATATATCATGCCCTTCAAACTTTATGTTTTTCTGCCCTGACAAGGCAAGTGCAAGCCCTTCTTCGTTCTCAACTAGGGACTGCCTTTTGTAGATTCCGTCCGGGCCAAGGTACTGGATAAGCATGTGCTTCTTATTTTTGTCTTTATCTTTTATGTTAAGCACTGCTTCATTAAACAGTTTGCCAGGGGAGAGCTGGTTTTCTATGCAGTTTTTCTTAGTGAGCCTTCCCAGGGTTTTCTCAACAGAAGCGCCGTAAAGCCTGATCATCGAAAGGCATGGAGCCTGCTCTGCTGCCGCGCTGGCTTCCTCGTCAATCTCAGGGGTGTGGGAAAGCCTGTAGATTAATTCGTCAAGGGATTTTGTCTGTTTTTTCCAGGCAAACTTTGGCCCGCCGTAAATCTCCTTTATCCTGTCAACTGCTTTATCGTTTGCTATCTTCCTCTTGAGCTCTTTCTTGCTCATTTCCGGATTGCTCATTAACAGGTTGACAAGGCCTCCGGGAACAGTGTCTTCAGAAGAGTAAAGTGTAAGCTTTCCAAGGTTTAGCTCTTCAATGCTATCCTTTAAGGATATAAAGCCTTCTTTGATTAATGACGCTATCTTTCTCTCTGTTGCAACTGCTATCTCTTTCCTGCCTGCTTTCGCTAAATGGAAGTTTACTATGTGAAGTGCACGTTCCGGAAAAAAAAGCTTATCGCCTGTCCTGTACATAGCAAGTGTAACCCATAGCCAATATTTATTTTATTCTGAATTTGCTTCAAAAACTCAGTAAACAAGCGCAACCACAACCCTTCTGACATTGCTGAACCTGACTTTCTCAGGGTCCTGCCGCCTGAGGTTGTCGCCTTTCATAATTGCATACCAGCCTTCCTCATCATAGCCTGTCTCGATTACCCTGTGGACGATATTTGCCCTGGCGATTTCTGAGTAATAAGAGACTATATCCCCTTCCCTTATCTGTGAGGGGCTTGTGGGCACAACCTGTATTGCATTGGTTTCTGAATCGAGTACCGGAAGCATAGACTTTGTGTCTGCAAAGACCGCCCACCTGGGGTCATCTATATGGATTATTACCTTATCCTTATGGAACTCTATCTGGTCTGTATTAATCCATTTTCCAGGGCTGATTCCATCCGGGGCTGTGCCTGAAATTGGAGATACCAGGCTTCTTGAGCCGTCGAGAACAAAGTCAGCCACCGCTTCTGAAGGCATAATGGCCAGGATAGCCAGGCTGGAGAAGAACCCCAGAAAGAATACAAGGATTGTGAAAACGGCTC
>CAYUJZ010000029.1:0-9436 GCA_964445165.1 uncultured Methanosarcinales archaeon
GAGCGGGGATTTTGAATAATGAGTTGATGTCCGGATTATGTCAGAAAATACTCATTATTCAGATAAATTAATAAATGACCAAAACAAGCATCTGATTACCATGTTTCCAACCCTGCTCATCATTGCCACATACCTGATAGGAATGTATTTTCTCGTTTTCTGGTACCTTAGCGTATTAGACAAAGACTACCAGGCGCCTAAGCAAGGCTGGGAAAAAATCAATAAATTCCCTTCTGTAACTGTTGTAATCCCTGCCTACAACGAAGAAAAAAACATTGCATCAACCATGAAGTCAGTGATAAGCCTGAACTACCCGAAAGACAAGCTTAAGGTAATTGTGGTAAACGACGGCTCAAAAGACAGGACAAAAGAGAAGGCAGAAGAGTTCATAAAAGCCCATCCCGATAGAAGCATCCTTCTCCTTAGCCAGCCAAACTCAGGCAAGGCAAGGGCAATCAACAACGCGCTTTCACACACCACCACAGAATTCTTTGTTAACCTTGACGCAGACTCCGAGGTCCACCCTGACACGCTAAAGAAAATGATTCACATCTTCCAGACGCACAGCGCAGGCGAAAACCTCGCAATAGTTACCCCTGCAATGATGGTTAAAAGCCCTGCAAACCTCATCCAGGGAATCCAGTATGTAGAGTATATGTTCACAATCTTTATTTCAAGGATACTAAGCAGAAACAACTCAATCTATGTTGCTCCAGGTCCATTCAGCGTTTACAGGACAGAAATAATAAAAAAGATTGGCACCTTTGACGAAGGAAACCTCACAGAAGACCAGGAGATTGCCTACCGTGCAAAAAGCCTTGGCTACGACATAAAGAACTGCGCAGACGCATTTGTTTACACAAGGAGCCCGCGCACTATAAAAGCCCTGTTCCGGCAGAGAAACAGGTGGTACAAAGGCGGGCTTATGAATGCCTGGCAGTACAAGAAAATGCTCTTCAACAAGAAGTACGGGCACTTCGGCTGCTTTCAGCTCCCCTTTAACTTTATAGGCTACGGCCTGGGAATCGCAGCGCTTGGCTTCTTCGGCTACTTCACGCTAAAACCCTTCTTCAGAGGCATAAAAAACCTTTTTATCGTTGGTTTTGACATAAAGCCCTACCTGAGAAACCTCTTCAGGTTCGACTTCAACATCCTTGACTATAACTTCATGCTCGGGTTTTTCATCGCATTTTCCATGCTGATAATCCTTTTCTTCCTTTTCAGGGTGTTCAGGGACTACCAGGTAAGGCTCTCCAGGAAAAACATTATATCGCTTATCCCCTACCTATTTTTTTTCCCGGTCTTTCAGGGGTTTACCATTGCAGTAGTGCTTATTGAGTTAGTTTTCAAAAAGGTTCAAAAATGGTAGACAAGCTAAGAAAAAGAAGGCTTACCAGCCTGTTAATAACATTCCTTCTCTTCCTTCTTGGAGTCTCGCTTGGAATGCTGATTGACAAGGAGAGAATCAGCTGGTCTGAAAGAATGCATGCTGACAACGAGCTTCTTTATGAAAGCTCAAATATCCAGTACCTGCTACTGTCCCAGCTAGACGACACTGAAAGCGAGTGCCCTGTGCTTCTCACCGCGCTTGAAAAGAACATTGTAGAGCTTGGGGAGAACCTTGAGCGGCTCCTTAACTACGAAAAGGATTCCATATTCAGGAACGAGAAGGCTTACCAGATGCAGAAAAGAAAGTATTTTCTTTCCAATGTTAAGTACTGGCTGCTCTCATCCAAGGTAGCTGATGTCTGCCCGGAATATGATGCGATTAATATTCTCTATTTTTATTCTACAGAAAACTGCCCTATCTGCCCGAACCAGGGGGTGGTACTGACCTACTACAAGAATATTTTTCAGGAGAAGCTGCTGGTATTTCCAATAGACATTGACCTGAAGAAAGAGGAGCCGGTGATAGACCTGCTCATCAGCAGGTTTGGCCTCACAACATACCCTACCCTGATTATTAATAACCAGAAGTATGAAGGGGTTGTTTACAAGGAGAAGCTGGGCAGGATTATTTGCGCTGAGTTTACAGAAGACTACCCAGAGTGCGCAGTTTACAAAGAAGGCTAGCCTTGTATATCTTCTTAAGCATGCCCAAAAGACGATGAAAGCAAAAAAACCTGACAAAATATTTCTGCTGGCCTTATTTGCTTCTGTCGGCATTATACTTGCACTATTCTCAACCATGCTCGCTGTGAACATAGACAGGGCACTTTGGTGGGATGAGTCAATCTACCTTCTTCTCTCAAGAAGCATCGCTTCTGCCGGAGAAACCGGCTATTTTGAGGACTTCAGGCCGGTGCTCTGGTCTTTTTTCCTGATTCCTGTGCTTTTTGTAAGGCAGATAAGCAACACCATGTCGGTTATCACGCTTGCAATTAACGCGCTTAACCTTTACATGGTTTACAGGGTATTCAAGAAGTTTGTAAACAAAAAAGCCCTTCTCATCTCGCTGCCTTTCATCGCAGCGTTCAGCTCTGTGCTCCAGCTCTCGATTATTGGGATAAGCGAGCACATCGCGATATTCTTCTGCCTGCTTGCCCTTGGGCTTTACTTTGACGGCAAAAAAACACTTGCTGTCGCTGTGGCTGGGCTTGCATTCCTTGCAAGGTTTCCCTTTGGCCTGGTATTTTTCGGCATAATGCTTACTGAGCTCATACTAAAGGCAAAACAGCTAACAAGCCCAAAAAAATTCTGGGAAACTGCCAGCAAGCTCCTGCTGTACGCTGCTGTATTCATGGCAGTGGTTTCGCCTTACCTCCTGTTCATGCAGTTCTCAAGAGGCTCCTTTATGTACCCTTTCCAACAAGCGGTTTATGTAGTGAATGTCTCCGGGCTTGCGCACAATGAGCCTGTCTGGTTTTACTTTGTTGAGCTTCTGAAAAGGCTTCCGTTCCTGCTCCTCATGCCGCTGTCTGCTGCAATGCTCTGGAAGAAAGGAAAGAAAAGGGAAACCCTTGCTATTACTGCAATTGCCCTCTCAATGCTGCTTTACTTCTCATTCAGCGTGGACTTCAAGGAGTTAAGGTACATTAACCCTTTTGTTTTCCTGGCAGTGCCTTTCTCACTGTCCTGCCTTGGCTGGCTTGCAAAGAAAAGAAAGCAAAAGCCAGAGGAAAAGAAAAAAAAGCAACTGCTAATTGCAATTGCAGGCATACTGCTTCTGGCAAACTTTGCATACCTTGCTCATGACTCATCATACCTGCTGAGAGGAGGGTATGTTAAAGACTATTTCATCGAGTTCAGCCAGCTTGTTCCCCCCGAGGAAGAAGAAATAATAACAACCGACCCTACAATTGCGGTCTATGTGAATGCAGTGATTGTCCCCTACAAGCCCAATTCAGACATTCAGCATCTGGCAGAAAAGTCATCAGCAGGCTACTTTTACTACAACTCCTGCAATATGATCTGCCCGGTTGGCTATGATGATGAATGCAAAGTGGAAGCATTAAGGCTCAGTGAGTTCGTTGAAGGAAAAGAGATTATCCACAAAAAGCAGGTCTGGGACTGCCAGATTAAGCTATACAGGATAAGATAGCCCGCAGTTCAGATAAATTTATAAATAACAAACAGAACAGATATGCAAAAGCCATAAAAGAGGTGGAAAAATGCTCAAGATGCAGAGAATAACAAGCACTTACGATATGAAAGTCTTTACTGACGAGGGGGATTATTTCGGGGAAGTCGAAGACGCCCTGATTGCAGGAAACAAGGTTGACTCCTGGAGAATCCGGGCTACAAGAAACTCTTTCCTTACCAGGGTTCTTGGAAACGCAAAGGGAGTTATTGTGCCTCACCAGCTTGTAAAGGCAGTAGGGGACATAATCATCATATCAAAGTCTGCAGTGCCTTCGTACAACCCTAACGAGGACGAAGACGAGGCTTAAAGCCTGGTTTTTTATTTTTTTAATGTCTTTTTGCTGAAGGATTTTCTTTTTTAATATCACAAGATTTAATAATCAGGCATGTTTCCAGTTATGCATATGGAAAACTCAATTCGCCTTAAGGCAAAAGGCATAAACTTCTCGGTTGAGGTTGAGGGAAATATCAGCGCTGACAAGCTTAAGGAGCTAAGAAAGCTTTTAGAGGTAATTGTCTCAGAGGACGTGGCGGACTTTGATGCTTACATTGAAGATGAGCTGGACTATTCCCTGATGGAAATAAGCCCTGACCTTAAAAGAAAAAACGAATTCAGGTCTATTGCAAAGGAACTGATATATTCCGAAGAAGAGCACCTTATCAAGAAAATAACAATTAAAAACATCATCAAGATTAAGCTTAACAAAAGCGAGAAGAAGGTTGAGACAAACCTTAACAAGGATGAGTGGCTCTCACAGATATCCGATGTTTTTTCTGAAGTCAGCAAGAAAAATGTCAGCTACGGGATTCTGCACATAATCACTTCTGTGGATGAAGGCGAGATAGACTTTCTCAAGGATTCTTTCAGGAAATACCTCTTTTTCACGCCCCTCAAGATTTTCCTGACAAAAAAAGAGAGCCTTACCAAGACAAACGTAGAGATGATACTTTTCGGGAATGACCTTCTGGGGACTGAGGCTGATGAGTGAAGCCTTTTTTAAAGGGGCTGAAGCTGAGCTGATTCTTAAAAAGGATTCGGTCATAAAGAAAAGGGTAAAGAAAGGCTACAGGATAAGCGAGATAGACATAAGGCTAAGGAAATCCCGAACAAAAAGGGAAGCCAAGGTGCTGGAAAAGTGCATTTTACTTGGATTAAATGTGCCAAAGCTGGTTTATTCCGACGAAGAAGAGTTTGAGCTGGGCATAGAAAGGATAAAAGGAAAGCCTCTCAAGGATGTTCTTGGGAAAGGCAATTTCAGTGATTTTTCAGGCCAGATTGCTTATTTTCTCACTAAAATCCACGATGCAGGGATAATTCACCACGACTTAACAACATCTAATATGATAGCAGTAAGAAAAAGGCTTTTTTTCATTGATTTCGGGCTTTCCTTCTTCTCGCACAAGCCAGAGGACAAGGCAGTTGACCTGCACCTGTTGGAGAGGGCTCTTGAGTCAAAGCACCCCTCGCTCGCAAAAGAGATGTTCAAAGAGATTATCGCAGGCTACAAGCCTAAGGGCAAAAAGGAGATTATAGCAAGGCTTCGCATTGTACAGGCAAGGGGAAGAAACAAAGCAAAGCAAAAGTAGTAAATCGCCTTTTTTCTCTGCTTGAAGCGGGTTGTTACCCTTCAGCGTTTGGAAATTTTTAAATAAATTAAACTTCCGGTTAAGCATATTGAAAGGCAAAAAGCTCTATGGACAAATGCTCAGGATTGCTAAGTGGGCTGTAATCTTTATCCTGGCATTTGCTCTTTTGTACCTGATTCTCTCTGCAGAACACAGGGAATTCAAGGAAGAATTTTACTTCACAGTGGAAATTGATGAGGAAGAATTTATCGCTGTATGCACAGAATGGGGCTTGTGCACTCCTGAAAATTACAGGGAAAGGAAATGCTACTTCGTTTATCCTGAGCTTAGAAGCGAGTTCTTCATTGGAAGAGAGCAATGTGACTACCAGCAGTCGGTTCACTGCTTTGACAGCCTGAAGAATTATGACGAGACTGACATTGACTGCGGGGGCTCCTGCAGGCCCTGCGAGCTCGGCAGAAGATGCTTAAGGAATCCTAACTGCATAAGCACATACTGCCATCCCATCAATGAGATCTGTGTTGAAAGAAAGGATATGCCAAACATCATCCTTATTATCTTCTACAGGCATCCTGTGCTGGCTTCGCTTTCAGTAATAGTCATCCCGGCCGGAATATTGATTGCTTTCTGGATATCAAGGGAATCCAAGAGAATAAAGGAAGAGAACAAGAAAACCCAGGCAGGCTTGATCTCCAGCTTCAACTATTACTCTGATGTCCTAAGGAAAGACATTAAGAATGGAAAAATTAAAAAGGCAAGGCAGGTATACTTTATCATCATGGAAATCATGTCCAAGATGGACAATGCCTCATTTAAGGCTATGAGCGATGAATACCATTCAATAAAGAAGCTTTACAGGGAGATAAAAAACAGCTGAAAACCCGGCCTGGTGGAATCAAAAAGAAAAAAGGTTAAAAACAAGGAAAACATTCCTTTCAATATATAGAGGTGGCTTATATGAAAACCGGAATAAGAGTTCTTGACGCAATGACGAAAAACCCGATAGTATGCTCTCCCAGCATAACAATCCTGGAGGCAGCAAAGCTTATGGGTAAGAAGGATGTTGGAAGCCTGATTATTTCCGATGAGAGAAAGACGCTTCTGGGGATTGCAACAGAAAAAGATTTCGTTCAGAAAGCTGTTGCAAAAAGGATAAAGGACAGCGAGCCCATCTCAAAGATAATGACAGGCAATGTCTTTACAACACACCCCGAGGTTGACATATACGATGCCATTAATAAAATGAGAGACCTTGAGATAAGGCATCTTCCTGTTGTTGACCATCAAAACAAGCTTGTGGGGACTATTACGCTTAAGGATATCCTAAAGATCCAGCCAAGCCTCTTTGAGCTTATTGTTGATATGTTTAATATAAGGGAATTCGATGACAAGATGTCTCTCCTTCCTGAAAGAGAGGGCTACTGCGAGCTCTGCGGCAAGATTTCCCCAGACTTAATCAGGACAAAAAACGGGAAATACATCTGCGAGAGCTGCTTTGAGGCAGGAATCAAGGATTCTGATTTCAAGTAGGAACATTGCTCAAACAAGCTTAAGCTTTCCTGTAAGCTCATCTATCTTTTCTTCATTGCCAGGGCCAAGTGCAAGGCAGGTTACTGTGCCTGGCTCTACTACTGTTTTTCCTGCATCTGTGATAATGCATGCATGAATGCCTCTAGCCTGCGCATCTTCTTTGTAAAGAAACAACTCTTTTTCATCATTCACTTTAAGGACTGACTTTTTCATGCCTTCCCTTCTCCAGAGGCTTACCAGCTCCTTTGCATCCTTTCCATCGTTGAGCATTCTCAACACATTCTCAACGCTTGCATGGGCTGCCTGCACCGCCAGCTTGCCTTTTGGAAGCTTTAAGTCTGCCCTTACCAGAATAGCCTGCTTGTACATAGCACTTAGATTATCAGCCCAGCTTAAAAGCTTTTTGCAGAATCAGAGCTCTGACGAGGCCTTTAATGCCTTATCAAGGCATTCTTTTTCCTCCTCCGGGGAGAGTTTTCTGTAGATTCGCTTTCTTACCTCTTCCGGAGGGGCTTTGTCAGGTATTTTCGAGAGGTCATTATCCTTTGCATAAAAGAGAAATGCCTCAACTACTGCCTTTGCCCTTCTCGGGCTTATGCCTTTATCAGTACAATGCCCGAAAAAATCCTGGAAAGTTTCTGACTCAAGGTCAAAAAGATAATTGCCTATCTTATTCCTTTCAAGCACCAGGCCTGCAAGCTTCCTGTACTGCTCAGGGCTTTGGAAGTAATCCAGGTGAACCACTTTCTGCGAGATTCTCTCAACAAGGGCTTCATCAAGGAACTCTTTAGGCATGTTTGATGTGGAGATAAGGATGTTGTTGTATGTGTTCTCGTTAAGTATGCCTTCCAGGCTCTTTAGTATCTCGCCACACACTCCAAAATCTGCTGATGATGTAATCATTCCGCGTGACGGAAAAAGCGTATCAATCTCATCTATTATCATCATGCTGATAGAATCAGGAGAGTTAAACCTCGTAAACATATCGCGGATTTTTCTCTCGCTTTCGCCGTAATACTTATCCTTGAAAGATGAGTCTATATAAATTATATCCGGGCTTAGGCCTTTGGAATCTCCTTTATGGAGAAAGTACTTAAGGGAAAGCCTTGCAAGCAGCGACTTTCCAGTCCCTGGCGGACCGAAAAAGAGCATCCTATTAGGAAAAGGAGATGCCGGGTTCTGTCTGGAGCCAAAGTCATACAGGTAGCAGTAGTCAACTATTCTTTTCAGGTCTGATGTAACCGAGCTGTCTCCTATAAAGCCTGAGAAGTAATCCTTCTCCAGCTCCTTCTTTGTATGCTCCGCTGCGATAATGCTCATTTTTCCTGAAAAGAAAACAAAAAAAGGCAATGCAAAATAGGCATTACCTCGATAGGTATTCTGTTATGTCTCCCAGCTCGTTGTCCAGCACTTTGTCAACCTCATTTGCCAGAGACTTTACCTTTATCTCAAACTCGGGGTTCATGCCTCCAGAAGAGGCAAGCAGGCTTGTGCCGTTAATTTTCTTCATGTTGTCTATGCTGGAAAAGGTGTCCTTCCACATAAACATAAGTGAATCCCCGAGGTAGCCAAGGCTTTTCTCAATAAGAGACGAGCATTCGCCCAGCTCTTTTACCGTAGAGAAAGCCTTTGTTATGTTGCTCACAGACTCCCTGACATTCCGGGTGTACTCATACCCCGACCTGGACATAAAAATAACCGCTTCAAGCATCTGTGATGCTCCCTTTAAAGTGTTTATATGCTGGTCATAGTGTGCCAGCTTAAGCGAGCTTGTCCTTAGCTGGCTCTTGGTGTCAAAAAGCTTAAGCCCTATCTTGTTCTTAAGGTCATTGTAGATGTAGAAGTTGTCTTCTGTTTTTGGAGTCTGGCTGATAAGGCCGTTAAGCTGGCTTTCGTAATTATTAAGCCTTTCAAGCTCTTTTATTCCTGTCTTGAGCTGGTTTTTTGCCTCCATCATTCCCATGGTGTACTTATTCAGTTCTTTTTCAATGTCAACTATTGTGGTTTCTCCCTTTTCAAGCGTAGTGTAGTACATTGAGCCTAGCTTGAATACCTGCTTTGAATACTCATTAATGAGTGTATCTGTGGGAATCTTTGTCAGTTGCTTGTGCTTTGGAAGCGCTTTGGACAGGGCTGTTTTTGCAAAATACTTAAACTCTGAGTCGTTGCCGAACCTCCTGTTTATCTCATAGTGCAGCAGGGAAATGTCTTTTAATGTCTGGTTGATTGAGTCCAGGTTCCAGTAAGTCCTGCCTGAAAAAGAGCCGAACTCATTTCGGGTTTTGCCTGTTGTCTTGCTAAGAGAATAGTTTTTTATCTCCTGCTGGATTTTTGATACAAGGTCATTCTCTTTAGTCTCAGATTCCTTAAGCCTTTCCCGGATATCTTCCAGGGAAAATTCATCTTCCATAATACCACCTCAAAAAAAAGTTGTTTCTGGCTTATAAGTAAGTTGCCTGAAAAAAACAGGCAAGCTTGCAGAAAAAGCAGCAAAATCCTGAAGGCTTTTCATCGAAAGATTTTTATTCTAAAGTGATACTGCTTCCTTTGGCCAATGATGAGCTTTACCAAATTGCCAGGATGGCAAGAAGAGAGTTAACTGAGGCTGCCTTTCTCATAGAAAACGCTATATTTATAAACCACTTGCTCTGACTCCTGTTGTTGTGCGACTGTGGTCTAACGGCTATGACATCGGCCTTCCAAGCCGATTATCCGGGTTCGAATCCCGGCGGTCGCA
>CAYUJZ010000030.1:0-9250 GCA_964445165.1 uncultured Methanosarcinales archaeon
TACCAACACTCCTCCTTTCTTAAGAAGCCTGAAAGAGTTATCAATGAGCTTTTTCTGCTCCCTGGAGAGGTCATCAACCGCCCTGGGATTCCATATCTTGAATGTTTTCAGGCTTTTCCTTAATGCGCCTGTTGCAGAGCACGGCGCGTCAAGAAGAATCTTGTCGAAGTAGTTTCCCTTAATTGCCTTGCCGTCCATTTCAGTAATTATCACATTGCTTGCACCGCACCTCTGAACATTGTTCCCCAGCATAATTATCCTCTTGAAGTTGCAGTCATTTGACACAATGACCCCTTTATTTTTCATCATTGCAGCCATCTGCGTGGTTTTTGAGCCAGGCGATGCAGCAACATCAAGCACAGATTCTCCTGGCTCCGGCATAAGCGCTTCAGGCGGCAGCATACTCGCAGCCTCCTGTACATAGAAGTAGCCAAGCTGGTGCTCAGGGAGGTTTCCAATGTCCCTTCTTCCTTGCTTGTGCTCAATCCAGAAGCCCTCCCTGCACCACGGAACCTGCTCCAAGAAAAAATCTTTCTCCAGCCTCTTCTTAAGCTCTTCCACAGAAATCTTTAATGTGTTAACCCGGATTGACTTTCTTAAGAAAGTAATTGAAATTTTGATAAATCCCTCGTAATGCTCTTTGAATATTTGCCTGAACTTTTTTTCAAAGCTTTCTTTAGGCGTAACCTTGCTCCCATCTTGTGCAGCGTATTCCATTTTGAAAAAAATCAGAGGTAATCTTCACTTTTCAGAAAGGAGATAATGCTCTCCACTATATCATTTACAGGCAGTTCTGAAGAGTCTATAATCAGGTCGAAGTTTTCTGGATTGGTGTAGTCTATGCCGTAATATTTCATGTACCTTTCCTTTTCTGTTCCCTGCCTGAACCGAATCTTTTCCCTTGCTTCATCCAGAGAAGCGTATGATTCGTTTAGGTCCTTTCTTTCCTGCCCGAATATGCGCTTTGCTGCGGTGTCCTCATCGCAGGCAAGAAAAATCCTGACTGATCCAGGAATAAAGTGAAACCCGAGTCTTGAATCCATGATTATATTGTCTTTCTTTGCGTACTCTTTCTGCTTCTCGTCAAGAAGGAGGTCTATCTCGCTGCTTTCCAGCGCTGCTTTTGAAATCTGGTTGATATCCATTTCCTTTTCCTTTGCAAGCTCCCTTAGCAGGGTTCCGATGGAATTGTACTCCAGCCCTAGCCTTTTTGCAAGCTCCCTGGCAACTGTGCTTTTTCCTGATCCTGGAGTGCCCGAGATTGTGATTCTCATTTTCTCCTCTTCCTGCTAAGCTCTTTTATCATCCTGTCAAAATCTTCTATGCTTGCGGTCTCGAAATAAACCGAGGCAAACCTGATGTACGCAACCTTGTCAATCATCTTTAGCCTGTCAAGAATCATCTTCCCAATCTCTTTGCTGTCTATCTTAGAAACCCCTTTTGTGGTAAGCTCATCCTCAATGCCTTTAGCAATATTCTGGATTTCTTCTTCTTTTATGTTCCTTTTATGGAATGCTTTCTGGAGCCCCTTTATAATCTTGCTCCTGTCGAAAATCTCTTCCTTGCCGCCTTTTTTCAGCACAATTATCAGAAACTTCTCATAGGTTGTAAACCTGTTATTGCACTTTAGGCACTGCCTTCTTCTCCTTATTGCAAGGCCTTTCTCAATCTCCCTGCTGTCTATAACCTTAGTTTCAGGATTTTCGCATACTGGGCATTTCATTTGCTCACCTTTTTTTCCTTTGGCTTGAGCTCGCCGAACACTCCCCTCTCTTTGATTACAAACTCCCTTCTTGTAGACTCAGCGATAGTCCTGTGCTTCTTTACTTCCAGGAACCTTGCACCCGAAATCTTAATGCCTTTTGGAAACCCAAGCTCAATTATTGTTTTTGAGATATATGAAATGATGTCTCCGCCTATCAGCCTGATTTCATTCGCCTTTGAAAAGTCAGAATAAACCTGCGTGGTTATCACAACAGGAACAGACTTCTCCCTTGAGATTACCGAGAGCTTGAGAAGCTGCTTGCCGAGCTGCTTGTTTACTTCGTACACATCAGAGCTTTTGCCTATCTCCAGCCTGTACAGAAGGGCAATCGAGTCTATCACTATTGCCTTTATGTCCTGTGAGAATTCTTTGTCAAGAAGCTCAATAGCTTTTGTCTGCTCCTCAAAGGTTTTTGGGGTGAGAAAAATAATGTTCTGGATAACCTGCTCGAAACTGCTGTTTATCTGCCTCAGCCTGTCAATGCTGAAGCCGTTCTCTGTGTCAATGTAGATGATTTTTCCGTTTTTTGCGATATGGTTGGAGAAAACAATACAGATGTTGGTTTTTCCTGAGCCAGGAGGGCCGTAAATTGTTGTTATAGTGTCTGAGTCAAAGCCTCCTTTCAGCACATCATCAAGGAAGCTGATGCCAGTGCCCTGCTTTTTCTGCTTAAGCTCCATTAAAGGGTATAGTAGCCTTTCTTTTTAAAAACTTATGTGAAAAAAATCAGAAAGAAAAGAGCTCGCTGAGGATTGCCGCTTTTCTTGAGTCTGCGTCACAGCTATTTATGTAAGGCTGGGCCTTCTTCAATCCATCCAGGGATTCTCCTTCTGTTATTGCATTGCCGTACCTGTAAATTATCCCCGGGTTCAGCTCCATGTCTATGCCTTCAATCTGCCTGTCCAGCGAATCAACATTATACTCCTTTTGCAGGAGCCTTTGCGCTTCCGGGCTTAGGTAAACCCTTCCGCCGTCGATTGTTTTTACTCTTTGCATATTTATTCCCAGCCTTCTTAGCTCCTTAGCCGCAGCCACATCTATTGAAAACACCATTGTAAGCACCTATTCTCTCTTTTTATATAGTCATTTTATATAGTCATATATAAATCTTGCTTTTTTGTAATTCCTTTGTAGAAAAACAAGCTTAAAAGCCGATTTAAGAAACATTTAAATATTTCCCCTTAATAATTATTCTGCTATGCAAAGAGCAGCAAGGATTTTATTTTCAGTATTCAGTCCTGAAGTAGCCTGCTCTGTGTGCAAGTGCAAAAACATTTTTGCATACCACCTGTTTTAAAACTCTTGCTAAAGCCGGGGTTTTGGAACTGGTTGGTGATCTGTCCTTGTTCTAATTCCCCGGCGGAAAGGGGTGAAGAAAATGAAAAGCCGCTGGGAACAGCCCTGCCTTGAGTGCGGGGAAACTATAACGAACCCTCTTTGTGAGGATTGCCTGTTTGAGCAGTTTAGGCAATGGCTGTTTAGCTTTAAGCCAAAGCTCGCAGTTACCATTAATTGTTTTAAGCCTCATTATTATTCTGAAGATAAAGGATTATGCATCAGGTGCGGAAGCCCGATAAGCTACTGCAACTTTTGCGTGCTAAGCTCTTTCAGGGATGTTGTGGAGGATAACGCGCCCGAGCTTCTTGAAAGGTTCAGGGACTCTTTCGGCAGCCTTGAGCTGGAGAAGGAAATGAGCCTGCACTGATTTTCTTCAGGAGAGCAGGGCTATCCCTCAACCAGACAGCTTGTTGCCGGCTTTATTGTGATTTTGCCCTGCTTTCCCTATTTTTCTTCTTAGTATTATTTCAAAAAAGTTTTTATATGCTTAGTCATGACTCTTTTTGATGGAAAGCGAGGTTTCCGTGGGCGCGGTTCTGTTTAATGAAAAAGGTAAAGCCCTGCTCCTTAGAAGAGCTGACAAAGAAGCAGAATTCTGGGAATTTCCAAAAGGACATAAAAAAAGCCAGGAATCAGACTTGGAAACCCTAAGCAGGGAGCTTCTTTAAGAAGCAGGGGTAAAGGACTTTAGGGTTTTACATGGTTACAAAGGCAAGAATCGCTATATGAGCTCATCTGGAAGAATAAGAATAGTTAAGCTCTATATCGTAGTGAGCAATGATCGGGTTGTCTTGTCGGATGAGCACTCTAATTTCAGGTTTGTTGGCCTGCAGGAAGGAAAGCAATTGCTAAACCACGAAAACTGGAGAAAAATCCTGGAAAAAGCATTCGATGCATTTAATCAGTAATAAAACAGGTTATTCAAGCACTCTGGTTTCTATTTGGAAGTTTTTTCTTGGAATCTTTCTATAAATTCAACAGTTCCCGGGATGCACTCCTCTTTTGCCGGGACTTTGTTGGTAGGAAACCACTTAACTTCACTTACCTCTTTATCTTGGTCTGAAGATTCTCCTCCTATTAGCTTTGCAAGATAGCATATTGCCACAACAAAGCTTTCTCTATCAGGATGATTCCAGGTAAAAGTAAATATATCATCAATAAGCTTTATCGATTTTACTTTATAGCCAGTTTCCTCCAGGCATTCTCTTTCGCATGTTTTCTTTGGGTGCTCGCCAAACTCAACCTTGCCTCCAGGGAGTTCCCATTTGTCGTGAGCGCTCGGCTGGTGGGGCTTGTGCCTTCTCACCATCAATACCTTTTCATTGTCAATAACCAAGCTCTTTCCAATAAGAATTATCTTTCGCTCTTTGCTCATTCTTTTATCAGTTGGCTTTGGCTTTTTTAAATGTTGCTATGAGATACAATGATTTCATTTAATCCTTGAATAAGGTTCTTGCTCTTATCTAAAGTATCTTCTCTCACTCATTCAAACACCCTGGCAAAACCGCTTAATGTAATCCAGTTAAGGATGTTGTTTGCCAGATGCTTGTTCTTTATATCGCTTATTGCCTTATTTTTTTCCTTAAAAACAGAAACCTTTTAAAATCCCCTGCACATTTGCCTTTCAGGTGGTTATGATGGTAAGAGTAGCTATAAACGGCTTTGGAAGAATAGGAAGGATGATCTTTGGCGCGGGGTTTGGAAGCCAGGATATAGAGTTTGTTGCGATAAATGACCTGACAACCCCGGAGAACCTTGCCTACCTCCTTAAGTATGACTCAGTGCACAGGATTTTTCCGCACGAGGTTGCAAGCAAGAATGACGCTCTTGTAGTAGGAGGGAAAGAAATCAAAGTTTTGAGTGAAAAGGATCCTGCAAAGCTCCCCTGGAAAGACCTTGGCATAGATGTTGTGCTGGAGTGCACAGGCTTTTTCAGGAAGAAAGAGCAGGTAGAGCTTCACCTTCAGGCAGGCGCAAGGAAGGCAATCCTTTCAGCCCCTCCAAAAGGAGACGGCATTAAGACAATAGTGATGGGAGTTAATGAAGAGGCAATTTCGCCAGATGACCACATAATCTCGAATGCATCCTGCACAACCAACAGCCTGGCTCCCATAGTTAAGGCGCTTCACAACGAGATTGGCATTGAGCAGGGTTTCATGACAACAGTGCATTCATACACAGCAGACCAGAAGCTTGTTGATGCGCCCCACCCTGATTTCAGGCGGGGAAGAAGCGCAGCAGTAAGCATAGTACCAACATCCACAGGCGCAGCAGTCGCGGTAACCAAGGTTATACCTGAGCTTGCAGGAAAGCTTGACGGCCTAGCTTTCAGAGTTCCAACACCTGAAGGTTCTGTGACAGATTTCGTAGCAGTAATGAAAAGAGAGACAACCAAGGAAGAAATCCTGCAAATTCTTGAGAATTACTCAAAGGATAAGCTAAAAGGAATACTCCAGATATGCCATGACCCAATCGTCTCATCTGATGTAATTGGCAACACACACTCCAGCATACTGGATGTGCAGGCAACCATGGTCCAGGGAAAGATGGTAAAAGCCATTGCCTGGTATGACAACGAGGTCGGCTACAGCAACAGGATGATTGACTTGGTGAAGCTGCTGGCAGGGAAGTGAATCCGTTGCCTTAAGGTTTATTTTTAGGTTTTTTATTAATTAATATAATTTTTCCAGAAAATATTAAGGCTAGGCCTGTTATGTACATAATGCTGCAAGTCCTATCCTTTTCAGGTGAGCAGGAAACGAGATTGTCATTCTCATCATAGCAGAGCGCACCACCAAACAACAAGCAGTGGGAAAAAGTGAATAAGAAAAAAGCCACTCCTGAAACAATCAGGGTGATTATTAGCAGCGTTAGTTTATCCATATTTGCTTTAAGTCATTTGTGAGACGGTGGAATTGCATTTATTATGGGATTGCTTTTCTGTTCTTATGCAATGAAAAATGCCGAATTTAAGCCTAGGCATATTCTGATGGAAGCACAAGTAAAATCTTTGAAACAGACTAAATTTAAGGAAAAGCCTGCCTGGAATCAGGAGGTCTTAACTTTGAAGGAAAAAGCAGGGAAGATGATAGTTTCATTAGAGAATTTCTCGATTTTTTAGGTTCATAGGAAGCAAATACATTTCTTTTTTTCTTTTTGCTCAAAAATACCTGAATGCGCATTGCATGAATTGCTGGCGTTCTGAAAACAGACAGTTTTAGGCTGGTTTTAATCTTTATCTTAACATTCTTTTTGCGGCCTTTCTTATTGTGGCAGCGCCTTCAATTATACTTGACGCAATTGCCTTTTCCAGGAACGGCTCAAGTATGTTTAATTCTTTGAACAGGTGTTTAATAAAGTAAACACTTTGGCTTAGCTCAGAGGCATCTGCACAAGCACCAGAAATTGGTAAAATCCTACCAGAAATTAGCAAAGAAATTAGCTAATCTCAAAAAGGCAATCTTAATCCTTCCTCTCCTTCCTAAACTGCTCTACAACGCTTCTCCAGAGAACGTCATCGCACTCCTCCTCAGCCAGCTGCTCAAAGAACAGCATAAAGTCCTGTTTCCAGGAGAGAACCTGCTCTGCTTTTTTTGAGAATGTCTCGAATGCTGACTTGCTCGGCTTCCTGTCATCCAGCCTGCACCCAATCGTGCCAAGATTTATCCTTGGCCTTAGCGCACAGAACCCAATAGCCACCTCAATTTTTTCAATAGGTATATTGTGGACAATTGAGTATGCGTGCCGGTAGGCCTCGAGCTGCTGCCTGTGCTTGGATGCGTAGTTTTCACTTTTGTCAGTCTTCCAGTCAACAATAAGGTAAGAATCCCTGTTTTTGAAAACGGCATCAACAAATCCGGAAAAGATTATGTCTGTGTCAGCCCCTATCAGGTCTTTAAGCCTTACTGAAAACCTCTCTTCAGTGTTAACTACTTCAGGGAACCTTTCCTTTATGCTTTCTATCAGCTCATTAAGGTTTTTTATGTAGGGCTCCAGCTCTGGCTCAGCCTCGAAATCCTCACCTTTGCAGGCTTTGCTGGCAGCTGCATGAACCCTGCTTCCAAGGCTCATCTCTTTTCTGCCTTCTTTCAGGTTAAGAATCCTGTCCTTCAGGTGGTCAAACGCCTTGTCGCTTAGGCAGGAGAAAGACAGCCTCTTCAGCCCCTCAAAGTAGCGCTTAACAAAATTAATAAGCCATGCCCTGTTGTCCTGTGAAAGCAGTTCCCTTGCCCTGTCAAAATCCCCGTTGAGAAAGAGCGAGTAAGCCCGCTTTGCACTCTCAGAGAAGCTGGTTTTCCCACCCGCTTCTGCCTCAAAGCTTTTACTCTCGGAAAACCCATTAAGGTAGTCATTTGCCTTTTCAGTAAATATAAAAAGCCGCTTTTTCGCCCTTGTCATTGCGACAAAGTCTACCCTCAGGGATTCCTCTTCAAGCTCTTCCTCTGCATCAATGCCCTTTGTTTTCAGAATCACCTTGACAACATCGTCCTGGAAGCTCTCCCTGCCGGCTCTTGTAGGCAGGTAAACCACTGCATCAAACTCCCTTCCCTTTGCCTTGTGCACAGTAGTAAGGATAACCTGCTTCTCTTCCCCAGGCTCATTAGCGTTAAGGTCAGAGGACTTAAGGAAATTCACTAGGCTGTCCAGGCTAGGCTCGTCCAGCACAGCTACCGCCTCCTGAAACGAGTTGTACATGGATGAAGCAGCAAACATGTACTCCTTGCCATATGCGACACATACAGGGAAAACCTTCTCAAGGAACAGCCTGCTGGTATCCTCAACAGTGCTTACAGACTCCCTCAGGCTCCTGAACTCAGGGCACTTCTCATAAATCCTTTCCAGGGTTAAGCTGTTTTCCCTGCAAATCTCAAAGGCATCCTGAAGCGCACACGGAAAAAAAGGGGTAAGCATAGCTTTCTTTACATCAGCAATATCGCTGCTTAGCACGCCCTTTATGAAAAATATAATGTTATCCTTGGCTTCCTTGGATGCAGAGAAGAATGTTGAGGAGAACTCAATCCCCCTGCTCTTAAGCTCTTTTCCAATGGCTGCAATCTGATAGTTTGTCCTTGCAATCACAGCAACCTCCTGTTCCTGCTTCGCAAGCCCTGCCGCCCAGGTGCAGGCTGCGCTTACCGAGTCTTTTTTGCTTACCTCAAAAACAACAGGCTTTTCCCCAGGCTCTGCCTCGTTGTTCCTTAAGTTCTCAAGCTCCCTGGCATGCGACAGGTTTTTTGTATGCCTGCAGAAAAACTCCTTGGCATAGGAAAGAATCTCGTTTGTGCTCCTGAAGTTCTCAGAAAGAATCCTGTGCTCAGAGTCCTGAAACTTTTCAAAGTTAAGTATGGATCCGCCCTGGAAGCCGAATATCGCCTGCTTTTTGTCCCCCACAGCAAGGAATTTCTTTCCGGACCTGAGCGCAATGTCCGCTTCCATCACATTTACGTCCTGAAGCTCATCAACAAGAACATAGTCAAAAACAGGAAGGCCAGGCATCTTAAGGAATTCAATAAGCATGTCAGCAAAGTCTATGCCCTTGCCCTGCTTGGCTTTCTCGTACTGCCTGAAAGCCTCAACAAAGTACTCAGCGAACTTCTCAATCTCTTCCCTGCTGTAACTGGCTTTTGGCTTAACCAGGGCCTTTGCTTGCTCAAGGTTTATATCATCAGGCATTACGCCAAAGCTCTTAAGGTAGCGGATAAGGTTCTCCATCTTAGGGACAATGGTTTCAGTCAGGTAGTCATCCCCGTAATTAAGCATCTTCTTCTCCTTGACAAGCTTAAGTATGCTGTACCTTAGCAGGTTCTGGGAAATCAGCCTGTCAGAGTCAAGGTAGCTAAACGCAAAGGCATGGAAAGTAAAGATGTTCATCTTTGAAGGGTCCACCCTGTTTCTGACGAGCTTTCCAATGCCCTCCTCCATCTCCAACTTGGCCTTCTCAGTGAAAGTAAGGCAGAGAATATTCTCGGGGCTTACACCTTCCTCAACCAGCCTTAAGTACTTATGGGCAAGAAGCAGGGTTTTGCCTGTGCCCGGGTTTGCAGTCACAAGCACATTTCCTTTGATATTTATGATATCTTTCTTTTCCTGGTTTATTGATGGCATTTCTTAAAGCGTGAAAGAGGGGGATGGGTTTATTAATGTTTT
>CAYUJZ010000031.1:0-8549 GCA_964445165.1 uncultured Methanosarcinales archaeon
GCTTTTATCGTGTGGTTCTGGCCTAAGAGAAAGACAGGGGTTTCCTCAAAGTCTGCGCTGGCTGCGCAGTCAGGAGAATCCCTTGCTAAGATTTCTAAACTCTCATTTCCCAAGTGAAAGTAAATATCGTATGCTGGTGCTGAAGTAAGTTCCTGCTCTATGACTATGTCTGTAAACAGCTCTGAAGTGGTTGCTGTGGCCCTCTCAATAAAAAT
This sequence comes from uncultured Methanosarcinales archaeon, assembly GCA_964445165.1. Lineage (GTDB taxonomy): Archaea > Nanobdellota > Nanobdellia > Woesearchaeales > JASKKU01 > DSBS01. The sequence goes on from CAYUJZ010000031.1 coordinate 216, forward strand.
GTTCATAATCGTTTTTGAGTCATTTACAACTTCATAGGATGATTTTGTTATGGGTATATCTCTCGCTGATAGATTATACCACAGGAAGTCAGGATCTCTACCTGAATAATCTGACATAAAGAAGCCCTGCCCACAGCCGGAAACTGTCCCATCCACCGAAACATTTCCCAAAACCGCGATTGCTCCTGAAGCTGTGCATTCAACTCCATTAAAGTAAAAGGCCTGCCCTGGCTCAACAAATGGCTGGCTTTTTTGTATAGAGTCTATATAAACAGGAATTGCGATTCGAGAGGTGTTATAGTCAATCCTAAGCGCTTTATAAGAAACCTCTTGGCCGGGAGTCACTCCCGAGGTTTTAGCATATTTTATGATGTTGTCTTCAAAGCTTATTGCGTCCGAGATATTGTAATCAAATAAGATTCGGATATTCTTTGCCTTAACCCTGGTTTCATCACTTGCCTCAAAGCTAATGTTAATTTTACAAAGGTCATCTTGGCAGGTTTCAAGCTCTTGGTTTAAATGCGATAAGAAATCTGCAACTGTGTCTTGCTGCAGCAGAAAATCTGTTGAATAAATCTCCTGATCGTTAATATGCACCGAAAGGTTTCTGGGTGTATCAAACGAAAACTTGTAAATCTTATCCACGGTTATTACTGCAATCCTGTCTGTATCTTCATGGCTATAGACAGCAAACTTCTCTAAGCCATTAACCGTAAAAGAAAACATCTCGCTATAGCTGGTGTCAAGAACAATTAAGTTTTCTTCGTCTCTTGCAAGACCTACCAAGATCTGTATATCTTCGTTATACGAAAATAGACTTGCTGAAGCCATATCCAAGACTGGCTCATTTAACTGCTTCCTAAGCTCGCATCCTGATTGGCTACATTCGTAGATGTCGCCAAAACTAGTAATGGCAACAATTGTATTAAGTGCCCCGGGAAGCCTAACTAACTTCTGCACATCAAAATCATAACTGGCTATCAAAGAGGCGTTTGCACTGTATATCCTTAGGTCTCCATCGGTTCCGACAACTATCTCATCTTCTACAAAGTCACTATAGATGTTGGCAGGGACTATGTCTGTGATTGTTCTATCAAGAGAGAAAACCAACTCCTCTCCGAAAGAACTGTTCAAAACCCAGAGGTTATTAACGTTGTCTCCAACCAGCAGCCTCCTTAACCCCTCTTTCTCAACAAAAATCTGAATTAAAAAGTCTTCGTGCAAGCTTTCCTGCTCTCCATACCTAAAACTATTGCCCTCAGAGCCATTGTGAGCAATAATGTTATACCCTGAATCGCTACAGCTTGGACAGCTTATATCTACCTTGGTTCCAAGCGAGAGGTCGCTACAATCTACCCTTGTCGATATAGGTGTGTAAAACAAAGATTCTGTAAAAAAGTCAAAAGCCAAGCCATAGGTGCTTAGCTTTATTCCATTAAAGTAAGTTGAGCTAGAAGAAGCACTATCTCCGATTACATAAAGCCGGTTGTCTTGATCACAACCTTCACAAAAAACATTGATTTCTTCGTGAGCCAAACCGCAGTCAATTGTAAAAGATGCCTTTTCTTGAATTCTTGACCTCTCTAAAAGGCTTACTAAAGGAGTCTCTACGCCATAGCTATCTAAGATAATATTGTAATAATTTTGGCTGTCGCACGAAGGGCAGGTGTAAGTAATCTGGCTTGCTTCGTTTAGGTCCTCGCAAAGCACAGGCGTTTCTATCCTTGAATAAAGGGTTGATGTATTAGAGAAAATTGAGATAAGCTCTTCTCCGTTCCGGCTAAAGATGTTGTAATCACCTTCAGTGCATCCTTCGCACTCGTAAGTTATATTTTCTAAGTTAGAAATTTCCTCGCAATCCACTTTGGTCGTAACAAGGTCAAAATTCAGGGAAGTGTTAGAAAATAACCGAACCATATAATCAAAAGACTGGCTCTCATAAGAACCGCCAGGAGAAGATAAGTAAGATGAGCTGCCTTGGGTTGAGTTATCTGCCATGATTCTATAATAATTGTTCTGGTCGCAATCATAGCAGTCAAAGTACAAAGAAGTCTGCTCAAGCACATTGCAGCCTACTTCTGCATCAATCCATGTGAATTCTTCCGGCCCTCCACACTCTGTTGTGACTAAGCTAGAATCTACAGCATAAGTTTCGAGTATGTCTGAAAAGAAGATTGTGATATTTGCATTTTTGCTTCCGTTATAGCATGCTGCAAACCTTACATAGCAATCTTTTGCTTCTAAACCGGAACTATTTAGCCCTTGGAGAGTAAATCTTGCAACTCTTACTCCATAAAGGTTATTTCCTTCGGTGATAGCGCTAGGGGTGTCGGATGCACCCTGCTTCTTTAAAAGGAAATCTGATTCTGTGTTTACTCCACTTGTATTCAAGTAATATTGGCTGTCACCTATTCCTAATTTTAAACCGTCTTCCTTTTCTCCTGTGTAGCTTAAGGCAGTTGTTATATAGCAGGTCTCGGCAGGAATGTTTTCAGGAATGCCAAAACCTGAAAGCGGTATTGAAATGCCGTTCTGGCAGCCTATGCAATGGATATCTTCAGGAGTTCCTGAAATTTCTCTAAAGACCAGTTCACTTGTCTGCTGAATCTTTTTTGTTTCAACAGGATAGTCTCTCCCGTTCAAAGAAATAAATAAGCCATTAGTGCTTGAACCCTTATAGTTTAGCGCAGTCTCAACAGCACAAATGCTACCCTGGTTAAAGGACTCGCCAATACCAAAACTATAATCTTCGGTTAATGTAAAAACCTTGTTTCCCTGCTCAGGAGAGGGTGTCCTGTTAAAGCTAACTGATGCAATATCCTCTTTTGAAACAGGAATAACTGTGCCTGAGATGTTTAAATAAGGGTTTATAACCCCAGCATCTCCCTCATAACCAAAAGATGCCTCTAGCCAGCACTCCTCAAAACTTTTCACCTGGGCAGGAATGCCAAAATCTAAAAGGGAAACCTTTAAACTATGGTTTTCACAGCCAAGACAATGGAAGTAGTTTGCCATCCCTTCATGATTTGAGTAGGTTTCTACACTGCTTCTATCAATAAATTCAACAGGAACCGAGTATTGTGTTCCATTCAACCCGAGTATTATGTCTTTGCTGTTGTCGTTAATGTAATTTATCGCTGTACGTATATAACATATATCGCCTTCCTGGTATTCTATCTCATAAGGAATCTGATAAGTATAAAACTGGCTTTCATTAATCCCGTACTTTGTAACCGGAATCTCATTTTCTTGTCTGAAAACCTCTCTTTCGAAAGACCCCAGGTGCTTTGCCAAAACAGTGAACCTATTTTGGCTTGACTTATTAAGGAGAGAATTGCCGGAACTAGACAGCATTCTAAGATAATTAAAGGTTGCAAGGACAACTTCATCTGTTGCTGAAGAAGGGTTTATATCCAAAACAGCCATGTCATTTATTCTGGTTGGTGAATTATATGTCCAGATGTGCCCGTCTTCCGAATACGCTCTTACATTAAACCTTCCTGAGGTTACAAGCTGTCCTTCTGATTCTGCCTGAAGAAAGCCTGCCTGAATAAGTGGCTGAAGGTTAGACTGCGGCTGAACAAGTGTCTGGATTGGTGAAGAAAACATGTTGTCAAGAATCAGATTGGTGCTAGTAACCAAACTCTGCTTGGGCAAGTCAATGCTTTTCTGCTCAACAAGCGAAATATTGAATCCTATTCCTGCATAGCCAGGCTGGCCTTCTTCTGGGTAACACATACTAAAGGAATCATTAAAGCTGCATAGCCGAAATTTTACCTCGGGAGCATCTAAGCTCAATAAAGAGGTTCTCTGCTCATACTTCCCTTGGCTTTCAAAAAAGAAGGTCTCATCGTTTATCTGAAACTTCAGCCGAAAGGCATCCGTGCTGATTATGTCAAACTGAAACCTGCCCTTTTGGTGAGTAGCTGCATCCCAGGGAGTAGTCAGCGTATAATTGTTTAAATTGCTGGGGCTTGTTATTGAGCCCTTTTGTATCCAGGATTCCCCGTTCCAGTAGTCCAAGGAATGATAAACAATGTGCCCAGGATTAAGATTCTGCACATTAAGCTCCCCTGTGTGAGTCGTATCAAAAATAACTATCCATTTGCCCTCGTGCGTTTCGGATTCTGCATAAAACTCTTCATGGCTAAGGATAATCCTAAATTCCTGGTGGCTTAGCTTCGGTATTGTCCAGTCGACCCTGTCTATTTTTCCATTTCCGGAAACATCAACAAGTCTTACATTAAACTCTTCTGAACTGGTAACATCTACAAATTTTTTCCCATCAAACCATTCTAATCTTACACTAGGGGGCAGTGCTTCAGGGATGAAAGAACTTGCTTGAACATTATAATAATGAATGCCGCTGTTGCTCTCTATGATTATTTCTTTCATGAAGAATCTATCTTTTCCTGGGTTTTTATGTTCTGTTTCTGTTTTGACAGAAGCAGGGGTAAGAATATTTAATTCTACACTATCAGACTCGGGTTTGACTAGGAGCTTAGCAGGGGTTTCTTTAAACGCGCCGCCTTCAAGCTTAAGCGTGGTTGCTTTAGGCAAATCATCTATGGAAAACGCACCAAAAGAATTACTCTCGCTCTTAAGTCTTTTATACTCATCCAGCTCCCTTTTTACTCTGCTTGCAAGAAGAAACTGGTCTTGGCTCTCCAGATTTTCCTTCTCTTTCTCCAGAATCTTTATGCGTGCATTATGGTTTTGTTCTGCAAGAGACTTAAGAGAATCACTAATAACAAAAACTCCTGAGGTGTCAATTTGGGAGGAAAAAGTCACCAAGGCGTCTGAGGGCACCTCTATTTCGTAATACTCCAGGGAAGTATTTAGATTTATTGCCCTTAAAGTCCAGGCAACTGGCTGACCAACTCTCGCCTCACCTTGCTCTAGAACTGCATAAATCCCTGGCAGGGTAGCATTATCCTGCAAAGATTCATTCATTTGCAGCGTCAGGTTATCCGTGATATTTATCGTTGCATTAATTTCTTCAGTCAGGTTTATGGATATGTTAATCGACTCGTTTATTGTTACATTGACTGGCTTATCCACAGAAATGTTGTCAGTGAGGTTTTGGGGCGGAGAAGTCTGGTTTTCGGGCTTGCTTGGTCTTGTTGCATTTATCTCAACTGAATCGTTTATTGGTTCGGTTATGTTTATTGTCAGGTTGAGGGAAGGGTCTATGGATGGGGGGTAGCTAATGTTTTGGGTCGCGTTTCCTGGCAAGGGCTGCCCTGGCTCAGAAACGTTTTGCTTCGTCACATTGATAAAAAAGTCATTGCTTTTAATGATTTTTGATGGATAAATTGCATAAATGCTGCTTTGCCAGAGCCCTTCTTTTCTTCCGGTTATTAGCAACTGGAAATTCTTTATGATGCTTTCATAGCCCTCGCTAGCGGTTACATTAAAAACAACATTATGTATAACAAAATGCTCAGAAAGATTGTATGCTTTTGTTTCGTTTATATAGAGGGTTTTGTTTTCAAGAGGCTTTCTTAGAGAGAGATTGCTAGATTGTTGCTCAGAGTGGTTTGTTGGGGAAGGCAGGATTGGCTCCAGGGAATAATTGCCTAGCTTGTTTGGCTCTATAACTGAAAAATTGAGCTGCTTTGCTGCTTTTCTTTCCTGGTAGGAAAGCTGAAGCAAGATTTCAAAGAAACCTGTCTCGTTTGGAGTAAATATAATCCCAGGAAGAGGAAAAATTCCTGACGGAGAAACCACATCGCCTTCGTAAGATGCGTTCTTAGGGGTAATGGCAATTTCTACCTCTTCTCCCAGTTCAAACTCATCCTGTGTTAATGTTGCATCAAAGAACCCCTTTGCAGATACTGAAAATATAAAGAAGAAAGCTAAGAAAACTACTAAAAATACTTTATCCGCAGCATTTTTACTTAACAAATACAAACCTCCTTTCTGTAAGCTAGCTTTTTGAGGGAAATTCGTGTCTTCTCTTTATAAAAGTTTTTATTATTTTGAGCGTTAAAGTTACCCTCCCTGAAGAGCAACATTGAAGCACACTTTATAAAACAGAATCTTGCTAGCAAGAAAAACCATTAAAACGCCAACTCTTTCAAGGAAAAACCTAAGCAAAGCGAAAAGAAAGGTTTTTTAATTCCTATTGCACTTGATTTAAAGTTATGAAAATAAGAATTGCGGCTGCCCAATTTAAGATAAATCAAAAGCACATCTGCGAAAACCTAAAAGAAATGGAAGGCTTTCTTAATAATGCTTCTGGCAAGGTGGATGTTATTGTTTTTCCCTAGTATTTTCTCATAGGCCGCTTAAGCATGGAAGAGAGCCTAAAAAATGCTGACTCAAAAGGCAGGCTTAAAAAGGCATTTCAGAATCTCGCGCTAAAGTATAATATTGACATTGTTGCTGGCTCGATAATTGAAGAGAAGAATTAGGAGTTCTTTAATGCCTGCTATTATGTTGAGAGCAGCGGAAAACTTCTCGGATGATATAAGAAAATAAACCTCTGGCTTAGCGAGAGAGGAAAGCTTTCTCCAGGAAGCCAGGCCTGTGTTTTTAACACAAAATTCGGAAAAGCCGGGCTTGCCCTGTGCTGGGACTTAATGTTTCCTGAGCTATTCCTTAAGATGAGAAAGAAAGGTGTGGAGATTGTTTACTGCCCAAGCCTGTGGTTCAGCGGGAAGAAATTCCCTGCACATAAAAGGCACAACCAAAATGCTGCTTATGAATATGTTAACTCGTTATGCAAAGCAAGAGCTTTGGAAAACAACTTTATTCTTGCATATGCAAAATGTGTGGGGAAGGTAAGGCTTTCTGATGGCAGCGAGGATGAATGTATTGGCAGGACTCAGATAGTAGCCCCGATAAGGATGGTTCTGGGCAGCCTTGGAAATAATGAAGGAATGCTTATTGAAGAGATAGACATAGGAATCCTTAAGGAAGCAGAAAATGCTTATGGCTTGGGTTTGAATTTTAAAGATAAAAACTAAGCAATATTTATCTGAACTGTTTTTGTTAGGTCAAAGCCCCTAATGCATAATCTTGCTTGCACATACCACCTAGTTTTTGAGTGAGCGCTCAACAAGTCAAATAATGCCGCTCTTGCTACATTGCCAAGTGTTCCTTCTGGCGCTTTGCCTTTAGAAAAGAGCTCTTCCGGAATCTTAATATCAAAGCTATAGCTGAAGGGCTGGCCTGCGGGATAAGTTTTTTCTCCATCAAGAGTCTGCTTAAAGTCAAATACAATACTTGGTGACCTAAATGCGTTGCTTCTTCCACTCATCACAACTGAAGTGGCAATTCCATATATCCTTATCAATATATCCTTATCACAAACTGCTTTGCCTCCAAAGGCTTTTTTAGCTTTAATTCTGCATTTCCCTTAATCTAGTCTCCGCTGGAGAAGCTATATTTTTCAAGGTTAATCTTAATCTTTCCCTTTAAAAACCCAAACATATAAATCACCAAAAACACTTTTTCAAATTAAGTTTATAAATATATCTGAAGATGAAGAATGGAGAAAAAAGTAAAAAGAAAACTGTCTTACAGAATCAATACTCCTCGCACTTTAGCTGGAAGAAGGCTTTTGGGTGGTCGCATGAGGGGCATTTTTCAGGAGGCTCTTCTCCGTAATGCACATACCCGCATTCCCTGCAAACCCACCATACTTTCTTGCTTTTCTTAAACAGTGTTCCTGCTTTAAGCTGGTCAAGCAGCTTTGTGAATCTCTCTTCGTGGTGCTTTTCTGCAATTGCTATGCTCCTAAGCCTTTCTGCTATCTCTGGAAAGCCTTCCTTTTCTGCTATGTCTGCAAATTCGGGGTACATCTCAGTATGCTCATGGTTCTCCCCTGCAATTGCTGCCTTAAGGTTTTCTTTTGTTACTCCGAGTGTTGTTGGTGCGGAAGCCTCAACCTGAATTTCAGCCAGCTCTTCACCGCTTTTTTCCTTAAGTTGGCTTATCAGCCTGAAAAGCCACTTGGCATGCTGCTTCTCATTGTCTGCCGTTATCTCAAATATTTCTGAGATAACCTCGTAGCCTTCCTTTTTTGCCTGCTGGGCATAAAATGTGTACCTGTTTCTCGCCTGGCTTTCTCCTATGAAAGCTGCTGCAAGGTTTTTTATGGTTTGCTTCATTTTGATTCCCTCCAAAGATGGGAAAGGACAGGCTTTTTTTATAATTTGTTATAATCAAGCAGAAATAAAAAAAAGCCGGTGGCTAGATAAGCCTGGATAACAGAACTGACTTATAATGCCAGTTTATGTTAAGCCCCCTCCTGCATCAGCAAAAATTAAAGCCTTCTTTCTTTATTTCATCAATAAGGTAATGTATCTTTTTGTCTTCAATGCCGTG
>CAYUJZ010000032.1:0-8422 GCA_964445165.1 uncultured Methanosarcinales archaeon
AGGGCTAACAGGGTAGAGCCAAAAAAGCGGCCGCGCAGGGATGATGGGGATGATGGCTTATGGGGAGGCAACCATGGCAATGGTGGCGGCCCTGACGGTGATGATGACGAGCCTTTTGATGACATTAAGGATGATATAAATGACAGGAGAAAGCTTGGCATTAATTCAAGGCTGGAAAGAAACCTGAGCGAGAGGTCAGAGAATGTTGCCAGGGAGCTGAGGGAGGAGATAAAGTCGTCTGTTAAAGAAGTGCACGAGTTAAAGTCTGAGCTGAGCAATATTGTAAAGCTTTTTGAGAGCTACAAGAAACAAACCGAAGAGGAGAGAAAGAAAACCTTTGAAGAGATAGAAAAAAAGTCTGAGTCTTCGCTTAAGGATATTAAGGAATTTATTAATTCATTCAGCTCGAAGGAGCACCATAAGAAAGTCTACGAAGAGATTATAGAAGAGATAAGTAAAAAAGTTGATTACAAGAACACTGTTGAAACAGTAACCAAGGCAAGGCTCGATGAGATGTTCAATAAGATAAGCAATTATGAGAGCACAATCAGGGAAGAGCACAGGAAGTTTCTTGAATCAATAAAAAGGGAGCTTCTTGAGAAGCATAATTTTATCAGTGCAAGGGTTCAGGATGAGAAGAATCTCATAGGGAAGCTGGAGGAGCTGATCGATGAGATGAGAAAGCAGAAAAACGCAGCCCAAAGCGACAATACAAGCATTCAGCAGGTGGTTCAGATTCTGCAGCATGCTGCAAATGGCGATGTTTCAGGCCTGGGCGACCTTAAGCACCTTATTGAAAAGATAGGCTTTGTGGAGCATAACCTTCTGGCTGAGCTTAGGTTGATTTTCGATGGAATGAAGACAAGCCATGACCTTAAAAAAATTGAAACCACTCTTTCTGCAATTGAGCTCAGTTTCAGTGGCCTTCTTAATAAAGTTGGAGAGCTTGAGACAAAGATAGGCAAAAAAGTGAACACCCAGAGCCAATCCCAGATGGTTAATGTTAATGTCAGAGGTGGAGGAAACAACGGGGGAAAAGGCAATTCCGGGACGAATACAAATCCACCGAACAGACAGACGACTGACGACAATTACCTGAAAGTTGTTGTGGAGCCTACTTCACAGGGTAGAGAACATATCTTTTCCTTAAATAAACCAGTGTATGACAAGCTTAAAAATGAGATACCGCAGCGCTGGGCCAGATATACTATTAAGCCCCATAATGAGCAGCAGGATTTTGCATTTGAGATAAAACTAGACTCTGGCAAGGGCACTCGGGGCATGTATTATGTTTATAGCATTGCATTGATGTTTAGGGATTCTGATGGAAAAGTGAAGGTCTTCACAAAAGGCATGTATAATAAATGGCTTAGGAAAAATATGCCTTTGGGAAACCTTACTTTGAATAAGTACGGAAATACCGAAGAGGTCGGCTATATCCCTGGGGCAGAGTTTAGCCGGAAGAAGAATAACTTGCTGGTTGTTCGCTTGCCTAACAGTTCAAAAGCTGCTAAAACAGTCCATGTTTGTATCTATCCCCAAAAGGATGCAAGGCAGGTGTTGCTTAGATTAAATGCCTGGCTTGTTAAGAAGATAGATGTGACAAACAGCGAAGGAAAGAATCAGAAAGCTTTCCAATATTTCTGCCAGGCAACAGGGGGTTATGAGATAACAAACAATTTTTAATTTTATGAGCCCGTAAACAAAAACAAATATAAAACCCTTGTTGTTTTACGCTTTTCAGGCATCAAGTGGGGGTGCCGGAGCGGTCAAACGGGCACGGTTCAGGGCCGTGTAGCTTAGTGCTTACAAGGGTTCAAATCCCTTCCCCCACATTATACAAATGTTTATAACCTTAGTTTCTCTTCTGCTTTTTTTTATGGGACAGGCAAAGGAAAAAGAAAAGCCTGAAAAAAGGAAAAAGGGCTTTGTGAGGAAGTTTCTTGAGGCTGGGTTTTTGATGCTTGCAAGCGCATACCTTGCTTTTTCTGTTAACGAAGCCCGGCAATGGTGAAAGCATTATGATTTTCTTGAAAAAAAGGAAGGCTACAGGAAGGAGCATATGCTTGCAAGCCTGCATAACCATACTTCACACAGGGGTGACGGGGATAAGTGCGTTTATGAGTTTCTTCTTGAGGCACACAGGCAGGGATACGGGATTGTTGCGGTTACAGACCACGAGGACAGGAAGCTGGATTATTGTGCCGGAGTTTCAATCTCAAGGCTTGAGGAGCTTGCTTTGGCAGGCTTAAGCTTTTTTGGCTGTCTTGATTCAGATGGGTTTGAGGTAGCTAAGGTAAACGAAACGACGTATAAGGTCACAAGGGAAGGGGATGAGCATGCTCTTTATGTTCTTGCTGGTGCTGAGATTACTGCTCTTTATCATGGCAGGCTTGTGCATGTTCTTAGGATTGGGATTAGCAAGGTTCCTGAATCGCACCAGAGCCTTGAAAAGACTCTGCTTGAGCTAAGGCCTCAGGGTGCATTGATTGGCGCTCCGCATGCAACTTCAAGGATATTCAAGAGCATTAGGGCAAAGGGCGTTAAGGAGTTTCAGGATTTTTTTGACTTTGTTGAGATTAACGGGATGTATGCATTTCCGCAAGGAGCTATACTGAACTTCACTGCGAAGAGGCTTGGTGAGAGGCTGGGCATTCCTGTGGTTGCTGCGCCAGATTCCCATATAAGAGGGCAGTATTTCAACAGGACTCTTGTAATGGTTGAAAAGTGCGACAGCTTTGATGAGAAGGATATTGCTGGATTCTTAAGGCGGCAGTTTGATGCAGGCAATTACAGGAACATTGTTTCTATACCTGAGAGCGGAGTTATTTACTACTGGCATCTTTTCAAATAGAAATAAAAAAAACAGAAAATTTTTTACCTTTCAGTAGACAGGTATGCCTCCTGCCTGCTTTACTGTCTCCAGATCTACGTCCTTGACTGGCTCAAGGGTGCTGAGCTTGTTTATCCTTAGGAGGTATGGGCTTTTGGTGTAGAGCAGCTCGTTTATGTAGAGGCTTCTCTCTACGCTTGGCCTGTAGTATCTTCTTCCTTCTCCTTTGTCGTGATCTATTAGCCCTCTTAGCTCTATGCTGTCTTTTGAGATGTTGAACACAAAGGCTCCGTTGTAGCTTTCGTCTTCAATCCATCTTCCCATGTCATCCATGAGCCTTCCGCCGAAGCTGTAAACTGGGATTACCAGCAGGTTCCTATCTCTTGAGAAGAGGAATGCCTTGTGCTCCCACTCTGCTGTGCTCTGCATGTATCTCTGGCCTGAGACGAATTTTGTGGTTTCTATTGGGTTTTCTACATCTGTGACATCAAAGAGGGATATCTTAAGCCCTATTTCCCTTCCGGTTTCTGTTGCTTCTCTTCCTATGCCTATGATTGTGTTTTCATCGTATGGGTGGAGGTACCTTGAAAAGCCCGGAATCTTCAGCTCACCTAGGTCTTTTGGGTTTCTTGGGTTGCTCAGGTCTACTACAAAGAATGGGTCTATCTGCCTGAATGTTACCATGTAGAGCCTGTCTCCCATGAACCTTGCTGAGAAAATGCTTTCTCCTTCTGCCAGGCCTTCGAGCCTTCCGATGATGTCAAGGCTCCTGTCAAGCACATAAACGTTGTTTATGGACTCTTTCAGCCCGAAGTCATACCTCCACTCCCAGCTTGGCTGGATGGTGGTTGCAATCCTGAGGTTGCCCTTGTGCTCGTCCATTGAGAACTGGTTGTTGATTCTGCCTGGGACGCTGCCTTTATCTGTAACTTCAATCTTTCCGCTGTTGGCTGAGAGCTTTATTATTGAGGTAAATTGCGGATACTCATACTCTTTCATCTTTTCAATTGTCTCGTCCTCAACCTTGTCTGAAAGCTCCTGCTGCTCATCGCTTGGGAGCATTGAGACATACTCTCCTATGATTTCCTGAATTTTTCTTTCTTTTTCATAGTAAGAGAGCACGTCTGAGTCTGTTTCCTGTATTTTTTCTATAATGCTTTTATAGTAATCTGGAAGAAGGGGCAGGACTATTTCCTTGCCAACCTCGCTTGAAATCTCCCAGTAGCTTATGCTTTTAGTTGAAGCAAGGTAAAGGTTGTTCTGTGACATGTAAACTGTTGGGGTTCCGTCTGTTGTTACTATCTTTGAGCTTAGTTTTTCAATTGATTTTATGTCAACAGAGTGCACTCCTGTCATATAAGGGCTGTTATACCTCATGCCGAAGTGGAAGATATCTCTTGGTGCGACTTCTCCTACAACCCCCCCTTCCATTACAATAGGCATTGGGTGTATAATTCTGAACTCTGGGTACATGCCGGTTACGATGTACACCTGGCTGTCTATCATCCTTGAGTTTACGTACCTTCCCTCGAACCTGAAGTCTTCCAGGTGCTTTGGGTTTTCCCTGTCTGAGATATCGTAGATGCTGACAAATGTAAGCCCGTTTCTGACTCTTATGCCTATATTATCAAAGATATCAGGATCCTGGACATCCCCGAATACTGCAAGCCGGTCTCCTTTTATGAAGAGGCCTGCCGGCTGGTCCCGGAACGCTGTTTTTGAGATTACTTCAGCATCTTCTCCAGGGTATGCTTTTATTATGAAAAGAGTTTTTTCTGTGATAGTGTAGATGTTGTTTCCATCGGTCTTGAGGATATCTCCTTCATCTACTCCCTCTACCTGAATGTTTGTCTCAGAAAAGTCGAGGGTTTTCTCTGCTGATTCGGGCATAGCCATTGCAAAGTCAGCATCGAACATCATCATGTCATCTACCATCACGCTTCTAGGGACTCCGCCTCCAGCATAATATCCTATTCCGCTTTCCTTGACGAATGTAATGTACTCTTCCCTTGTGGCAAATGTGCCTGAAGGGGAGATGTCTGGGTCGTAATCATCATCCGACCCTGTTGGCGCATAGCACCCGAAAAAGAACATCACCAGCATCAGCAGGGATGCGAACATTATTGAAGCTTTTATCTTGGTTTTTTTATCTTTCATTCTGTATCACCATTGGCTGTATTGTGCATCTCTTTTATTAACTAAACTGGTTTATTTTGGTCTGTGCCTAATTAAATTTTTTCTTTTTTTTTCTTTTTCATTTATTAATTAAAGGCAAACTTTATATATAAAAACCCCTAAACCTTATTAAAGTGGCAAATACAAACACATCTAAAACAGGTTCTGATGAGAGGATCTTTGGAATTTTGTCCCATGTTCTTGGGTTGTTTATAGGGTTTTTAGGTCCTTTGATAATGATGCTGGTAGTTAAGGATAAAATGGCAAAAAACCATGCAAAGACTGCCCTCAACTGGCAGCTTAGCCTGCTCATTTACATGATTGTTGCAGGCATTCTCACGATAATCTTAATAGGAATTCCTATTATGGTTGTACTGGGGATTCTAAACCTGATCTTCTGCATCCTGGCAGCAGTTAAGGCAAGCAAAAACGAGCTGTGGAAGTACCCGCTTTCCATACAGTTCTTTAAGACCGAGTAAGAACGGCTTTTTTTTCTTCTTTTTCTTTTGTTTATTCTTAAGCGTTATCGTTATCTTTAGTCTAACACGAAAGATTTTAGAAAGCTTTTTAAAAAAGCATAGATTTTTATTCTCTAAGGTGATTGAATGAAAGCTAAAAAAAAAGAGGTTCTTTTAGGTGTTGCTTTACTGCCAGTGCTTTTGCTTTTTTTTGTAGGATGTACGGACAGCAGCCTTGTTGATGATACTGTTCCGGACAATGTGAGGCTACCCAACCCGGCTTCTATGTACTGCATAGACCATGATGGCGAGCTGGAAATTGTTGATACAGATGAGGGCCAGGTTGGCTACTGCATACTTACTGATGGGACAAGGTGCGAGGAGTGGGATTTATATAGGGGCGAGTGCCCTGTGCCTAATGAAGAGGTGGATTCTCCAGGAGACCACGTAATTTATTCTGAGTGTGTGTCTGATGAGGATTGTGTTCCTGAGGACTGCTGCCATGCAAACTTTTGTGTGCCTATCGAGCTCGCTCCAGACTGCGAAGATGTTGTCTGCTCAATGGAATGTGTTCCAGGAACCCTTGACTGCGGGCAGGGAGCATGCAGGTGCATAGGAGGATTGTGCGAGGCGGTGCTTTATTGAGCGTGAGGAGAAAATGGCTTCCTGGAAGGGTTTTTTCTTTCTTGTTTTTTTTTCTAATTCTTTTGGCTAGCCTGGGCTATGCTGATGCTGGCTCTTTTACGCATTATGAAGAGGGAATTTCTTTGCCGGGGTATCCTTTAGTTATTCCGGTTGCTCATGCAGGCCCAAAGACGCTTGGAATTCATGTTTCAGAGCCTTTGGATAAGCCTGGCAGGGCTGAAGTGTCGAGGTATATCGTTAACTTAAGGGAGCCGGTTGATGTTGCTGGCTGGGGGAAGGCTGTTTCTGCTATGAATGAGCTGGAAACAAGCAAGCTCAGGGGAGATCTAAGGAGATTCTTGCAGGATGAGGTTGGAAGGGAAAAAATCAGATATTCCTATCAGTATATCTACAGCTTTTCTGCTGAGCTTTCTGATGATGAGGTAGCTTTCCTAAGGAGCCTTGGCGTTGTTGAGAGCATTGAAGAGGATGTTATGGTTTATACTTTCCTTAAAGTAGGGGATGGCGGCGGCTCCCTTAATGTTGTAAATGTCCCGCATGTTTCTGGCTTTTAGATAGATGGAATTAATATGACCGGCAAAGGCCAGTCTGTGTGCGTTATTGATACTGGCATTGATTATGAGCATAATGACTTTGGTGGGTGTGATGGTGTTTCCCCTGAATGTGAGAAGATTCCTTTGGGTTATAATTATGTAAGTGATAATGAAGACCCTTTTGATGGGCATGGCCATGGAACGCATGTAGCTGGGATTGTTGCTGCTAATGGAAATATAAAAGGCGTTGCCCCGGATGCAAGCCTTGTTATTGTGAAGGCTCTTTCAGATGCTGGATTGGGTGATATGTCTGATGTTCTCAAAGGGATTGAGTTTTGCATAAACAACTCGGATGATTTCAATATCTCTGTAATAAGCTTGAGCCTTGGCTATTCTGCTGAATTCTATGAGAATTACTGTGATGGGGCCTGGCCAAGCTTCTCCTCTGTTGTAAATCAAGCTTATGATAAGAATATTTCAGTGGTAGCCGCGGCTGGCAACAGCAATAACTACACCCAGATCTCTTTTCCTGCCTGCCTTGAGAAAGTGATTCCCGTTACGGCTACGACTAAGTCAGATAGTTTCGCCACTTATGCTAATAGAAACGAGCTTGTACGCCTAGCGGCTCCTGGAAGCTCGATAAATTCAACTTGGATAAATGATTCTTATAATTTTTCGTCAGGAACATCTATGGCAACCCCGCATGTGTCTGGAGCGATTGCAATCATCAACCAATACCTCAGGCTTAAGAATGAGTCTATGACTCCTCATGAGATTGAAGAGCTGCTTGCTGATACTGGCAGGGTTCTTTATGACAGCGCATCAGACCAAAGCTATGCCAGAATAAACATTACGAGTGCTTTAATGTTTCTTGAATATCATGATTTTGTTCTTGTTGAGTCTTTTTCTCTTTTTCCAGGGGAATTTTTCTGCTCTCTTGATGAAAGCTGGAATGTTCTCTCTTTTGATGTGTCTATTGTTGACTACTACGGCAATGTTAACTCTGTTTTTGTAAACCTTTCAGAGTTGGGTGCAGAGCCTGAGCTTTTGGAGCTATCCTATGATGAAGGCTCAAAGGCCTGGCTGGGTAATGCTTCTTTCATTAACACTTCTGGCTTTGACTTTCAGAGAAAAAATATTTCTCTTCTGCTTCTTAACTCAGCCGGGGAGCCGATTGAGTTTTCTGGTGTAAATTACACTTCAGTTATCCTTTACAATCTCTCATCTCCGGAGTTTGAAGACCCCGGCTGTTTCAGGCTTGGTGCAGAATCAACTAATTTCTGCAGTATTGCTGACTTTTCCAATGTTTCTCTGGACTTGATAATTGAGGCGAACGGATCAAGCGAATGCTATCCTGAAAGAGAGGCTGATTTTTACTGGGTTGATGATTTTAAGCCTATTGCCTCTATTAGCTTTTCCGGGCTTGACTTGTCAGAAGATTACTCGGGCAGCCTGCTTAAGAATATAACGAAAAATATTGCTGCTGGCATTGTCGCTCCAGCAGAATTCGGGAAGGCTTTTGTTTCCGTGAATACATCCATATTTGAAGAGCTTGACAGGAAAGCGCTTGTATCACTGTATGGATTGGGCTTTACCTCAGAGCCTTACATAGAAGCACCAGGCGGTAAGAATGTTTCAGGCGTTTCTTATGTAATGTACACTCCCAGCCAGAATTTTTCCTTAATGAACATCAGCTTTAATGTGCCAGGGTTTTCTGCTTTTTACCTTTATGATAATTTTGCTCCGTCTTTAGAGGTGGCTTTTCCTGAGGATAAGTC
>CAYUJZ010000033.1:0-6158 GCA_964445165.1 uncultured Methanosarcinales archaeon
TCAGACAGCCTTACGGCTGCTGAGGGTTATAAATCTTTAGATTTTGAACAGAGCCCTATTAAGAAAAACCTTTATAAACTGAATGGTTTTCTCCTATTATTGGGTTTAAAGGTTCTGGCATATTGAGGTGCAGAATAAATGGCTACAGTTTATGATGTTAAACCGGAAAGGCTGATAACAGCCGTCGCGGAAGAATTGAAGAAAAGCGAGAATGTAAAGCCGCCTGAATGGGCTGGCTTTGTAAAGACAGGGCATTTCAAGCAAAGACCCCCTGAATCACCCGACTGGTGGTATGTAAGAACAGCTGCTGTGCTAAGAAAGGTTTACCTTCTCGGTCCCATCGGAGTTTCAAAGCTCAGAATCAAGTTTGGCGGGAAGAAGAACAGGGGCGCAAAGCCTGAAAAAACCTACAAAGCAGCTGGCAGCCACCTAAGGCTTATACTGCAGCAGCTAGAAAAGGAGGGGCTGATAAAAAACGCTGAAGGGAAAAGGCATAAAGGCAGGATCGTGACTCCAAAGGGGGAATCCATGCTAAACAAGCTTTCAGCAGCGCTTGCAAAAGAGAAGCCTGCAAAGAAAGAGAAAAAGCCAAGGCCGCATAAAGAGCCTAGCGAAAAGAAAGCGCCTGCAAAGGAGCCAAAGCAAAAGCAGAAGCCAGAGAAAGAAGAAAAGCCTGACAAAAAAGAGGGCAAAAAGAAAGGCAAGGGAAAAGAGAAGAAAGCCAAGCCCAAGAAGGCAAAAACAAAGGCAAAAAAGTAAATTCATGGTGAAAAAATGGCAAAAAACAAGCATCTTTCTAAAAAAAAGAAAATGGCAAAGAGAGGCACCTGGGCTAGCTGGGCTCCTTTCTGGCTGATTCCAAAGATTTTCGGAAAAGGCAGGAGAGTGCACCCCGTCAGGATCTCTCATGCAAAGAGAAGCTGGAAGAGAAGCAAGCTTAAGATTTAACCATAGCAAAAGGTGAAAAAATGGCAGAAAAGTCAGGTGAAAAAAATGAAAAAGAGAAAGTGTTCATAATTCCTATCTGGAAAAAGGTTATCAAAACCCCAAAGTACAAAAGGGCAAAGAAGGCAATAAGCATTATCAAGGAGTTTGCCGCAAGGCACATGAAAACAGATGAAGTGAAGATTGGCAGGCACCTAAACCTAAGGATTTGGGAAAACGGGATTAAAAGCCCGCCGCACAAGGTAAAGGTCAGAATCACCAAGAAGGATGCTGTTGCAACTGTAGAGCTTTTTGATGCTCCTGCTGAAAAGAAACAGGAAAAGAAAAAAGAGAAGAAGGAAGCTAAAGAAGAAAAAGACAGGCAGCCCGGAAAGCAGGAGAAAAAAGAGGAAAAGAAGGAACAGCCTAAAGCAGAAGAGAAGGAAGAGAAAGCTAAGCCTGAAAAGAAAAAGGAAGACAAGAAGCCCGAGCCAAAAGCAGAGGAGAAAAAGCCAGCCGAAAAGGAAGCTGCAAAAGAAGAAAAAGCAGCCAAGAAAGAGGCAAAGCCAGAAAAGAAAGGCAACGAAAAAAAGCCTAAGAAATGATTTTTCTTTAATTTATATTTTTTGTGAGCCAGAACAATCCCACGAAGAGCAAAGCTTATTAAGAAAATATTCCTTGCCTATGCTGTTTTCCGGAAAACAAGCAAGATGATATCTATAATAATACCTACGCTTAACGAAGAGAAATACCTTCCAAAGCTTCTTGAGTGCATTAAAAGGCAGACCTTTAGGGATTATGAAGTAATCGTGGCTGACAACAATTCAAAAGACAAAACCCGGCAGATTGCTGAAGAGCATGGGTGCAAGGTTGTTGATGGGGGTCTCCCTGGTGTTGGCAGAAATAACGGCGCAAAGGCAGCTAAAGGCGACTACTTTATGTTCTTTGATGCTGATGTGGCTTTTGGGCAGAGGTTTATAGAGAAGGCCTTTAATGAGTTTCAGAAGCGGTATCTTGAAGTAGCGTCATGTAATTTTATTTCTCAGTCTAAGAAATATAAGATTTTTTTTGAGGCTTATAACACCTATGCAAGAATGATGCAATTTACTTTCCGGCCAATTTCAGGAGGGGCGTTTATCTTCCTTACAAAAAGGATTTTTGAGAGAATCGGGGGCTTTGATGAGCAGATAAAGATTGGTGAAGACTTTAATTTAATTCGGAGGTCTGCTAAACATGCTAAGTTTGGCATGTTAAAATCAGTAAAGATATATGTATCTGCAAGAAGAATAGAAAAAGAAAAGTCATTGAATTATCTAACCAGAAATATTAGAACAGAGATATACCGATCCTTCAAAGGAGAGATCAGAAAAGACATCTTCAAGTATGATTTTGGCAACTATACTCGGGAAGAGCAGGAGTTCAAGAAACAGAAAACAAAGCTAAACGAGCTTATCAAAAAGTTCAAGGAAAACAAAAAAAGAAAGGGAAAAGATAAATAAGCTTAAAAAGTGTTTATTCTTGAGTGACTCTAAAAATTTTTAATTAATTGACACTTGGCTTTTCTCATGCCAAAGTTGCTTCGAAACTATGAGATGCACGAAGCCCCAAACAGCTTCTTTATCTTTGCGGGCCTGGGGCTAATCATTTCTTTCATCTTAACAGTTACAGACAAGATTGACAAAACCTGGGGAACTGCCTTCTTTATTGCGTTCTTAGTTATGCTTGTTTCAACCCTTATGGCTATTGCCCCGAAGGATTAAAGCCCGGCTAGCGCTTCTAACAATATTGATTCTATAATAAAGAAAAGTATTTAAAAGGCAGATTCAAAAGAAAATGAATGCACACAAGAGAAAGCATTGACTACGCAAAAAAAGCAGGCTTCTTTGACATTGCAAGAGAGAACGCAAACAAATTCAGGAAGATCTTTGAGACAAACCTTAAGGCAAAGCCAGGCACCCAGATCTTGATATTTGCTGATTATTCTGATAATTTTTTTCCATACACGGTTTCGCTCTCTTACTATATTGCAGCAAAGAGGCTTGGCTTTTTTCCTATCCTTATATTTTCTGGCAAAGGCCAGGGCATTACAGAGTTCTCAAAAACTGTCGAGAATATAAACAAGAACAGCATAGCAATACTTAACCTGGCTAACAAGCTAGCTAAGTTTAGTGATATCCCTTTCAGGAGATTTTGCAGGATAAACAACACAAGGTTTATTGTTACAACAAGCTTGGGAATGGTTGAAGCAAAGTTTTCTAGGACTTTTATGGATGCTCTTGATATCGACTATACTAAGCTCAGGAAAAGAATGCTAAAGGTTAAGCGAGAATTAGCAGGAACAAGAATCCTGTTTATCAAAACAAAAGCAGGCACATCCATAAAGGCAAATGTTTTTCTTAAGGAACCTATTGTATCTGACGGCATATTTGACTTTATGAACATTGGGGGCAACCTGCCTGCCGGAGAGGTCTTCTTTGCTGCAAAAAAAGGCGGTGTGGATGGAAAGCTTGTAATTGATGGCTCTGCAAGGACAAAGCAGGAGACAATCCTGGTCAAAAAGCCCATTGAGATAATTGTTGAAAAAGGCAGGGTTGTAAAGATATCAGGCGATAAAGAAGCAGATACGCTAAAAAAAGCCCTGAAAGAAGAGTACAGAAAAAGAGAGGTCGATTCAATCTTCTGCATTGGCGAGATTGGCCTGGGATTTAATCCAAAGGCAAATATTGTCGGCTCAACTATCATTGATGAAAAAGCCGAGGGAACCGCCCATGTTGCCCTGGGGAACAACATTCTCTTTGGGGGAAGCATCTCTGCGCCTATCCACTGGGACCAGGTTTTCAGGAGCCCAAAGGTCTTTGCTGACGGAAAGGAAGTATCGCTTAAGCTCCCTTACTGAATATGTTATAGCTGGCTGTTCTTTGCTTCTATTGAATACAGGCTAAGCATCTCTTCTTCCATAAAGTGAAGCGCAGAAGGGATGATGAGGCAGTGTGGCTTTTCGCCAAAATCAAATTCCTCTAGCTCGCCAAGCTTTCCAAATGCAATTGCCTGGCTTTCTGCACCAAGCCTTGCACAGCCTACTGCCAGCATGTCTTTAGCTATGAGGCGCTTTCCTTCTTTTGCTTCAAGCTTAAGCAGTATGCCTACAGCGTCCTTGATGCTCATGTATATTTCCCTGTCCTGCTTTATGTCGAGCAGGAAAAGCGTATGCATGCCTGCAGCAAGGTTTTTTTCAAGCATGTAATAGGGAGAACTGGGAAAGAAGCCCGGCTCTGGATAGGCTATGCTTGCTGTAGCGCCAAATTTGTAGAGGGAAAGCCCTGTTATGCCAACTGCTGTGAGCACAGAAGCGTTGTTTATCACCTTAACTTCTATGCTGCTTCTCTTTGCTTCGAGAAAAAGGCTTGAGTGGGTTGTTGCTGAGAACACATCACCAATAACGAGAAAGCTAACTTTGTTTCGCTTTGCAAGCGAGATGATTTTACCTGACTCCTGCTCTGCAAGCTCTCTTCCGCAGGGCTGGAATCTTTTGCCGCACTCTTCCTCGAGCTGAGAGATTCTGCCTTCAGAAAAGACTGAAGTATATGACTCAATAAAAACATTATCTGAAGCGCAGATAAGTCTTTTTCCCTTAATGGAAAGATTTTCTGGGATAAGCCCCAAGCCTATCATGTACAATGGCATAAGAAGCAAGAAAGAAAGAAAAAATAAAAAGGTTTGTTTTTTTGCTCGTGCCTTTATCTCTTAAGCAGGAAAACAAGAAGCACAAGAACAAGCACTATCAGCAGCAGGAAAATCCCGCCAAGAAGAGCTAAGAACATTGGGCTCTCTGTGAATGGCTGCTCAAAGATAATGTCGTCTTTTGGCACACCTGGCTCTTCCGGAACCTCCGGCTCTTCCGGCACGGTGATTATTATAGGGTCTTTATCTTCGTCATCCTTTGGCTTCTCTGGCTCTGGGCACGCTTCCACATCAACAAAGGCAAAAGCAGTAAGCCTCTCCCTGTCGTCATTGTAAAGCACTTCCAGGTCAAGCCTGTACCTCCCTGCACCTACATCTTCACTGATGAAGAAAGGGGTAGAAAACTTAAAGGAGTTGTCACTGTCATAAGGGTCTGAATACAGCTCAACCATTCTTTGGTAATCTACGTCTAGCTCTGCGCTGGTTATCCTTATCTTAGCGTCTTCATCCCTTCTTCCAATATTGTAGACTGTCCCGAAGGCTTCAATGGTTCCTGAGCACCTTATTTTTTCAGGGAAAACCTCAAAGTTCCTTACATAAAGCTCTCTTAAGGATTTTCTAACCCTTAGATAATACTCTTCTTCAATAATAAAGGTATTGCCTTCCTCATCGTTTGCTTCAACTATTACCCTAACAGTGTAATAATCATCAAGAATCTGCAAGGGTACCTTAAGTGGGACTGTAAGTGTCCTTGACCTCCCTGGCCTTAATGCATAAAAATCGGATTCTTCTTCAAAATCCTCAAAGCCCTCATCCAGGAAGTTCTCAACAATAACTGTTGCAAAGACCTCGTCAAACTCAATGCCGTCAGTGCTTGTATAAAGGCTTGTCACATCAATCCTGAATTCTACATTAGAATCAGGATTAACATCTATAGTGTCTCCCTGGCTATAAGTTTTCACTGAGCCATCAACACTTGCCCGTAGCCTGGTTATCTCAATGTAGCTTCTTTCAGTTACAACAACATTAAAATTCTGGAACACGCTAACCTGGGTGTCGCTTACGCTTACATTAACAGGAAATGTTCCCTTTTCTGCAGGCTTCCAGTAAATCCTTCCTGAAGTGAAATTGATTGTCATTCCCTCTGGAGCCTGAAGCAGCATATAGTTTAATGTATCGCCGTCCGGGTCGTTTGCCTTTACTTCATAAACATATGGCTCATCAATATATGCAGTTGTCTTTGGAGTGGATGTTATAACAGGGGGCCTGTTCACATTTATCACTTCAAGATTCATCTGCTTGGTTTCTGTGCCGTCATCATCCCCAACTGTAAAGTTAATTACATAGCTTCCTTCATCATTAAAGGTCGGGGTGAAGAAAAACTCGCATGCGGTTCCGTCATTGTTCAGCTGCCTTGGCCCTTCCGGGACAGGGGACATTGCGTACAGGCAGGTTAGTGTCCCGTTCTGCAGTGTCCTGTTTATTGGAAGCACATAGTTAAACAACTCTCCCTCAAGGACAGACTTGTCTGGCAGGTCGCCTATAAACGACAC
>CAYUJZ010000034.1:0-5649 GCA_964445165.1 uncultured Methanosarcinales archaeon
TGCAATCTATGATAAAGTTTTTAAGACAGAGGACGGCCTTTTTTATTGGAGGGATTATTGCTTAATTTATGTTGGGTGCATTGTTTTATATCTCCTTGAATCAAGAATTAAAGAGAAACAGGTTCTATTTGATATTGGTTTTGATTGGGGCAAGGAGTTTTTCCAGGGAGAAAACCTGAATTTCTTCCTTAAGACCTTTGTTCTCTTTGGCTTTGGCGATGTAGCAGTAATTCCAGGAAAAACACCAAAAGTTGTTATGAAGTATTTCCCTTGGGAACCACTTGAGAAGGATGTAAACGACTTTTCTTTGGTCAGGGGGATTCTTTCTGGAGCTCTCTCGTCTGTTTACTCGAAAGAAATTCATCTTAAGAAGACATCTCTCATGAAGAAACATGATTTGTTTGAAGCAGTATTCCAATAGTTTATTTTAGCGGGAAAAAAACATCTTTGCCAGCATATTTGATTTCATCTTTGGTTTCTTCGTTTAATGGCTCAATCCCCAGAAGCTGGCTTCCTAAAGGAAAGTAACCCCGGCGTATGAGAGAAAATTTGCTTAAGTTTGTTGAGCTTTCTGGCACAAGAATCCCGTAGCATCCTATCTCCTTTGCATATTGTTCAATTTCTTTTAATCCTTTTTCAGGATTTCCCTCTTTTGGATTAAAAAAAAGGTAGTCAAGATACAATATCCCTTTATCTTTACTTTCGTTTTGGTGCTTGAACCCTCCTGCAGCACCAACGGTTTTTTCAATCGATTCAAAGGTGCAATGAACTGCTTCATTAGGGTTTTCAATAGAGTACTGAATTTTCCTTCTTAAGTCCTCTGGCTTAAATACAAAGTGCACCTCTTTGTCTTTGGAGTATTCAGAAATTATATCACAAACCGATTCTGCATCATTTGGCCTGTTTGGTTGGATTATGGTTCTTCTTTTTTCTTTTCCTCTGGAATTAAGCAGGTATGACAGCTCTGCTCCTATAGCTTTTAGCCCAGACAGATTCTCGTTTTCTTTTGCTCCCTTTAAATCAACGACTTTGAAATAATATGGAATCTTATAATTAAACATTGTATCAGGAAACAATTTAGCAGAACTGCCTTGACTTGTTTTCCTTAAGTCAAACCAATAAGAAATAAAATTATAATTATTCTCTTCTTTATGTTTCTGTTGATTAAAATGAATTGCTTTTCCAATTCCTTTTTTTTTCCAGTCTTCTTTAACACTCAGACCAGTTGCAACGAATCCTTTGGAAGGCTTGCCTTTTACAATGACTTCTATCTCTTTTCCAATACTCACACCTAATAAGTTATCTTCATTTTCTGCAGAAATTACTTGTAAATCTTCTCCGAATTCATAATTTATGTACTCTGGCGAGAAAACAATCCTGCTCTCTCCTTTGTAATAGTTGCTCCATACTTTTTCAATGAGCTTTGACAGCCCTTCAATATCCTCCCAGCCTTTGCTTTCCCTGAACTTTACTTCCTTTAACTCAGGGTGCTTTTCTTCGTTCCTGCGTATGCTTTCAGCAATTTCATCTAGCGAAATAACTTTTACATCTTCCGGATTCTTAAGTTTCCCCCCGCCTCTCACTTTGCCCTTACCTCGTTCAAGTATTTTCTTATTGCTTTTGTGGGCTCATAGTCCCTGAAGCCAATAAGTATAGGGATGGTGTTGCTACCCATGTAGTATCTCTTCTCTCCTATCTCAAGCATGCCTGGGTAAAACTTGTCTTTGAAAAAGCTCTTGGCTTTCTCATCAACGCTTGCTATTGCATAATCAAAACCGCCGATCTCATGGAGCTCATGAATCATGCCGGCATTAAGCAGGCGCAGGGCCCTAACCCCTTCAAGGTTAGCTTCTTTCGGTCCAATGGTCCCAATCTCAATAATTTCATTCTGCTTAATCTCATCATAAATCAGCTTTCTGTACTGGCCAAAAACCTCAAAATCGCTCGTGGTCTGGAAGCATTTCCTGCTAATCTTCTTGTTATTCCTCTTATTACCCTGGTAAATCTGGCTGTTGGCGTAGTTTCTTATTCTCTCCCTGAAATCATCCAGCACCTCCTTCGAAGGAAAAATAATCCTTGACCAGGCAACAAGCTCCTTATTATTGCAGTTGTTATTATACACACCATAGAAAAGCGACCTGTCGCTGAATTTTTTGTAATAAGAAATGCAATGGCCATTCTTTTCATTCTGGTTTTCTTCATCAATAAACCGTCTTGAATTAAAAACATCATACTCGAGCTTAATCACTTCCTCCAGGCCATCCTCAGGAACTTCCGTAAACTCCAGCTTTCCCATCTCACTTCCTCCAAGTAAGCTTCCTGCCTCGCAGGTATGCAATCTGAGGCACTTTCAGCCCGTTGAACCTCGAGCCATAGGCATGGCTGTAAGCCCCTGTGCCGTAAATGGCAACCACATCCCCAGCCTCAAGCTCAGGGAGCGAAAGCTCATTAAAGATAATGTCCGTGCCGTCACAGGACTGCCCGAAAACCTTATACTTTGCGCTTTTCCCTGCCTTGCCAAGCACCTCAACCCTGTAAGGAAACTCACCCTGCTCCTGCAATGCCTCCATCAGCCCGGTAAACACCGAGCCGTCCACATAAGCATAGTGCCCGCCGTTGCCGTTCTTAACCCCAATCACCTTAGTAAAATACATCCCAGCAGGCCCGGAGATAAACCGCCCAGGCTCAAGCCAGAGCTCAACATTATTCCTAAAATACTCATTCACCCACTTAAGTACAGGCTCAGCAATGCTCTCAATGCCAATATGGTTGTTGCTGTAATTAATAGGAAAGCCCCCGCCGATATTAACTATGCTAAGCTCAATCCCCTTCTCCCTGCACGCCTTAAACACCCTCGCAGACTCCTTGATGCCTTCTTGCCAGTTAGACACGCTCCTGCACTGCGATCCCACATGAAAAGTAACCCCTGCAGGCCTCAGCCCAAGGCTCTTCGCAATATCTAGGGCATGCACAGCATCATTTCCTTTCATCCCGAACTTGCCCGAAAGCTCAAAGATACTCTTCTCATTAGACACAGAAAGCCGGGGATAAACATAGCACCCGGGCGCATGCAGGGCAAGCTTCTCAACCTCACCAACAGTGTCAAAGGCAAAATGCTCAACGCCCCACCGGTGCATAACCCTTATGCTTTCGATATCCTTAACAGGAGCGCTGTTAATGCACCCCCTTCCAAGAGAAGCCACGCTTCCCAATTCACCAGAAGTGTTAATCTCAAAATCACACCCAAGCCACGCCAGAAACCCCAGGATTTCCCTGTCAGGGTTGCTCTTAATCGCATAAAACACCCTTGCCCTGCCCTTAAAAGCATCCTTAAGCCTCTTATACTGCCTCTCAATCTCGTCAAGGCTTATAAGAAAAAGCGGAGTGGTAAACCTGTTTTCCGTCAGTCTTTTGAAAATTCTGCTATTGTCAACGTTCATTTTACTACTTGGAAGTTAATCTAATTTAAAAGCTTTTTGCTTTTATTTCCGGAAAAGCTTTTAAATAGCATCCTGTCTTTCCAAATATGCCCATTGCACTTTTCGAAACAGTGCTAAGCGCAATCTCAAGGTACGAATACCCGATAGTTGCTGCCACATTCACTCTTTTTATGCTTTTCCTTTTTTTATTCCTGAAAAATACAATAAGATGGAAACACATAACAAAAAGAGATATAGCCTTCTTATTGGCATTCGCCTTTGTTTCAATCCTCTTCTTCTCATCATACTCGCACCAGTACCAGCCAGTCTACGGCGAGGACGCCCAGGCCTGGACATACCTTGAGCATGTAAGGATTATGCGCGACACAGGCATTCCATTCAGCCAGAAGCTCGGGATGCTGCCCCTGGTTCACCCATCACATCCCTTCGGCTATTCCTTTTTGCTTTTTCTTTTCTCAATGATTGTCGGCTTCGGCACCAATCTCTCCCTATTCTCGCTGATCATATTCATCTCATCAGGCCTGCTTCTCTATGCCCTGCTGAGAAAGACAGCCAAAAGTCATCTGCTGCCAATGCTAATAACCCCAGTCATCCTTTTCAACCCACTCAACCTTTACCTCATGGTGTACCTCTCCACAGAGTTCTTTTCCCTTTTTCTTGTAATACTTCTTGCTTATGTGTTCTATGCTCTAAAAAAGAATCAGCTTAAGCAAGAAACCGGTTTTTATCAGGCGTTCTTTCTGCTTCTCATACTGGCGCTGGCCTATACAAAGTTTGAGTATGGCTTCTTTGTTATCTTAATGCCTTTTGCATTCACTCCAAAAAAAGCCATAAAAGACAGGCTACTATTAATTATGCTGGGAATTTTCGCATTTCTCTTCATTCCCGCAGTTTACCACGCTCTCTTTTTCAATGTAAACAATCCAATGTCAATCCATTTCCTAAAAGAAGAAATCATGCTTTATCTCCTACCAAACATCCCTTACCTGATTCTCATTTCACCATTGGCCGCACTCAGCATATACCTTGCAGCAGCAAAAAAAAAATACTGGGCCCTGCTTCCATTAGCGTTCATTACATATTATTCTTCTTACATGAACGTGGGCTTGAGGAGCCCAAGATACCTGTTCTCATCATACATTTTTTTCCTGGTTCCGCTGCTATACACAGCCTTCTCAACTGGCATAAGCAAAAAGCAAAAAAAAAGCATTCGCACCCTGCTCAGCACGAAAACAGCTTTAATACTGATAATAATCGTCACACACCTCACATTCATTCCATTGCATGGCCCAGAGCTAATAAGCCACTCTCAAGAATTAGGCCAGTTATCAGAAGAATTTTTTAACACAGCATTCAACTGCACATATCTTGAACAGGTCTCGCCTCCGGAGCACACAGCGTACGGCTTTTACAGGTTTTGGTTCTGCCATGAGATTACTGCAATTACACCACATCTTTACTCTGGCACAGTATGCACGCGCCACAAGCTGTCCTGCCTAGACTCTCTTAAAGGGCTTGAGGCACAGCCGAAACTCACAGCAGTCCTAATCTCGCCAGCCATGCACAGGCTTGCCCTTCAGGAAGAAGCGGAATCCTTTAATTATACCATAGAAGTCATAATGGATGCATTCCCGGTTTTCATAGCAAAAGCAGAAAAGGCTCTCACTCCCCAGGCTCCCCCACAGCCCTGAACAAGTCCTTCCTCAGCCTCACAGAGTTGCTCTTTCCTGCCCTGTCAATCAATATAACCTTCTTCTCCTCCAGCTTCTTAAGAATTCTGTGAGCCTTTACCCTGTCATTCCCAAGCTCCTTCGTAATCTGTGCCTGAGCCGCCTTTCCCTTCTCCTTAAGCAGCCTTCTTACAACCTTCGCCTCATCCTCCTCCAGAATCCTCAGCAGCATCTCCCTGGAGTTCAGGCTCATCCTGCCCATCTCTTGCTCCTTCTCCCTAAGCTTGTCGATAAACACAAAAGAGGTCACACCCCCAACAAAAACCCCAAGTGAGGAAAGCAGCAGAATCATAAGTGGGACAGGAATCACACACCTGCACGCATCACCATTAGTAATCATATCAGATACATAGATGCTTGAGACAGTAATTACAAAAATAAACCCGGTAATAATGCTCAGCGATATCAAGACAGGCTTAAGGCTCATGCCTTACAGTTAAAGTAAGCCATTTATTAATTTATTGATATAAAGGGCTCTG
>CAYUJZ010000035.1:0-5492 GCA_964445165.1 uncultured Methanosarcinales archaeon
AAGAGCTTAATGTAATAATCATAATGTATCTGATCTTCTTTCTTTATTTCATCAAGCGATTGCTTCTTTTCATCATTATTTGAAATTGTCATATCTGGAACATGAGTAATATGGCCACTCTCTTTTAAGTTGTATGCAACACTCTTCATCCTTTGAATAAGGTTAAACAGTTTTCCTCTAAACTTGGTTTGAGCATACTTTGCAAGCATTGCTTTGTTTTTACGAAGGATTTCAAGCATTTGCTTAAAAACAAGCAGGGTCTCTTCCTGCTTATTCTTCTTTAGGAGTGCTTCTGCATATAAAAGCGCCATATTGATGTCAACCAACACTTTCTCCTCGGAAGAGATGCTGATTTTTTTCTTCTGCAAACGACTAATTTTTTCTTTGAGCTGCTCTTCAAATGAAACTTTATATCTTTTAAATAAAAGCAGGGGCTTTAGCAGGTTCTTATCAATAATATAAGATGAAACAATAAAGATTGCTATTATCAAGAATGCTACAATCAATGCTTCCTTCCAGAACTCATTTACCAAATCAGTTACAGCACTTGTTCTATGGACAGGAACGAAATCTGGCTCTTCTTCTGACTCGTCCGGCAAGTCCTCATCAACTACAAGGTCAGGCAAAGAGAGAGCCCCAAAAGGCGTGGAAAGGTTTGAGTTAGCGTAAGCAGAAAGGTCTGCAAGCTGGCCTTCCAGCTTAAAAGAATATAATTTAAAAAGGCCTGTTTGATTTATCAAGAAGGCGATGTATTTTTCTCCAACGCTGTAAGGATGGTTCGTTTCTAGATCTGAAAAACTAAGCAACGGACTTAATGGTTCATAAATAACTATTTGGCTTTGCTCATCGCAATTATAATCCAGGTGAAAGCTAACAAGGTAGTATGTGTTGTTTACAGGGATAAAGCGTCTTTTTGCAGAGATACAGCTAGATAGACTAAGAGAGGTGTTCAGATCAACTTGACTTTTGCTCAGGTTAAAAGGATTAAAGATTTTTTCTTCCAGGATAGTTTCTAACAACAAGCCAATATCTAGCATAACCTCATGTACTATTTCTTCAAGAATCCAGGTTTCATTGTACTCTTCCTCCTGAACAGGTGCAGATCCTTCACCCCCTCTTGAACCAGCCGCACCTGACGCTGATGGAAGAAATCTACTTATCTTGAAAGAATCACTCCCTGTAGCATTGTCAGCATTAAGTGCAAACAAGTCAACAGTTCCTAAGTTTGAATCCAAAACAAAAGAGAAAACAACTGTTAAGATGTTTTCTGGCTCAAGATTATAAAGCAAAAGTAATCCGTCGTGCTCTTCAGAGAGATTAATAACTGAAATATTTAGCTCCTGCAGCATTAGAAACTGAATAGTTACATTGCTTTCCTGCTCAGAACTAAAAAAAATTGAGAAATTTAAATTAGGCACGCCATTATGAGACAGGTTGCAATACGACCTTCCAGGACTTAAAAAACAACTTTTACCGTTATGATCAGTTACAAAAAGAGTTGAATTAGAGCTAAACAAAGAAGACTTAACAAGCAAAGAGTAATTAAAGGAATTTGGTGAGGCGCTGAAAGTAAAATTAAAGGTTTCGGTTGAGTTATTTGCAAATAGAGTTACTCCTTGCTCATCGTCCTTTGACAGGTTAGTGATTGCTAAAGGGATTGAGGCGTTAATCAAAGACTGATTAACTCGGCTTATAAGCATTAAAGGTTGAGCATAGTATTCTGTAAGGTTAACATTAGTTGAGTTGAGAAACAAAGAAACATTTGTAAGGTTTCTCAGCCCAATATTGCTTACATTAAAGTGCCCAGTCCCATTAAAAGCTTCCTGAATTGTTATGTCTTCAGCATCGAAGCGGATTATTCTGTTATCTGATATTGCATCAAAGCTCTCAGATAGGTTTATGCCCCAGGGAGAGAATATGGAAAGGTTGTATTTTATGCTTTCGTTAGAGTGGTTCTGAAGAAACATCCCAAGTGAAAAAGAAGATGACTCTGACTGATTGAGATGCTCCTGAAAAAAGCTTTCTGACTCGATAATTGAATCTGGAAAGGAAAAGTTAAATGAAAGGTTTATTGGATAGGATTTTGTATTATTTACTAAAACAGTAAGGTTTTTTGAAGTGAATAACAATAATTCTGAAGGAGTCTCATAGCTAATTTGCATTGAGTTAATAACCTTTAGGAAATCTACGCTCATCTCAGAAGAGCCATTGTTGTCTGAGGTAGCAGATATGTTTATTCTTGCATGCCCATCATAGCTTCCTTCTAAACTTAAATTTATCAAGTAAGATTCATGAGCAAACAACATAGGAATAGAATAACTATGAAAACCCGGTGAAAAATCCAGTCCTGAAATGTTTGGATAGGAAAGGTTAAGTGATACGTTTAGGATTGGGAAGCTTTTTTTGTTGGTTAGGTTAATGTAAAGTGTATTGTTATTAAAAGTGTTCACATAGGGATTGCTAGACAACGAAAGAATATCTCCTATGTTGTCTACTTCTATAAAAGTAAGATTGCCAAAATTAAGGACAAAGCAACTTACTGAAGTGTTGCCGCCAGTTGTAAGATTCAGCGTAAAGTTCGCATAAATCTTTTGGTCTGGCTCGAGATTTTTAATTTGCACATAATTGCCTTCCTTTGAAGCATTGGTGTCAACCGACACAATTAAGTGGCCTGAAGAAAGAACCAGATTCGCATAAGGGAGAGAAGTGCTATCTACGTTAGTTACTTCACAAATAACATTCACTAAGTCATGCAAATTTGCCTTATTTGGGGCAAAGAGGTCAATCTTAAGGTCTGGCGGGTCTCTGTTTACATAATTTCTTGCAGCAGCAGAGTAAGACCTTAATAAAGATGCCTGTTCATCTGGATACTCACAGGAATGCTTGGTTTCCTGATAAAGGGGGTCACCTGTGTTTGGGTCACAATAGCCAAAGCTAATTGGTCGTGCCCTTAAAAGATTGTTTCCCTCCAAAAAGAGGGAATCCTCTTCAAAAAAGCCAAACGCTTTCCAGTAAAGCTCGTTTTCCCTGTAAAGCTCATAAGAACTACATGAGAAATCTTCAGTGCAAGTTGGTGATTGTGATAAAAAATCCAGGATTCTGTCCCTAACTGTCTGATTTGAGAAAACTGCAAGATAATCAAGCAGGCCCATCTCTAATGTTGTGTTGTATGACATGAAAAGAGCTTTGGAAACTAAACCATCTAGTGCATGCTGAATGTCAGATCTTCCCGAAAGCTGATAGGCTTTTGCTAATGCACTGATTATTTCTCCTTGTGCTTTTGTATTTTCGCAATCATAATTACCGGCCATAAAATCGCAGCCATCTTGGGGAGTGTAAATAAAAGAGAAAGCATAATCTCTATAAAGGGGGTCGCCTGTATTTTCGTACAGCTCAAGATAGCCCTTTATAAGTAAAGCTGCTCGGTAAACCGGAAGTCGCAAAGGGTTTCTTGGCACCCGGGGATTAACCAGCTCACATTGATAGTCTATCAGCGTTGGGTCACATGTAGAGTAAAGTCGCGGGTCCGTGATATCTATTGTTGCATTGCCAACCATTAACACAGCATGGCTAAAAGAAGGGTTTTCAAGAATTTTATCATGGAAGGCTAGAGCATGCAAGTAATCTCCATGCATAAAGTCATGAACACAGCCATAAACAGGATCAGAGCTAAAGGGCTCACAAAACTCAACAGGATTAGAAAAAGCTATTTCTGCTAATGTCTCAGACAAATCTAGAAACTCAAAAGGGATAGGAATCAGCGAAGTGCCTTCTTCAGGAAACCTATAACCTTGAGTACTATTTATAAAGAACTCCAAAAAAGTACTTGAAGGAAAATGGCTTGCGGCGATTAAAGCAACTCCTTCATGCGAGAAATTTACCGATAAGAAAGGATCTTCTGACGCCAGAGAATCACGAAAATTAAGTTTTAGACTTCCAGTTTCGCCTACGCTTTTTGCTGAGACGGTAATATTTGAATCTATTCGAGCGCTAGATACACGAACATCGTAGATTCCCGGCTGTTCTGTTCTTGTATTATAAGCAAGCTCTCTAAAGAGTTTTGTTCCCAATGCCTGCTGATATGGCTGATGGCATGTTCCATTGGTCTTTCCACAGGTTTCAAAGTCCATATGATTGAGCAAGAGCATAAGACGTCTATAAGCAATATCTTCCAAAGAAATAATGTTTTCTGACTCATTCAAATAGTAGTCATTTGAAAAAAGATAAAATTCATGATGCATCAGCAAAGCTTCGTAGAATCTTTCTATATTACAAGCAGATTCAAGACAAGCATCTTTTTCTTCTTCGTAGCGATCAAGGGCCTGGTTGATAAAGTATTCATCTCCAAACACTTCGTATGCAAAAAGAAGGCCCCTTGCCAAGCCAACACTTGAAGATTTGGAATGTGATTCAATTGAAAGGTTGTAAGCTATCTCCTTATAATCAGAGTTTCCTGTGTGAAGGAAGGCATTTGAGAAAGCCCGAATCATATCTCCTTGGTCACTTGAAGAGCCACAATCAAAGTCCAATTCCCACACATTACACTCGTGAGGGTGATTGTCTGAGAAGTTTATTGCCAGATCCATAATCGTAGCATCTCTTGTAAATGCATATGCATTCCAAAGGGAATCTATAATATGCGCTTGTCTCTTTGCGCCTGAGTGTGAATACACCTGAATTATTTGCCTTGGGCCACAGGAGAATTGGCCCCAGTGGGGGTTGCATGTTGATGAGGATGACACATCTGCCCAGTCAGAAGATATCAAACCCATTACTGCATCAAGATATTTCTGCTCGCGTGTTTCATAGTACAAAGATGAGAATCTTTCTATTTCGCGCGCCTGGAAAAGCTCGTTTTCGCATTCGTATTCGGACTGGTTTGTTGCATTAAGTGGCTGACAAAAATAAATTGAGTTGTTATTCGCAAAAGACTCGTAGGTAGGTAAATACTGCGAATTATTATGATATAAAAACAAAATAAAAGTGCCATTTTGGGGCATCTTTTTGCCTCCGCCCTCAAAATAATAATGATACTTCCCAGGTATGCTTGTTGCGTTAGCTGGTATCGAAAAAACACCCTCTTGGCTTACTTCAAATGTAAGCCAGGAATCCTTAAACGGGGGTTTTAACCTTAAAACTACGTTAGGCTCTTGCAGAATTACAGAACCAGTTATTTCTCTGGCTAAAGGACGAAAATCCTCAATAACCGGGCTGACTGCAGGCAAGGAGAAAGCATTATTCAGCAGACCAACAACTAACAAAAAAGAAAAGAATGCAAAAAAAAATCTCCTTATCATATCTTTAACCTCTCCTCCAGGGATTGTAAGTATATCTCAACCATCTTAAACTTGCCTTCCTTAAGCTTACTGTTTGCAAGACCATGGTCAAGCTCAAAGTCAGACACATTTGCTCCCTGTGACTTTTTTTGTTATATCTTCTTGTTTTTATTGTTTTTTTTTTCTTTTTTATTTTTGTTTGGTTGCAGTTTTTTT
>CAYUJZ010000036.1:0-4019 GCA_964445165.1 uncultured Methanosarcinales archaeon
ACTTTTATAGTAATGGATTCCATGTAAGACATAGTAAGACTAAGCAATATTTAAGCTTTTCTCATTATTTTCGGAAATTTTTCTGATAAATATAAAAAGAAACCTAAAAAAAGAAAAAAAACTTACTCAAAATCAAAAACTTCGCCCACGCCTTCTAGCATTTCTCCCATGTCCCAGAAATCAACATCTGCCGGCGGCACGAAGTAGCTGCTTACAGGAACCCAGGGCCCGCACCTGTAGTCGAATTTTTGTTCTGCTTCAGCAGGCTCTGCATCTTCAGGTGCTTCTACATCTTCGAAACCAGAGAGGTCCATCATCATTCCAAAAGGCGTTTCTGAGTTCCATGAGTACATAACCTGCCCGTCAAGTATTGTAAATGCTTCGAGTGCTGTGCCTTCATGCAGGGATTCAACGTTCATTCTGTATCTCTCTCCATCAAGATACAGGTTTATCAGGATAGGCTCTCCTTCTTCACCCTCACCTTCAGCTGTGCAGTGGAGTCTTGAGCCTAGAGCAACCAGGTCATTTAATGCAGCAGTCATGTATTCTTCTATTGATTCTTCTTGCCCAATTTCAGGCTCCTCTGGTGTCTCAAAGTCATCTTCTTGTACTTCTTCTTCATAGATATCTTCATAGTGCTCTTCTTCACAAGCTTCTTCGTAGCAGGCTGTTATCAAAAACACCGAAGCTATTAACAGCAAGCTTAATGCCATGGTTTTTTTCATCATATCACCCCGAACAGATAATTAATGTTCGATGAGCTTGCCTTTTTTCGGGTTATTGCCGGCTGATTCGATTAAGTCTAATATGCTGTTTGCCTCTGCCCTGCTGAACTTTTTCTTAATCTCAAGAACAAGCGATCTAACAATCTCTACCTTTGCCATCTTACTCGTTGATGATTTTTCTGGCTTCTTCAACGCTTACGGTTCCTTCTGATGACATCAGGAAATCCCTTAGCTGCTCTTTAACAGCAAGCTTGTACATTCTTTTTATAATGTCTTCATATGTATCCTCTTTCTTACCGAAGGAAGCTATAAGCTCTTTTGTTTTCTTGCTTATTTGGATTGTTGAGTTCATTCTATAGTGAGTATAGTGGCTATAGTTTCTAAGTTTTTTGCTTATGTTTCAGGATTTCATCAGAAAATTAATAGTTTAATAAATGATTCTTTGCATAAGTGTGCTGAATGGTGGCTGAGGAACCAGATTCATATTCAGAAGATGCGGGTGCTTCTCCTGAGAACTTTGTTTTGAAGCCCAACACCAGGAAAATTCTTTTTAAGAACCTGCTTTCGCTGCTTGGTGCTGTGCTGCTTCTTCTTTTAATGCTTATTGTTTTTGAGCTTACGTTTGGGCTTGCTTTGTTTGCTGAAATCCTTGGAATAATGGGGATTTCATTAAGCCCGGCTATGCTTCTGTTATTGTTTCTTATTCCGTTTGTGGGGGTTGCCCTTTTTGTATTCTTAGGAAATCTTCTTGCAGCCGAGAACCAAAGGTACGAGTTTACTGAATCCTGGCTGGCTGTGTCTGAAACTGTCTTTTTTTTTTATCAAGAAGAGCGAGGAGGTGCCTTATGAGAATATCTCCAGGGTCTTGTACAGCGATAATGGCTTTTTCAATACGCTTTTTCATGTTGGGACGGTTACATTAGAGCTTTCAGGCATGAAGAAGCCTAAGGTTGAGCTGGAGTTTATTGACAACCCTGAGGAGAGTGCAGGCTTGATTCAAAGTGCAGTAAGGCAGGCAATGCTCAGGAAGCAGGACCAGTTCACAAACGAGCAAAGAATAAAGAAGATTGTCAGTGGTTTGTGAGCAGGAAAATTGAATTGATAAGCTAGTAGTTTAAAACTGGCTTGTTCAATTCTTCTCCGATGATTCTGTAATCTTTTTTCTTTCCGCTTTGCCTTGCTACTCTGAAGCCAAGCTTATTGCATAAAATCTTAACGCAATCACTCCTAAAAGTTGCCTAAATATACCCGCCTTTCTGCAGGTTCCAGAGCTTCTTGTACAGGCCTTCCTGCTTTATCAATTCTTTGTGTGTGCCTGCCTGCTCTATTTTGCCGTTGTTCATAACTACAATCATGTCTGCTTTCATTATTGTGCTTAGCCTGTGGGCTATTACTATGCTTGTCCTGCCTTTCATGAGCTTCTCAAGGTCTCGCTGGATTTCGCTTTCTGTCTCTGAGTCCAGGGACGAGGTTGCCTCATCTAAAACCAGCACTTTCTTGTCTGCGAGTATGGCCCTTGCTATGGAGACTCTTTGCTTTTCGCCTCCTGAGAGCTTTACACCTCTTTCCCCGACAAGGGTTTTTTCCTTGTCTGGGAAGCCGGCAACTACCCTGTCAAGCTGGGCGAACCTCATTGCTTTGAATACGTCTTTTCTTTTCGCTTTTGGGTTGCTGAAAAGTATGTTGTTGTAGATTGTGTCGTCAAACAGCACTGGCTCCTGTGGCACTATGCTTAGCTCTGACCTTAGTGACTCCTGCTGGAATTCCCTGATGTCCCCGCCGTCTATTCTTATGGAGCCGGAGTTGACATCGTAAAGCCTGTAAAGCAGCTTGATAAGCGTGCTTTTCCCTGAGCCTGAGGGGCCTACAAAGGCAATCTTTTTTTCGGGCGGGATATCAAGCGTGAAGTTTCTTAGTACATACCTGTTTTTGTACTTGAAATACACTTTTTCAAAAGAGATCGTGCCTTTCTTTATTCTCAGCTTTTTTGCGCCTGGCTTGTCAATTATGGTCTTCTTTACGCGGTGGTACCTGAACAGAGACTCGAAGTCTGCCATGCTCCTGTAGAAGCCCCTTAGCCCGTGGTCAAAGCCGTAAAGGTGGCCTATCATTGAGCCGAAGGATGTGTAGATGAATACTATTGGGCCAAATGTGATTTCTCCTTCAAGTAGCCTGAGCACAGGGAAGTATATGATAAAGAATAATCCTATTCCAAGTATCAGGTTATGCCCCGAAGAGAGCCACCTGAAGAAATTCCAGTGCCTGAGGAATGCCCGTCTTGTATTGTTGCTTATTCTTTTGTAGCTTGCTTTTGTTCTTTCTTCTTTTCCAAAGTACTTTATTGAGTCAATGTTGGTGAAAAAGTCGCTTACTGCTGCTTTCTCATAGTCTTCTGCGTCGTTTGCTGCTATGTTGTATGCCTGCTGCTTTTTGTTTATGTAGAAGCTGAAGGCAATGAATGCTGATATTGTAACAAGCACAGTGATAGATGAGCTGAAGTCAAATATCATGATTGTCCCTGCAACTACTGCTGTCTGGAAAAGCAGGGGTATGAAGTTGAATACAAACACGTCAGTAAGCCTTTCTATTGCGTTTGCCCCTCTTAAGAGCCTACTTATTATTGAGCCAGTCTTGTTTGATGTGTGAAACTCATGGTCAAGGTTAATAAGATGGTTGAAGAGCTTTCTTTTCAGGTCGAACATCATGCTGGTTTCAAGCTTGTTAATGCAGCTCATCCACACCCACCTGAAAATTGCCTGCAGGGCTTTTAGTGTGAGAAATGCTGCTGCAAGCAATATTAGGAAACTGGTAAAGGCCTGCCTGTCCTGCTCTCCTGAGATAAAGAGTGTTGCTGAGTCTGTAAGGAACTTGAAAATAAAGCTTTCCGCAGAATAGGATGCCTCGAAGAAGAGAATCAGGATTAGCACAGCTATTATCAGCCCTTTGTAATTTCTTGCTATTTCCCAGTACCTTGCGAAGTTGTACCTGAAGTCAATGGGCTTTTTTTCCTTTTCCGGGTTTTTCCTGTTGTTTTTCATTGTTTTCTGCAAGCTTTCAAAGGATTTTTAAAGGCTTTTTTAAGTTTTGCTCTTTATTTTCGGAAAGATTTTTGGCTAGTTCTCATTAAAAAAAGCAAGGTTTATAAACAAAAACCCAAAGAGATTAATGGAATGAGTGCCTCTTTTCCCAGTGCAGCGACTAAAAGGCTTTTTTTTGCCTCTCTTTTTGCTCTTATTCTGGCTGCGCCTGCGCTTGCGCAGTGGGACTTTTCCGGCAGGATTGGCTATGCTACTG
>CAYUJZ010000037.1:0-2964 GCA_964445165.1 uncultured Methanosarcinales archaeon
AAGGACTAAGCCCCTCTCTCTTTTTGTTTCTTTTTTCTAAAAAGAAAATTTGAACCTAAATAAAATTGTAACTAACACCAGTTAGCTTCTTAAAAACCTTTATCTCTTCAAGGCTTTTGTCATTTCCCTGGCTTATAAGCTTATTGTATTTCTTCTGAATCTTTTCGTTAGCCTTATCTTTTTCCTCTTGGCTTTTAGCCTTGTTAAGCAAATTAGGTAGTTTCATCTTTTTGGTTGTAGATACCGTAACTCTATATGTTTTTCGGCGTTTTGCTACTATGTAATGAATGACCCCGGCAGGTTCAAAAGTCAAAAAACTCTGCCTCGTTCCCAAGCAGCACACCCTCTCTGAGCTTAACAGGCCTCCAGTCATCCTCAACAAGCTCAGCCTCAAGCCACCGAGCCAGTTCCCCCGGGTTGCCAATAGTTGCAGACAATCCGAGAATCTGCACATCCTCCAGAATCTTCCTTAGCAGCGTAATTATAACCTCAAGCACAGGCCCTCTGCCTGCATCATCAATAAGGTGAATCTCATCCACCACAAGCAAACCCACATCCTGAATCCATCTTACCCTATGCCTCAACAGGGAGTCAAGCTTTTCAGGAGTAGTAAGAATCAGGTTGCTGTCAGCAAGAAACTCGTCCTTCGAATCAAGGTCGCCAGTGCTCATAGAAACCCTGACAAGCTTTCCGTAATCCCTTGAAAAATCCCTATACTTTTCAGAAACAAGAGCCTTAAGCGGCGCAAGGTAAACCGCTTTTTTCCTTTCACCACCCTTACCAAGAAGCTGGCTCATCATGGCAAGCTCAGCAATAAGCGTTTTTCCCGAGGCAGTAGGAGTGCACACCAGAAGATTTTTCCTGTCCAGCAGCCCGGCCCTGATTGCCTTTTCCTGCGCAGGCCTGAGCTCCTTTATGCCCCTCTCAGCAAGAATCCTAAGCATCTCGTTCGGAGCCCGCCCCTTAAGCTCATCAGCGTTCATCCATCACTGGAAAAAAAGCTTGTTTAAAAACCCTTCTCCGAAAAAACCAGCGATTTGCTTAACCAACATTTCAGGGAGTTTATCTTATCTATGTTTGATAAAATAACATTTTATTCTGAACTAGCTCAAATAAATAAGCAAAAGATTTATAAAAAACAACTTTCAGGTTTACTATATGTTATCATCCTTTGTAAAAAAGCTCATCTTTGCACGCCAGCTTAACATAGAAGATGGCTCAATAACCTGCCTTGAGCAGAGCATGACACTTGTTCCTACCTCTTTTTTTCTCCAGCAGATTGATGAAGAGCTTTCTTTCCAGGAGTACAAAAGGTCGCTTATTGGATTTTCCAGGCACCTGATGAGAAACGAAAACAAGCTGGAGCTTCTGGAAAACTACTGCAACCTATTCAATTCATCCGGACTAGGCCTGATAAAAATAGAAGGCGCAGACAGGGAAAAAAGAACAGCAAAGGTATCCCTTGAGCATTCAAAGGTTGCCGAGCAGCACCTTAAAATAAAAGGAGTTGCAAAAGAGCCTGTATGCGCGCTTGCAAAAGCGTTTATAAAAGCAATGTTCTCAATAATTTTTGACTCTGGCATAGAAATCAAAGAGGCATCCTGCCTAGCGATGAAGCATGAAAAATGCATCTTTGTTCTTAGCGGAAGCAGCCAGCCTGCACCAAAAAAAAAAGCAAGTTCCCTTAAAAAGCCGAAGCAGGCCCAGAAAAAAAAGCCACAGAAGAAGCAGAAGCCAGGAAAAGGCGGAAAGAAAGCTTAGCTCACCAGCACCAAGCATTTCACATCCTTGTGTTCTTAAAAAGAAAGTACCACTTCGGAGTTTAGAAAGATTTAAATATTAACTCAACCTGCACTTGTGCTACTGTGGGCTTTATTACTCTAAAGCCCCAGAAAAAATTCAAGGGGGAATTATGAAAATGAAAAATAAAATGAGCAGCATTGATGATGCTGTGAATTCTGAAAATATAAAGAAGCCAACGGGTCGCTTTAAGAAGATGGTTGCAGTTGGCGTGGCAGCAGGAGCGCTTGCTTTAGGCTCAGGTTGCATGAAAGCACCAAACAACACACCTACATTAGACGCTTCAGTAGGTGGCGGTAACGAAAGAGCAGGAAATTATGCTGCGCTTAGAGTTAAGGCAAATGACATAGATGGAGACCTTCAGGAGCTCTACGGCGAGTTGATAGACCACCTGGGTCTTGAGGTAACATACGGGCCAGAAGCATCATCAAAGAAAGGCTATGAGACAATTGAAGCGATTGTTTCAGGAAAGATTGCCTTTACAAACGGCAACACTAGAGAAGAACTTAGGCTTAGGGCAGTTGATTCTCATGGTGCTGTAGGAGAACTGGATATCCCAGGCTCATACATTTTCAACACAAGTTATAGGTATGATGACCGCCTTGTGCCACAGATAGCAACTGAGAATAAGAGCCAGCTTTCAGAGATTCTCTCGATGTATGGCAAGTTAAACGACCAGTGGGTTACAAAAGACCTTATTATGAACAACATGCCATGGCAAAGAATCAGCGCAGTGGAAACAACCCAGGATTACTCAGTAATTGTAGAAGTTGCGCCAAATACACCTGGTGGAAAGACAGTTTACCACAACTTTAAGCTAGAGGGAAACCCAGAGCAAAAAGCACTAGCAAGGACAGTTGTAGACAAGATGTTTGGAAACGCACCTTTCTTTGACGAGGCTCTGACAGACTACCTTATTGAAAAAGAAGGCTTTCCAAACCCAAACTATTCAAACTATGAGAAGTAATTTTTTATTTTTTTATTTTAGGTTTTAGATTAAAATGTATAGAATGAATCAAATCATTACATTCACACCTGGACAAAAAACCAAGGGGGCTAAATAATGAAACTGAAAAATCTTATTACTGCATCTGCTGTTTTTATTGTACTTTTCTTTTTACTATTTATACTTCAAATAACTAATGCCTTTGCTGATTCCTGCGG
>CAYUJZ010000038.1:0-2820 GCA_964445165.1 uncultured Methanosarcinales archaeon
GGAACATTATGTTTCGCAGTTGTATTCGGAGCGTTTTTTTTAGCTAGGAAGTATTATTCTTACCAAAGGGCTAAGCAAAGGTATATTGTGCCAGATTTAAGGAAGTTGCCAGGACGACAGACCGATTCTCCTGTATTTTATGTGGGGAAGGTCGCAGGCACTAAAGCAAAGGCATACATAGACTCTTCTGACTTAACCACGCACGCGCTTGTGGCAGGCAGCACCGGCAGCGGAAAAAGCGTAAGTGCTAGCATTATTGCTGAAGAGGCACTCAACAACAAGATTCCTGTTGTTGTTTTTGACCCGACAAGTCAATGGACTGGGTTCTTAAGCGGACTTAAGGATAGGAACATTCTTAAGGTATATTCAAAGTTTGGGTTAACTGAAGATGACACAAGAAGCTACAAAGGCCTTATATTTACTCCCAAAGTATCCGAGTTTGAAATAAACATTAAGGATTACTTAAACCCTGGAGAAATAACTGTGTTTAACCTTGCCCATCTGAGTACAAAAGAGTATGACGTTGTGGTTGCCAAGCTGATTGATGCCTTGTTTGAGTGTAATTGGGAAGAAAGTCCTGAGCTTAGATTGATAGTTGTGTTTGATGAGGTGCATAGACTGCTTGACAATGTATGTAGCGGAGCTGGTTATGCTGCTCTTACAAGAGGTGCGCGAGAGTTCAGAAAGTGGGGAATTGGACTGCTTATGGCTTCTCAGGTTAGCAGTGACTTCAAAGAGGCAATTGGTGGGAACGTCTTGACAGAGTTCCAGCTTAACACTAAAAACCTGAATGACATCAAGAAAATCGCAGATAAGTATGGGGAAGATTTTGCTTCAAGGGTAACCCGACAGGGTGTTGGTGTAGCGCTGGTTCAGAATGCTAAGTATAACAAAGGTAAGCCCTGGTTCATAAACTTCCGCCCGCCATTGCATAACCCACATAAGCTGTCTGAAGAGAACTTAGATGCTTATGAGCTTTTCACTTCTCGTCTGAAAGTTGTCCGAAGAAAGATCGAGGAACTCCGGGCAAAGGGTATTGATGTTTCCGATTTCGAGATGGATTATAATCTCGCCAACTCAAAGCTGAAAGAAGGCAAGTTCAAAATGGTTGAGTTGTATATTGATGAAATCTATTCAAACCTGAAAATAAGCAAGTGAACCTTTTGGAGTCGTTATGAAAAATGGAAAAACTAAAGCCAGCAGGGTTAGCATTAGTTTTGGAGGCGGCATTAGCATTCTTATTTGTTTTAGGTAGTTTGATTCCGATGGTTTCTGCAATAGAAGATATTGTTTGTGGTGACGGCGTTTGCAGTCTTGGTGAAACACACCTTAGCTGTCCCGAAGATTGCAACTTGTTTGATGCCTCTTTACCGATTAACCGGCTCAGAGTGGTTAGAGGGGATCCGCTTCCTTTAGCACTCCGGATACATCAAATCTTTCCTCAACTTGCAGAATACCGCTTTTCCGTGAGCCCGGAACTTGAGGATTACGTTTTCTTTGAGCAGGAATCCTTCGTTTTTGAAGAAGGAGGTCAGTTTTTTCTTCCACTGAGTGTTTATGTAGAATCAGGTGACTTTGTAACAGAAATCTTGGGAGACATTGTTATAGAAACCAGAAACCAGGTGCTTGAAATTCCGGTTTTTGTTGAGGTGCTCGCTCAGGGTTCAAAGATGATTTCAGTTACTCCTGAAGCACTTTCAGAATCAGTGAATCTTGGAGATGAGCTGATATATTTCTTAATCATCAATTTTCATGTAGATAGAAAGGTTGATGCCCAGGTTTCTGTAAGCATACAAAATGTTGAAAGCTACAGGGTTTACACTTTGGATTACTTTAACGTTTCCCCCCCGCACTTCAGAGCTATTAGAAGCATTACTATGAACAAGTCTTACTTTGGAAATCTGTCTGAGAGTGAGATTCTTGGCGCTTACAACCTTATTGTTG
Organism: uncultured Methanosarcinales archaeon; assembly: GCA_964445165.1. Lineage (GTDB taxonomy): Archaea > Nanobdellota > Nanobdellia > Woesearchaeales > JASKKU01 > DSBS01. The sequence continues at coordinate 1,945 of CAYUJZ010000038.1, forward strand.
ATGTAGATTATGACGGGTATACTGTTCAGGGAATGTCCATGTTCCAGCTTACCCAGAGCTTTTTTGATACGCTTTTGTTTAAGGTTGTTGTTTTTTCTGCTATAGGCTTTTTTGTTTTTTTCTTGGTATTTAAAGCAGTAAAAAAATATCTTGCCTATAAGTGGTCTAAAGTTAGGTATATTAAGCCAAAGTTCAGAGATCTGCCTTGGCCAAAAGATGAGGCTGTATACTTTAAAGTTGGAAAGGTTGCAGATACATCTAGGCCTGCGTATGTTTTTGCTCCAGATTTAACTACTCATGCTTTGGTAGCAGGCAGCACCGGCAGCGGAAAGAGCGTTAGCGCAAGCATTATTGCTGAAGAGGCACTCAACAACAAGATTCCTGTCGTTGCTTTTGACCCGACAAGCCAGTGGACTGGCTTTTTGAGCGCGCTTAGAGACAGGAAGATTTTGAAGTATTATCCTAAGTTTGGGCTAAGTGAAGATGACACCAGAAGCTACAAGGGCCTTATTTTCACGCCAAAAGATATGAATTTCGACATTGATATTAAAGACTATCTTGTTCCAGGGGAGATTACTATTTTTAATTTGGCTCACCTGAGCACCAGAGAATATGACTTAGTTGTTGCAAAATTGATTGATGCCTTGTTTAAACAGTCTTGGGATGAGAGCTTCGAGCTGAAGCTTTTGGTTGTTTTTGATGAAGTGCATAGGCTCTTAAATCCAGCATGCAGCGGAGCTGGTTATGCTGCTCTTACAAGAGGTGCACGAGAGTTCAGGAAGTGGGGAATAGGGTTGCTTATGGCTTCTCAGGTCAGCAGCGACTTCAAAGAGGCAATTGGTGGGAACGTCTTGACAGAGTTCCAGCTTAACACTA
>CAYUJZ010000039.1:0-2645 GCA_964445165.1 uncultured Methanosarcinales archaeon
GGCTATCGCCCACAATATTATTTGTTTTTTATTTGGACTTTTTGAACAGAGCCTCTTAATAGGGGATTGTTACTGTTTGACCACGAAAAAAAAGAAACATTTAAATACTTTCAATGTTACCACTAATTTACGGGAACAACCCGTTGCGAGGTGAAAAAAATGACCGAAAAGAAAGGCAGACCAGAATCCATAGATTCCGTTGTAGAAGGAAATCTGGGAAGATGGACAAATTATGTTGAGAATATGAGTGAAAAGCTTGGGTATGTTGCTACTGCGATTAGGGATGAGTCTTACTCAGCTGTAAATAGTTACATTAAATCAAAAGAAAAACTAGAGCAAAAAGATGCAACTTCTGCATTGTGCATTTACATAATAAATGCCCTTAAACAAGCTGGGGAAGTGGATGGGACTTCAAAAGAAACAGCAGAGTTTTATGAGCAGAAGATGAATGGAGGAGAAGACCCAGAAACCTTTTTTGAGATATTGGCTGCAGAGGCAGAAAGGTCCATAGGTCTTGGAAAAAACCAGATTTCAAGTATCAGAGAACAGCTTCGTTCTGAACTTAATAAAACCCACGCCAGCCCAGAAGCAGTAAAAGCCAAGTTAAGCAACATGTTTTATCAAGTGTCTGATCAGCATTTTAGGAATCAGGGATTTCAGATAGCAACTTACAACTTCAAATGGAATGAGTTTGGCTTGTTTAAGCTTCCAGAGTATAGGAAGAGCGAGGAAATAAAAAACATTCTTGGGCAGTCCATGTCAGGTTATGTGCCATTCGATAAATATGTAACCGAGGAAGAGATAAAGCAGAATGTTCCATTTATTTTCGGTGAACCTCTGGAAAATGCTCTTGAGAACCTGGGAATGAGACGTAATAAGTATAGTATACAGGGAAAATAAAGCAACAGCAATTTTTTCTTTTTTTCTTTCGATTATTTTATTAATCAATTGCTTCTTCTTTTTTCTGATAAAGAATGCTCGACACTCCAAATATGCCCTGGGATTTCAGAAGGCTTCTGCTGATAATGCTTGTTGCAATGGTTCTTATGCAGGGCTTTGAGATCCTTATGCAGGGCAGGGAAATATCCAGGGAAGAGCTGGAGAACGGCTACTTGGTTCAAAGAAGAGTGCTTAATGAAGAAAGGCTGGAAGTAGAGTTTGAGCTTAATGGCAGGACATACCGGAGAGAATACACACCTAAGCTTCAGGGATGCGTAGATTTTGCCAACCAGGGCAACCTCTCAGGAGAAGCCTTTTCCTGGTATTCTGATTCTGCCCAGCTGTATGCATCCACAAGGCTGGAGCCGATTCTGCTTTCTCCTTCAAGAGACCTTGTTTACTTTACAGAGCAGAACCAGTACGATTGGACAATAAGCGGGCCATTCTCAGGCCGGGACCTGACACAAAGAATCGCCTCAACCTTTCTTATGGAAGAGCCGGAGAATGTAAAAAAAGCGCTAATATACTTCAACGCAAGCTATGTATTCATAACACAGCCAGACATCAGCAATGCAAACGCAATGCTTTTTTCAGTATTTCAGGGGAGATTTAACCAGTTCTATGATTTAAAAGAAAGTTCGCTTCTTATGAATCCTGAAAAAATTGATTTCCTCAGCCTTCTCTATTCTGATGATTATTGCTGGCTCTTTGAAGCATAGCTTTTTTTCTCAGGCCAAAACAAAAAGATTTAAAAAGCAACCAATTTTCCATCATTCTGCAGCAAAAAAGGTTTTCAGGATGAAAAGAAGTTCAAGACGATGGAAGAAAGCAAGGCAGATGCGCTGGAAATGGCAAAAGAAGAGAATGAGAAAGGTAAAGCGCAAGAAGAAGATGAGGCAGGGCTAAGCCTTTAAAAAAGTCACCATCGAAACTTTTATAAACGCACCAGAAATCCTTTTATTTGCACAAAATTTCATATCGCCTCCGAGTAAATTTCTTGCATATGAACACTTAAATTTTATTTAAGTGCGAGGAAAGCATTCTCTGACAATTCGATAGTCAGCTTTGAGATACGTATTCAGTAGACATTCCCGTTGATCCTGCGGGAGGTCGCTGCTATGGGAGTTTGACTAAGCCATGCAAGCGTGGAATTTTTCTTCGGAATTGTTCCCGCGAACTGCTCAGTAACACGTCGGTAATTTGCCTTCAGGTCCGGGATAACCTCGGGAAACTGAGGACAAGCCCGGATAGGGAACAGATCCTGGAAGGGGCTGTTTTTGAAACTTACGGCCTGAAGATAAGCCGGCGGCGGATTAGGTTGTTGGCGGGGTAATGGCCCACCAAGCCTTAGATCCGTACGGGCCCTGAGAGGGGGAGCCCGGAGAGGGACACTGAGATACTGGTCCCAGCCCTACGGGGTGCAGCAGGCGCGAAACCTTTACAATGCGCGTATGCGTGATAAGGTAACTCCCAGTGCCATTGCACAAGCAATGGCTTTTGCCAAGGGCAGGAACCTTGGCGAATAAGGGGTGGGTAAGACCGGTGCCAGCCGCCGCGGTAATCCCGGCGCCCCAAGTGGTGACCACGTTTACTGGGCCTAAAGCGTTCGTAGCCGGCCATGTAAATTTTCTGTGAAATCGTCAGGCTTAACCTGACGGCGTGCGGGAAAGACTGCATGGCTAGGGATCGGGAGGCGCAGGAGGTAT
>CAYUJZ010000040.1:0-2110 GCA_964445165.1 uncultured Methanosarcinales archaeon
AAGTTCATCAGGACATAGTAGCCGTCATTATGCTTTTTAACTTCGTAAGCTAGGCGTCTTTTACCCATCAGTTCTGTTTTCAGATCTGATCCGCCGTTAGCCGTGACTACTTCTGCAAATTTCTCCACATTAGTTTGGACTTCCTCTTCTTCAAGATCCGGCCTGATAATGTACATAACTTCGTACGCTTGCATTTAATGCACCTCCCCTCGGACTATTCGGTCCCGCAACTTCTGCGGAACAGGGAAATATTTTAATCAACAGCAAATAATTATACCATTTCTTATTTCTTTTGGCAATGAAACCTAATAAGAGTGTTGTTAATCAGTGATAATGTCATGGTATAACTCATCAGCGAAAATGTCATCCCCCCTTAAGAAAGAAGTTATAATGAGAGGATGAAATTAGAGATGAGTAAAAAAGAAGCCAGAAAAATAACCATTGTTGAAGAATTATTAGCAAGAAGGTTTACAAACCAGCAGGCAGCAGAACTCTTAGACCTCAGTGTCAGACAAGTACAACGGATGAAAAAGGAGGCATCCAACAATGGGGTTATGAGTATTCTGCATAAGAATAGAGGGCGTAAGCCTGCTAATGCATTGGATCCTGAAGTAGCTAGTTCGATATGCCAGGTTTATGAAACAGATTTATCCGGCTATAACTTCTGTCATGCTACCGATATTCTTGCTGAAGAAAAAGACATCTTTGTATCTGTCAGCACTGTCTCCAGATACCTTAAAGCTAAGGGTATTCGTTCCCCCAAGGCCAAGCGCAGACCCAAGAAACATCGCTCCAGGAATGCTAGACAAAGGGAAGGAGAATTAGTCCAAATGGATGCTTCCAGCTTCGATTGGCTTAGCAATGGCTCATACCTACACTTGCACGGTGCTGTTGACGATGCCACTGGGCGTATCCTAGCTCTTCATTTCGAGAAAGAAGAGACTTTCGAAGGCTATTGTGAGCTGATGTTTCAGATGAATAGAGATGGTCACTTACCAAAAGAAATCTATACCGATGGAAGAACTGTCTTTGCTTATGATAGTAAAAATAAAAAGAAACTATCAATTGCCGAGGAACTAGCCGGTAAAATAGAAAAACAACCCCATTTTGCCAGAGCCCTAAAAGAGCTAAATATATTATTGATTATTGCTAAGTCTGCCCAGGCTAAAGGTGGTATTGAAAGGCTTTGGGAAACTTTGCAGGATCGTTTGGTTAAAGATATGAAGCGTAAGGGGATTACGTCTATCCAGCAAGCTAATGAATTCCTTAAGCGTTATATTCCTTACTATAATCGTAAATTTGCCGTTCAGGCTGCTAACCCAGAAAAAGCTTATTTACCTAAAGTAGATTCATCCCAGATTCAACTTATTTTTTCCAAACAAGTTACAAGAAAGCTTGATTCAGGACTTTCTTTCTCTTTTGGAGGCCAGAAATATCGCCTCCCAGTTTATGTGAATAGTAAGAAAGTACCTGCATCACCTCATGACACGATTACTGTAGCAACTAGTAAGCACATCGGGATGCGGGTACTTTTCAAAGGCTTTGTTATTAAACCCGAACCGCTTAAAACTCAGCCTAGGGAAAGTATAGTACAAATGCCTCCGCAACTCAAATCTCAAAACAAACAGGCAACCCAACCTCAGTGTAAACCTAAAAACAGATCGCCTTGGTTTGGCTATACTGAAATGTTCTATTCTAAAAATAAGCTCACTAGTTTGCGTTAAGCAAGTTTGTTCTAAAGCAAGGTTTAAAGAGGTTAGTTCATTGGAGCTTCTCTTGTGGCTGCTGTCAAGGACAAGCGAAGCGAAGTTCATCTGAGGCGAAGACGTAGACCCTTGATAGCATGCATAGCCCAAAACCCTCTTGGCCAAAGGCCATTACAAATGGCCTTCTGCCACCCGGCGTGGGACGTTTTCCTGCTCCAAATCCTTCAAGGGGGTGACATTTCTGCTGACTAGTTATATTGGTTTAGGGGTGACATTTTCGCTGACTATTGACATGAAACCTAATAAGAGTAAATGGATTTTATTCTTCTGTATCCTTTGTTTTCAAGATAGTTTTTATACTTCGTTCCAGCTTGACTCGAGTAATCCATGTCTGATGTCCGCAT
>CAYUJZ010000041.1:0-1529 GCA_964445165.1 uncultured Methanosarcinales archaeon
CGTGGTGGGGTCTTCTTACTTAAGTGAGGAGTTTATAGCCATATTGGTATTTTTTAATGATATTCAAAATGGACCTGCTCCTCGAAAAGGGCAGGTTTTATTGTTTTAAAACCGAAGAACAAAATGATAAGAAAAGCTGTTGAAAGAGAATTGGAAGGAAAATTAAAATGAAAGTTTACAAAAATACAAACTGGTGGTGGCGCAGCAACTTTTTACAAATCCGTGAAGAGAAGTAACGCTATTGCCCGAAAAGCAAAAAACGGCTCATCGAATCACGGTGAGCCGTTTTTTTTTGTATGCCATTGATAATGAATAAGAAACAAGATAGAATAATATGGAAAAATTAAAATTTAAACCTGTAGTTCGCAAGATTCTGGCCGACACGGTCACCCCGGTAAGTATTTACCTGCGGTTGCGAACGCTTTATCCAAAAGCTATCCTTCTGGAAAGTTCGGATTACCACGGGCACGAAAATGCCTACTCGTTTGTGTGCTTCAATCCGGTGGCCTGTTTTACGGTCAACAACAGTGAAGTAACCCGCGAGTTCCCGGGAAAAGAGAAAGAGAAATTCATGCTTTCAGGAAAGCGAAAACTTCACGATGAACTGGATGCTTTTTTCAAAATGTTCAATGTGGAATCCGAAGAAATAAAAATTCCGGCAAACGGGCTGTTTGGGTATATCAATTTCGATGCTGTGCAGCATTTCGAGAACATTCATTTTACCGCTGAAAAGAAAGACGGGTATCAGATTCCTGAAGTAAAATATTGCTTCTACAAGTACATTGTGGCCATCGATCATCACAAAAACCAGGTTCACATGGTGGAAAACCTGCTCGAAGGCGAATCTTCGCAAATGGATTACATTCACCAGCTGCTCATCAACCTCAATTTTTCAACCGGAAAATTTAAAGCGCTTGAAGGCGAAACCTCCAATATTACCGATGAGGAATACAGGCAGTTGGTTACCAAAGGGAAAGAGCATTGCTATCGGGGCGACGTGTTTCAGATTGTGCTGAGTCGTCAGTTCTCGCAACAGTATGAAGGCGATGATTTTAATGTATATCGCGCACTGCGTTCCATCAATCCATCGCCTTATTTGTTTTATTTCGATTATGGAAGCTACCGGATTTTCGGTTCCAGTCCTGAAGCCGAAATTCGTATTCAGCAAAACAAAGCGTACATCCATCCCATTGCAGGAACGTTTAAACGTACCGGCAACGACGAGCAGGACCGCGAACTGGCAGAACAGCTTAGCAATGACCCGAAAGAAAATGCCGAACACGTGATGCTGGTTGATTTGGCCCGCAACGACCTGAGCCGGAATGCAGACCATGTGGTGGTGGAAACCTACCGCGAAGTGCAGTTCTATTCACATGTTATTCACCTGGTTTCGCAGGTTTCGGGTGAAATTACTGACGATACCAACCTGATAAAAGTGCTGGGTGAAACGTTTCCGGCAGGCACGCTATCAGGCGCGCCCAAGTACAAAGCCATGGAGCTCATCAACCGGTACGAAAACCAAAACCGAG